>JBPRGE010000110.1:0-10579 GCA_051418035.1 Candidatus Longimicrobiales bacterium M2_2A_002
CGAGCTGGCGGAAGCCGACCCGTCGCTGCGGATCCTGGTCACCCGGACCCGGACGCGTTGATCCGTGGACGGTGCGGGTATTACCTTACACCGCTTCATCCCCGGTCGTCTAATGGCAGGACGGAGGACTTTGGATCCTCTAATGGTGGTTCGAATCCACCCCGGGGAACTGTCCTCGAAGGGCGTCGCCCGGCGGTCGCCGAGTCCGGATACGGCCGTCGGGCTTTCTGGAGACCCCCGGTTGACCGGCCACGGGAGGTCCAATATCTTTCGAGGCTGTAGGGTTTCGGCCGATTAGCGCGGGGAACCGATGCCGGTAGACTATTTCCACGGACCCATGATGCTCCTCTCGGGGACGGCCAATCGGCCGCTCGCCGAAGAGATCGCGAGTGCGCTGGGAATGTCGCTGAGTGATGCGACCGTTTCGCGGTTCGCCGACGGCGAGATCTTCGTCCGGCTGAACCAGAACGCGCGTGGGCGGGATGTGTTCATCATCCAGCCGACGCCACCGCCGGGCGACAGCATCATGGAGCTGCTGCTGCTGATCGATGCGGCGAAGCGCGCGTCGGCCGCGCGGGTGACGTCGGTGATGCCGTACTATGGCTACGCGCGGCAGGACCGGAAGGACCAGCCGCGGGTGGCGATCGGCGCGAAGCTGCTGGCGAACGTGATGGAGGCGGCGGGCGCAGACCGGGTGCTGGGGATCGACTTCCACACCCATCAGCTGCAGGGGTTCTACGATGTGCCGGTGGACCATCTGTACGCGGCGCCGGTGCTGACGAGCTACTTCCAGCAGAAGGGGCTGGAGGATGTCACGGTGGTGTCGCCGGACGTGGGCGCGGCGAAGATGGCCCGCGGGTTCGCCCGGCGGATCGATGCGGCGTTCGCGATCATCGACAAGCGGCGCCCGGCCCACAACGTGGCCGAGGTGCTGACGGTGGTCGGTGAGGTCGAGGACCGGAACTGTATCATCGTGGACGACATGATCGATACGGCCGGGACCATGGAGAGTGTGGTCCTGGCCTTGAAGGAACGGGGCGCGAACGACATCTACGTGGCGGCGACGCACCCGCTCCTCTCGGGCCCGGCGGTCCAGCGGATGCAGGAGTCGCCGGTCACGGAGGTCGTGGTGACGAACACGCTCCACGTCCCGGAGGAAAAGCGGTTTGAGAAGTTGAAGGTGCTGTCAGTGGCAAATCTGCTGGCGAGGGCGATTCGATACACACACTCGAACGAGTCGGTCAGTCAGCTGTTCGATTAGGAGAAGGTGAGATGGCGGAGAAGGCGACACTGAAGGCGGAGCTGAGGGAGACGACGGGCAAGGGAGCCGCGCGTCGAATGCGCCGCGAAGGGAAGATCCCGGCGGTCGTGTACGGTCGCGGCGAGGAGACTCGTCCGCTGACGGTGGACGCCCACGATTTCGGGGTGCTCGTCAAGGAGCACTCGCTGGACACCACGCTGGTGGACCTCGAGATCGACGGCGACAAGGAAGCGGTCCAGACGCTGGTGGTGGAGGTCCAGGCGCACCCGTACAAGCCGGAGGTCCTGCACGTGGACTTCCAGCAGATCCACGCGGGTGAGAAGGTGACCGTGGAGGTGCCGATCAACCTGTCGGGCACGCCGGAGGGCGTGCGCGAGGGCGGCGTGCTGCAGCAGGTCATGCACGTCGTGGAGCTGGAGTGCGCCGTGGAGGCGATTCCGGAGGACTTCGAGATCGACGTCAGTGGGCTGCTGATCGGCGACTCGGTCCATATCTCCGACCTGGTCGTCCCGGAGGGCGTGGAGTTCCACGTGGATCCGAAGCGGACGATCTGCACGGTGGCGGCGCCGACGATCCTGGAGCTGCCGGAGGAAGAGGAAGAGGTCGAGGAGCCGGAGCTCATCGGCGAGGAAGGCGAGGAGCTGGAGGAAGGCGAGGAGCCGACGGCCGAGGCCGAGGAAGGCGAGGCCGAGGCGGAAGAGGGCGAAGCCGAAGAAGAAAAGTAGGTGAAAGTGATCTGCGGGCTGGGGAACCCCGGCCCGGAGTACGACTCTACCCGACACAACGTAGGGTGGTGGCTCGTCGATCGGCTGAGCAGCGAGTGGGACCTGGGCCCGTTCCAGCGGAGCGGGCCCGCCTTCACGGCCCGTGGGGCGGTGGGGGCGGAGTCCGTGCTGCTGCTCAAGCCGGTCACCTTCATGAACCGCAGCGGAGCCGCCCTGGCGCCGTTTCGTGGCATCCCCGATCTGGACATCACCGAAGATCTGCTGGTGGTCGTGGACGACCTGGCGCTCGACGTCGGCCGGGTCCGGCTGCGGCCGGGCGGCGGCACCGGCGGGCACAACGGCCTGAAGTCGGTGCAATCGGCGCTGGGCACCCAGGAGTATGCCCGGCTCCGGATCGGGGTGGGCGCACCGCCCCCGGGTGTGGACGCTGCGGACTGGGTCCTTTCGGAGTTCGATCCCGCGGACGAAGATACGGTGGTCGAGCTCCTCGACGAGCTGGTGGATGCAGTGGGGGTCTGGATGGACGAAGGAATGGAGGCGGCCATGAGCCGCTACAACCGATAAACAACGGAGGCGCGGGTGACTGAATTGGTTGCGTGGACTCAGTGGGCTCCGCTGCTGGGGCTCGTGGGTCTGCTGGTCGCACTGGGCTTGTTCTTCTACGTGCGTGGGCAGTCCATGGGCACCGACCTGATGCGGGATCTCTCGGAGCAGATCCACGACGGCGCGATGGCGTTCCTGCGGCGGGAGTACTCCGTCCTGGCGGCGTTCGTGGCGCTGGTGGCGATCCTGCTCTGGCTCGCCATCGGGTCGCAGACAGCCGGCGCGTACATCACGGGCGCGTTGAGCTCGGTGCTGGCCGGGTTCTTCGGGATGAAGGCGGCGACGCGGGCGAACGTCCGGACCTCGGCTGCGGCCTCGGAGTTCGGGCAGGGCAAGGCGCTCCGGGTCGCGTTCTTCGGCGGCGCCGTGATGGGGCTGTCGGTGGGCGCGCTGGGTCTCGTGGGCGTAGGGCTCTGGTACTGGCTGCTGGGCTCGACGGCGATCTCGGCGCTGGAGTTCCGCACGTTCGCCGAGGTGATCAGCGGCTACGCCATGGGCGCGAGCACCATCGCGCTGTTCGCCCGCGTGGGCGGCGGCATCTACACGAAGGCGGCCGATGTGGGCGCCGACCTGGTGGGGAAGGTCGAGGCGGGGATCCCCGAGGACGACCCCCGGAACCCGGCCACGATCGCCGACAACGTCGGGGACAACGTGGGTGATGTCGCCGGGATGGGCGCCGACATCTTCGAGAGCTATGTCGGCAGCATCATCGCGACCATCGCCATCGGGGCGTCGAGCGCGATGTTCGCGGCGAACCGTGCCGAGGCCGTGGCGCTTCCGATCCTGATCGTGATGCTGGGAATGGTGGCGTCGCTCATCGGGATCGCCCTGATGAAGGTCTTCGAGCGGGGCAGCGCCGCGGGCGCGCTCCGGAACATGACGCTGGTGGCCGCGGCCATCTTCCTGGTCATGGCGTACTTCGCCGTCCAGGCGATGGGCTTCGAGATCTTCGACCCGGTGACCGAGCGGGCGCTCTCGCCGTTGGGCCCGTTCTGGGCGATCCTGGCCGGTACGCTGGTCGGCGTCCTGATCGGGCTGGTGACGGAGTACTACACGGCGGCCAAGCCGATCCGGAAGATCGCAGAGGCCAGTGAGACGGGTGCGGCGACAAACATCATCCGCGGCCTCGCCGTGGGGATGGAGTCCACGGTGATCCCCGTGCTGCTCATCGCCGTAGCCATCGGCGTCTCGTACTACTTCAGCGGGCTCTACGGAATCGGGATCGCGGCGGTCGGCATGCTGGCCACGGTGGGCGTTACCATGTCGGTGGACGCCTACGGGCCCATCGCCGACAACGCCGGCGGGATCAGCGAGATGGCCGGACTCGGCCCCGAGGTCCGGGCGATCACCGATGGGCTGGACGCCATCGGGAACACCACGGCGGCCATGGGGAAGGGCTTCGCCATCGGCTCGGCCGCGCTCACGGCGCTGGCGCTGTTCAGCGCGTACGCCACGGCCGTCGGGCTCGACACCATCGGGCTCAACATCGTGAACCCGGAGGTGACCATCGGGCTGCTGATCGGCGGCACGCTGGTCTTCTTCATCGCCGCGCTGACCATGACGGCCGTGGGCCGCGCAGCCGGCGGGATGGTGGACGAGGTCCGTCGCCAGTTCCGGGAGATGCCCGGGATCATGGACGGGACCCAGAAGCCGGACAGCGCCCGGTGCGTGGATATCTCCACCCGCGCCGCGCTCCGGGAGATGATCCTGCCGGGCGCGGTGGCCGTGTTCGCCCCGGTGATCGTCGGCTACTTCAGCATCCTCGCCCTGGGTGGGATGCTCGCCGGTGCCACGGTGACGGGCGTGCTCATGGCGCTGTTCATGGCGAATGCCGGCGGCGCGTGGGACAACGCCAAGAAGCACATCGAGGGCGGCGCCCACGGTGGCAAGGGCTCCGACCCGCACAAGGCCGCGGTGGTCGGCGACACGGTGGGCGATCCGTTCAAGGACACGTCCGGCCCGTCGCTGAACATCCTGATCAAGCTGATGAGCGTGGTTGCGCTGGTGCTGGCTCCGTGGTTCGTGCGCGTGCACGCCGCGGAAGCCGACGTCGGGATGCTGCTGGAGAGCGCCAGGCAGGTCATCGGCGCCTTCCTCGGCTAGCCCCGGGCGGCGACCTGCGAGAACGGCCTCGCTGCGGCGGGGCCGTTTTCGTTTGCCGTCCACTGAACCTCCGAGGAACAGGGAGACGCTCGTGACCAACCCCGCGATAGACGGTACGGCCGACTCTGCGGGCGACCGGCCGGCCGACCGGTCGTTCGACGCCGCCATTGCGTTCGCCGCCGACCTGATCCGCATCCCGAGCCCGCCGGGCGGGGAGGAGGCGGTCGCGCGCCGGGTGGTCGAGGAGCTGGGGCGACTCGGCTTCGACGAGGCGTGGACCGACGAGGTCGGCAACGCCGTGGGCGTGATCCGCGGCGAGGGCCGGGCGGCACCCGTCCAGCTGAGCAGCCACCTTGACGTGGTGGACGCCGGCGCGCCGGAGGGCTGGGAGCACCCGCCGTACGGCGGTGTCGTGGCCGATGGACACCTCCACGGCCGGGGCGCCATGGACATCAAGGGGCCGCTGGCGCTGCAGACGTACGCGGCGGCCCGATTCGTGGACGAGCGGCCTGCGGGCGATCTGGTGGTCGCGCACACGGTCTTCGAGGAACGCGGTGGGTGGGGGATGGCCCACTTCCTCGCCGAGAGCGGGATCCGGCCGGGCGCCGTGATCATCGGCGAGGCGACGGGCGGCGATCTCTGCATCGGGCACCGGGGCCGCGCCGAGGTCCTGGTCGAGATCCGCGGCCTGGCCGGCCACGCAAGCGCGCCGGACAGGGCCCGGAACGCCCTGGACGGCGTCGGTCCGGTGCTCTCGGCCGTGGCCGGGTTCGCGCGGGGACGGCTCGGCGAGGAGAACCCGGTGCTCGGGCAGTCTACGATCACGGCGACGGACGTGGTGGCCGAGCCGGCGAGCCGGAACGTGATCCCGGATCGGGCCACGGTGGTGCTGGACTGGCGTGTGCTGCCGGGCCCGGGGCCCGACGAGGCGCTGACATCACTGCGGTCGTACCTGGACGACGTGCTGGAGCTGCCGTCGGGGCTCGAGTGGGCGGTGGACTACGCGACGCAGGAGCAGCGGAGCTGGACGGGACGAGCCACGACACGGCAGCTCTTCGGCGGCGGGTTCCTGCTCGACCCGGAGGACCCGGTGGTCCGTGCGGCTGTAGACGGGGTGGCGGTGGCCACGGGATCGGCGCCCCGGGTGCGGCCGTGGGCGTTCGCCACGGACGGTCGGCACACGCAGGGCGAGCACGGGATCCCGACGCTCGGGTACGCGCCGGGTGAGGAGCGGCACGCCCACACGAACACGGAGCGGCTCGAGCTGGGTGCGGCGCGGGTGGTGTACGAAGCCTACCCGTCGCTCATCCGGGCGCTCTTCGCCGTCGTGGGTGAGGGGTAGCCACGGGCCGGACTCCGGTCAGCCGCCGCCGCTCTGGATCTTCTGCGTGAGCGCCGGGACGTTGCCGGTCAGCCGGGCGTACAGGGTCAGCTGACCGCGGTGGTAGTCCTCGTGGGCGATGTGGTGGTGGAACCAGATGAGGCGAGCCGCGGGCTCACCGTTGAACTGGTTGATCGGCTGCCCCATGAGCTCGGGACCGGCCTCGCGGATCCGCTCGAGCCCACGCTCGAGCTCCGAGCGCAGGAGGTCGAGCCACGCGCCCGGCTCGGCGGTCTCCGGCAGGTGGCCGGCGTGCTCATCGATGTGCTCGCTGAAGCCCTGGCGAGTGAAGTCGCCGTCCGGGCGGGTCAGCTCGCCCACCGCCATGCCGGCGGCCTGGAGGATATGGAGCGTGAGCTCGCTCACGTCGCGGTTCTCCGGCGTAGGGCGGAAGCCCCAGTCGCCGGCAGGGATGTTCTCGGCCTCGGCGATGAAGCCCTGACGGGTGTAGCGCCAGGCGTCGAGCGTCTCGTCGAGCAGGGTGGCGATATCGGACATCTGGACGGCTCCGGTGCACAAAGGGAACGGGGACGGGTAATGTAGTCCGGTGGGGAGGAACCGACAAAGGAACGGTCCATGAACCCTGAAACCTGGTCCGAAACGAATAGATGCCGAACCTGAAGCTGGGGATCGTGGGGCTGCCGAACGTGGGCAAGTCCACGCTGTTCAACGCGTTGACGGAGGCCGGCGCGGACGCGGCCAACTACCCGTTCTGCACGGTGGACCCCAATGTGGGCGTGGTGGAGGTTCCGGACCCGCGGCTCGACTTCCTGTTCGAGCACTCGAAGGCGAAGGAGCGGGTGCCGGCCACGGTGACGTTCGTCGACATCGCCGGGCTGGTCGAGGGCGCGTCGCAGGGCGAGGGACTGGGCAACAAGTTCCTGGCGAACATCCGGGAGGTACACGCGATCGTGCACGTCGTCCGCTGCTTCGACGACCCGGACATCGCCCACGTGCTTGGCGAGGTCGACCCTGTGCGCGACCGCGAGATCATCAACACCGAGCTTGCGCTGGCCGATCTCCAGAAGCTGGAGAAGCGGCTCGAAAAGGTGGAGAAGACCGCCCGGAGCGGCGACAAGGACGCGCAGGCGGAGGAGCAGCTGCTCGATCGCCTCCTCGGCGTGCTGGCCGAGGGCGATCCGGCCCGGCTGGTGAAGCCGCAGAACGAGACGGAGGCCCGTTGGATCCGTGGCTACCAGCTCCTCACGGAGAAGCCCGAGCTCTACGTGGCCAACGTGACCGAGGGGGAGTTCCTGGGCGACCCGGACCAGAGCGCGTACGTCCAGGCGCTGAAGGAGGCGATCGAGCGCGACCACGAGCCCGCCGAGGTCGTCGAGCTGGCGGCGCAGCTCGAGGCCGAGCTCCTGGCGCTGGAGCAGGACGAGCGGCGGCAGTACCTCGACGAGCTGGGGCTCGAGGAGCCCGGCCTCTACCGTCTCATCCGCGCCGGGTACCGGCTGCTGGGGCTGATCAGCTTCTTCACCACCGGCGAGAAGCAGAGCCGGGCGTGGACGATCCGCAGGGGCTCGACGGCGCCCGAGGCCGCGGGCGAGATCCACACCGACTTCCAGCGCGGGTTCATCCGGGCGGAGACCATCGCCTGGGAGGACTTCGAGGCCGTCGGATCCGAGAAGGCCGCCCGGGACCAGGGGCTCATCCGGAGTGAGGGGAAGGACTACGTCGTCGAGGATGGCGATGTGATTCTCTTCCGGTTCAACGTGTAGACGGGTCCGTAAGCTGTTGTGAGATGGGGGCTTACGGTTTGACTGTGTCCAGATTGTGTCCGCTATCCATCGTTGACCACCTCGAGCATCCGCTCCGCGTCGCTGGACTGGTACGCCTCATGGAGCGCCTTGAGGTCGAACCAGCCGCCCACGGCCGCCACGTCCAGCGGGGACAGATCCTTGTGGCGCTGGGCCCACGCACGACGGAATGCGTGCCAGCCGCCCCGGCGGATATGCGGTAGCTCTGCGGCCTTCTCGCCACGCCGCAGCCAGTAGCCCGCGACCTGCTTGTCCGCCGGTCGCTCGGGGTCGGTCGGCATCGGGAACAGCCACGCGTCGCCCACGCGGGCGCTCTTCCGCATGTAGCCGGTCAGCGCGTTCACCACCTTGGGGCCGATGGGGGCGAACGTCTCCTGCCCCATCTTGTCGTGCTCGGCCCGCCAGCGGATGGCGGCCTTCCATACCTTCAGAGCCTCGTCGCCGCGCCCGGCTTCCGCCAGCGCGTTCCGCATGGCGTCCTTGGTCAGCAGGACATCACTCGCCCGAAGGTGCGTCATGGCGGTAATCCGGCGGCCGGTGTGCCACGCCAGCACCAGCAGGGTACGGAACCGGCCCTCCGGGTCCACCTCGTCGGCCACGGCCAGCAACTTCCGATAGCGGTCTTCGCTGATCCGGGGCTGCTTCCGGTGCCGGCGTTTGTACTCGGGCCGGTACGTGCCCCTTGCCGGATTGCTCGACAGTAGGGCCCGGCCGTTCGGCTTGTACCCGGTCGCCCAGTTGCAGACGGTGGAGAACGTGTCCAGCTCGTTCTTGATCGTGCCCGGCCCGGGGTTCTTCGTCGCCCGGCGATCGTCAGGCTTCAACGTCCCGCCTGCCCGTGCGTCCGCGTAATCCTCTGCCGTCGCGTCCCCGAACGCCGTCACCGGGAAGTCCGGCGACAGGTGGCGCTCCAGCATGTCCAGCGTCTTCTCGACGTGGTTCTTACGGGACTTCGACAGCCGGTCGCCCTTCTCCCGCAGGTAGATGCGCCGGAGCTGGCCGAGTGTCAGGTTGTCGGGTCGCTTACTCGGGTTGAGGCGAAGATCGGCAATCGCCGCGCAGAGCTCCTTCGCCTTCTCCTTCGCCTTGTCCCGGTCGCTGATCCCGAGGCTCTTCCGGTCCTTCGAGCCGTCCGGCTTGCGAACCTCGCGGTAGATGTTGTCGGAGCCCGGGCGCTCGTAGAGACGCACGCGCACGCCGTGTTCCTCCACGATCTTCGACCAGCTCTTACGCTTCGCCATCGTTCTCCTCCTGATAGGGAGCAGGGATCTTGTTGGCCTTCCTTTTGTATCGCTTCCACCAGCGGCGCAGAGAGTCGGGATCGTCGGGCGCAGAGTCCCCAAGGTGCTCCTGCAACGCAACCCAGAAATCCGGACCAACGTCTTCCGACACTCCGCCCAGCTTTTCAATCGCGTTGAGGCGTTCTTGGTCCGTTTCGGTGAGACGGGGGCCCAACGGCCCGCTTTCATCGTCTGCCGCTTCTACCCCCATTCGCCGCCACGATTCACGGATTTGGCGCCGGAGCTTCCGCAGGTCGTCGTTGGTCACGTCCGGCGTGTAGAACGTGACGGCTACTCTCTTGCTTGGAGCATGCGGTCCGCGCAGGGTGTCGGAGATCGGCGGGGCGCCGAAAAGGACCGTTGCGCGGTGGAACGGCGGCTCGATGCCGGTCAGGGCATACGTGAGCAGGTCGACCGGGAAGAAACCCCCGAGGCCACCAGCCGCGCCGCGATCGTTCCTTGAGGCCCCGGTCGCCCCTGATAACTGTTCTTGCATCCTGGCCAAACGGGTCAGGGCGTCGTCACCCCTCCAAGGGACACGAACGCCCTCGGGTCGCCAGCCGCTCGGAAAGTGGCCGCTGTCGTCGGGGGCGGCGTACCGCAGATACCTCCACCGGCGCTTGACCGTGAGCCCGTCTCCCGTTTCGTCAGCCAACTCGTTGAGCGACCCGAGAGCTGCCGCGAACCGCTCGCGGTATTCCGCCGACCTTCGGTAGCGGTCTCCTGCGCGAACCCGGGCCCGCGCCTCGGGCACGTTCGCTTCAATCCAGGCCGCGGCTGCTCCGGGGTCGGCGGGCCACGGGGGCCAGGACGTGCGCCCTGTAATCGAAGCGACCTCCTGCTCGATCCACGGTTGGCACTGATCAAGCAACTGCCGCCCCCACGCCTCCGCGAGCGGCGTCCCGGGGAGGCGGGCCGGTTGCGGGGATCCATCGTCGTCCCCTGACGACGGGGCCCGGAGGGATGCGATCGTGCCCGCCAGTTCTATGCACCGCGAAACGTCGCCGTTGTAGAGATTCCCCTCCTTCACGTAGTGCGAGATCGCCGCCTCCAGAGCTGATGACTCCAGGCTCGGGTGGGCGAGCTGCGCTACCGCTTCTCGAAACTCCTTCTCCGTCATCACGCCTTCCGGACAAGTAGACTTCGGTACCTGTCCGGAAATATAGTCAGACCCGAAGTCAGACGCCAGCCCCTTCTACTTGAGGAGGAAAAGATGCCGAGTCGTAGGCCGCGGATGGAGCGCCGATCGTTCCGAATCCGGCCCGGGGAGTGGGCCGTGGTTGAGGCGGCGGCGGCGCTCCGGGACGAGTACCCCACCGCATACGTGAGAAAGGCCGTTCTCCGCCGCGCGCGAGAGGACCTTGCCCGAGACCCGGAACCTGCCGACCGATGATCCCGACCGACCTGCCCGCCACATGGCGCGCGCGGGCTGACGGCCTGGACCCCTACGCCGGGCCAGCGGC
>JBPRGE010000111.1:0-1361 GCA_051418035.1 Candidatus Longimicrobiales bacterium M2_2A_002
GGGATCTGGTCGGCCCGCGCCCCGATCTCGTCGTAGGGGATGCTCAGGTCGGTGCCCGGGATGTCGTCGCCGTGGGGGACGTGGACATTCACCAGCACCAGGTCTTCCGACGCCAGCATGTCCTGGAGCCGGGCGGCCGAGATGTCGGTGACCGTCCCGGTTGTCGCTTCCGCGCCCGCGCTCGACTCAGCAGGCCGCTGATTGTCGGGCGGTTGGTTGTCGGACGGCCCACAGGCCGCCGCGGCTGCGGTGGCGATAACCAACGCCACGCGGGGAAGGGTGGCCGATGATGACAGGTCTCTCATGGGGTCTGTGCCTCGCTCGGGTAAAGGGATCGAAGAACCTTCGAAGTGTTTGTCGAGCGGGAGCCGTCGGGGTGGCCGGGGACCGCCGCGACGCGGCCGTGGTCCAGTCGCACCAGGCGGTCCGCGTTCCCGGCGATGGCAGGATCGTGCGTGACCATCACCAGCGTATGGCCTGCCGCGTGGAGCTCCCGCAGGAGCCTCATGACGTTCTCCTCGTTGCTCGCGTCCAGGTTGCCCGTCGGCTCGTCAACCAGGAGGAGGTCGGGTTCGTTGATCAGGGCCCGGGCAATGCAGACCCGCTGTTTCTCTCCGCCCGACAGCTGTGAGGGGAGATGGCCGGCCCGCTCTTCCAGGCCGACGCGCTCGAGCGCCTCGAGCGCTTCGGTGCGTTCCGCCATGCTGTGGAAGTACTGGGCCAGCATGACGTTTTCCACCGCCGTCAGGTACGGGACCAAGTGGAACTGCTGGAACACCAGCCCCACGTGCTCGCGTCGGAACCGTGCCGCAGCGCCCGTCGCCAGCGTCGTGACGTCGGTCCCGGCCACCAGCAGGCGGCCGCTGGTCGGCCGGTCGAGGCAGGCGATCAGGTTCAGCAGGGTGGTCTTGCCGGACCCCGACGGGCCCATGAGGGCGAGCCACTCGCCTCGCCCGACCGAGAGCCGTACGCGCTCGAGCGCACGCACCCGCTCGTTGTACACTTTCGTGACATTCCAGACGTTGACGATCGTATCTCTCACTCGGTTCCTCCTATTCTCCCCTCAGTGCGATGGCCGGATCGACGGCCAGCGCTCGGTGCACGGGCCAGAGACTCGCAAGGATTGCCGCCACGGCTGCGACCGAGACGGCGATGGGCAGGGCGGTCGGCGACGGCTCCAGGGCCGACTCGAACACCGTTCGGCCGATGAACCCGGCGAACCCGACGCCACCGAGGTGGCCGAGGAGACCGCCGGCCAGGCCGATGCCCGCGGCTTCCGCCAGGAACAGGCCGGCCACCCGGCGGGAGGGGGCCCCCAGGGCTTTCATCAGGCCGACCTCCTCGCGACGTTCGAGCACGCG
>JBPRGE010000112.1:0-69149 GCA_051418035.1 Candidatus Longimicrobiales bacterium M2_2A_002
GAACGCGCCCTCCACCTCCCGGACGTTCTTCTTCGCCTTCTTCGGGTCGGTCCCCTTGTCGAGGGCGTCCTGCGCGTCCTTCTGGACCTCCTTCTTCGACCGGGGGTCCAGGAGCAGCCGGAGCCACCAGCGTACGCCGTCTCTATTCTGAGCCATCTCCTACCTCCATCCTGCCAGTGCAGAGTTGTCGCGGATCCAGCCTTTCCGAGCACCGGGGTCGTTCGATCGTGCCATGGCAGCCGAGCGAAAGGCGCTCAGCGCCGCCCGGGCGTGGGCCCGCCGGATGTGGTTCATGCCGTGGACGTAGTCGCGCCAGGTCGTCGGCCGCCGGCCGTAGACCCGCTGGAATTCGTAGAGCCCGTCGAGGCGGTCGATGGGCGGCGTTCGCCGGCCGCTCGAACGGAGTCGCGGAGGCTCCGCCCGGTCCGGCACGTCCAGAAAAAATCCGCGAGCGCTATGATCTCCTTCTCGGTGGCATGGCGGAACGGGTTCGGCAGAAACCAGCGGACCAGGCGCCGCCAGCCGGTGGGCACCGCCAGGCGCCGATACAGCCGCACCATGCCCTCCAGCGCCCGCTCCTGCTCACGGGCGGAGCTGGCCTGTCCGTAGGCGCCCACCAGCTCCTGCAGCTCGAGGCCGGCCTTGTAGGGGATCGGGTCGACGCGGTAGACGCGCCCCCGGTACGTCCGGCGGGTCGGGGCGTCCAGGGCTGCGGCCTCCCGGCCGTTCACGACCTCGGGGCTCGGCGGCTGGTTCGCCGCGAATTCAGCCACAAGGGCGCCCTGCAGCTGCGCGCGTTTCTCCGGGGTCCAGGGTTTCACCGGCATGGTTCACCTCGCTGAATGGTCACGGTCTCCTCGCTTCACGCCGCGGGGTCCACGGGGGCGCCGTCCGACGCCTTCTCGAACTGCCGGACCGCCTCGATGAAGCCGAAGAGCGGCCGGTGCGTGTTCCAGAGCTCGGCCTTCGCGCTGGTCTGGGTGTAGGCGCCCACCGCGCCCCGGGCCTGGCGGGCCTGGATCTCCGCCTTCTTCTCGGCGTTGAACCGGGCGTCCAGGCGGTCCAAGAGGGGCGCGAACTCCTCCAGGAAGGCGTGGGCCTGGCGGGCCACCTCCTCGGCGGCCTCCAGCGTCTCCTCGGTCCGCCTGCGGGCCACTTCGCCGGTCTCCCGGATGAGGGCCGCGTCCCGGGCGCCGGCCAGGCCTTCGAGCTCCTCCTGGAGGATCCCGATGGCCCGCGTCGTCGCCTCCAGCTCCTCGGCCAGGTCCCGGACGGCGGCCTTCTCCGACTTCGCCGCCGCGCCGTGGGCCGTGGCCCGCCCGAGGGCGTTGCGGGCCTCCTCGAGCTCGGCGCCGAGGTCGCTCTCCCGTTCCTGCAGCTCGTCAAGGCGCTCCTCGTGGGCCTCGATCTCCTGGCGGACCTCCGCCGCGCTTCTCGTTGTCGTCGCCATGGTCTCCTCCGATCAGGTGAACGCGAGCGCGTTGCCGCCGTGGGCGTCGCCCTTCTGCTTCGCGGCGAGCCGCTTCCCTTCGGCCACGGGGTCGTAGTCGTCGTCGGACTTCTTCGAGCCGCCGCCGCCGTCCGCCCCGCCGCCGCTCTTCCACTCCTCTTCGGCGCTGTCGTAGATCGACTGCGCCACCGTCTCCGGCGCCTCCTCCTCCAGCCGGTCGGCGTGCTTCTGGAGCTGGAACCGGGCGTACGTGTCGCTCAGCCCCATCGCGGCCAGCCGCTGGGCGGCCACGATCAGATTTTCCGTCTTCGTGTCCATCGTCTCCTCCTGCGTGTGAGTCACTTCTTGATGGGCTGGAGAACCCCGGGGTCGACCGGGGTCCGCCCGCCGTCGTCGAACGCCATGACCAGGGCGTCGGACTTGTCGGGGCTGCGCTTCAGCCGCCCGCGGATCAGGTCCTTGTCCTCGATCTGGATCTTCCCGGCGCTGGTGGTGGTCCACTGGACCGCCAGGAGCTCCTCGAGGAGCTGCCGATCGTTCGGGATGGCGATCTCCCCCTTTTCCAGGAGCTTCCGGAGATTCCAGTGGGACTCCGCCCGCCGGTTGAGGTAGCGGTGTCCGTCGCGGCCGACCGCCCCTCCACCGCCGTTGTAGCCCTCGATCCGAACGGTGGGGATGGACGAGATGCGCAGACTGCCGTCGCGGTTCGCTGCGCCGAATTCCTTCGCGACCGGCCACGTCTCCCCGCCCTGCTCCGCCTGCAGCTCCCGGAGCCGGTCCACGGGCCCGCCGCCCACGCCGACCTCGTCCACGACGATGCGGGCGCTCCTGGCGGTGGCCCGTCCGTGCCAGCGGTTCCAGTCGTCAGCCGTCGGCTCGCCGGCGAAGCGGACGCCGAAGCGGTCCATCTGCCGGATCGCCCGGCCCGTGGTCGTCATGAGGTCGGCCTTCCGCCAGCCCACGAACTCCAGGAGCACGGGCCCGCGACGGATGGCCAGGACGCTCCGGTCGGCGCCCATCCGGGCCACGTCCAGCGCGAAGGTCATGGGGGCGGAGGCGTGCCGGTGGCGCCAGTCCTCCCACCGCTCGACAGCGGCCTCGAGCCACGCCCGTTGCACCAGGGCGTCTTCGGCCTCTTCGGGGAACTCCGCCAGGACCCGGGACGTGTAGTAGGCGGAGTCGCGGCCGTACTCCTCCGCGATCTGCTCCGGCCAGTCGTGGGCCGGGCCGTACGGGACCACCTGGCGGCCGGCGGCAATGTTCGGGTGGTCGAAGGCCGGGATCTTGACCGACGTCCAGCTCGCCTTGCGGCTGATCTCGAAGAACCGGCCGGAGGGGCGGACCGGGTTGCCGCCCACCAGGAGCCGGGAATTCGGCTCGGTGGTGCACGCGAAGGCCGCATCGTAGGCCGTGGCCTCCACCGCCTCCCCCTGGCCCTCGGAGATGGCGATCATGACGCCGTTCGGGTCGTGCCAGCCGGTGAGGTTGTCCACGTTCGAGCTCGTGAACGCCATGAGCCGGTCCTCATCGGCGATCCGGAGCGACCGGGAGAAGAGCTTGCCCGGCAGCTCGGAGCTGCGGAAGGCGCTCCGGATCTCGGACATGCCGATGCCGAGCTGGCGGTCCGTGGGGCCGGTGTAGATGCCGAGCCCACCCCGGGCGAAGACGTGCCAGAGGAGCAACCGCGCCTCGAGCCAGTCCTTCCCCATGCCGTGGGCGGAGCGGACCACGACCCGGGGGCCGTCCCGGACCTCCTCGGCGATCTCGATCTGCCGCGCCCACGGCTCCTCATGGAGCACGTCCCGGATGAAGCCCACGGGATCGTCCCGGTAGCGGGACCGGATCCCCTCCAGGTCGGCGCCGCTGCGTTCGCCGTGGTCCTCGAGGAGCTCCTGCGCCTCCCTCTCCAGCTTGTCGAGCCGGCGCTGATTGATCGTCGCCACGTCAGCGGCCGTCCTTCCGGGCCTTCTTCAGCTTCTGGATGACGGCCTGCAGCTCGTCGATCCGCTTGTCCTGGTCCTTCAGCAGCAGGTCGCGGAGGTCCCGCACCGCGGCCCGGGCCTTGTCGGCGCGGTCGGGGTGCAGCCGGCCAACCGTCACCGCCCACGACAGCATGGAGAACCAGGCGGCGCAGTCCTTCATGGACTCCGGCGGTGGCAGCGTCTCAGGCTCCGGCATCGACACGTCCGGCGCGCGGCCCTTGCCCCGCTTCGCGTTCGAGTGGCGGGCACCCTTCGCCCGGGCCGCCCGTCGCTCTTCGGCGCGGTGCTCGCAGTGGACGAAACACTTGCCGCACTCCTCGCAGAGCCCGAACGGCGTGGCGCAGGGGTCGCCGCTGTCGGTCGGGGCGCCGCAGACGTTGGGCTCCGGCGTCGTCTTCAGTGCGGGGGTGCTCATGATGTCTCCTCTCCGTGGGGATGGCCTCGGCGGGCGGCCTGGAAACCGACGCCCCGGAGGGCGCCCCCGGCCGGGCGATGACGTGCCCGGACGCGGGACCCGCTTCGGCCGTTCTTCGTCTTCGTCATGGCCCCACCTCCACCAGCTCGAGCTCCTCCTGGTGCGGTCCGTTCGCGTCATTCCGCGCGGAATCGGCCGGCGGGGCCACGTGGGCCCATCGGTCCGGGTCGATGGCCTCGAGGTGGAGCTTCGGCAGCGCGACGGCGCCCGGCAGGTCCAGGGCGTGGAGGGCCAGCTGGTGGAGCCACAAGGCGTCCGCCTCGTTGTTGTCCGAGCCGGCGTACCGGAGCCGCTTCACCGCCTCCACCAGGACCCGCTCCTTGCCGGCGTTGCCCTTGCCGGTGGCGAGCTTCTTCAGCGTGGACGGCGGGATCTCCACGTACGGGACGCCACGGTCATGCAGCGCCAGGCGAATGACGCCGCCGAGCTCGCCGATCTGGTGGGCCCGGTTGCCCCGGGCGTAGGCGTAGCCCTCCAGGACCACCAGCTCCGCCGCCTCCACCCGCTCGAGCACGGCGTCCCGGATCCAGGCGAGCCGGGCGGTGCCGCGGTCGGCGCCCTTCGGCGGGCTCAGGGTGCCGCAGGCGTCCGCGGTGGCCCAGCCGGTGCACGTCAGGGACAGGTCCAGCGCGAGGATCGTCATCCGGCGGCCTCCGGGAGCAGCTGGCGGAAGGCGTCGAGGAGATCCGGGTCCAGGCAGGAGAGCCGGACCGCCATCTCGTGCTTGCACGTCACCTGGCGGATCGTCCGATCGGGGCAGTTGCAGCCCTGATCCTCGTCCACCGTCCAGGCGCCGACCCGCCACGTGCCGAACGCCAGGCGCTCGGTCTCGAGGTGGACGGCCCGGGCAAGCCGGATCGGGTCAGGGGTCGTCGTCGCGGTCACCATGATCTAGAAGGGCAATCCGTCGTCGGGTTCGTCCAGGGGCCCCCGGGAGCTGTCTCCCGTACCCTGACCCCCTGCAGAGGCCTCCGTGGCGCTCTCGCGGCGATTCTGGCCGCCGCTGGGGCCTCCGGGGCTGCCCAGCATGACCAGCTCCCGCACGTTGATCTCGGTCCAGTGGCGCGTGGCCCCGGTCTGCTGATCCTCGGTCTGCGAGTACTCGATGCGGCCTTCGACGTAGAGCCGGTCACCCTTGTGGACGTACTGCTCCACGATGTCGGCCAGCTTCCCCCAGAACGTCAGGCGGTGCCACTCGGTGGCCTCCTGGTCCTGGCCGCTCTTGTCCTTCCAGCTCCGGGAGGTGGCGAGCGATGCCTTCGCCACCCGGGTCCCGCCGGGCGTGGTGCGCACCTCCGGCTCGGCGCCCACGTAACCGATCAGGCTGGCCTTGTTCACGCTTCGACTCATGCCACGTCCCTCCAGGAGCTCAGGTCATCGCTTTCGGGGTCGTCGGGCTTCTGGTCTTCGAGCTGACCCCTCTGGTACTCGCGCAGCGCCTCATGGGGGATGCGCCACTCGTTGCCGTTCAGGCGGTACGCTCGGAGCTTCCCGTCATGGCACCAGCCCCGAACGGTGGACGGTGCGCGGTCCATGATGCCGGCCACGTCCTCAACCGTCAGGTCGGCCAGGGGCTCGGGCTCTTCGGCCTCGATCCACTCCGCAAGCTGGTCGCGAGGCAGGGTGGCGGAGCTGCCGGGCGGTAGGGCTTCCACCAGCTTCCGCAGCCGGTCCCGCAGTGTCAGGCTATCCATGACGCTCCCTCGTTCCTCGTTCTTCCAAACCGGCGCGCTTCCCACCGTCCGGTTGCAAACTGTGCCAGATTCTGAACCACCGGCCCATGAAATCGGGGCCGCCAAGCGGGACGGCGTAGCCCGCAGGGCCGGGTCTTCCCCTGAGCGGTCGTTGCGGGAGAAAAACGGGGCCTCCAGGGAGGTTTAGGCTTGCCTCAAAATTCGGAGCCCAGCCCTGCCTTTTCGACGCCTTCACCCGCACCGTTCGGGACCCAGTGGGACAGACGGGACAAGGTTTCCTGGTTGACTGGCTACGCGCGCGCGTAGCTAAACAACCCGGGAACCCCGTCCCCCTTGTCCCATCGCCGGCTCGGCAATCCCGTAGGTCCTTACAGTGCATGGGTTTGCTCGCTTTCGTGCTTTCCGTCCTCCAGTCCGACCCCGATCCAGAACCGGGCCCGCCGGCGGTTTCCCGAGCTGTCGGTGTAGTACTGCCGGGTCTGCCGAACTCCCTGCTCCCGAAGCCAGTCACCGACCTCCTGGCGGGGCGCATCGATGCCCTCGGCGCGGGCCCAGCTGTCGAGCAGCTCCTGGAGCTCCGACGCCTGGATCTCCAGCCCGGAGCGGAAGACCAGGCCGACATCCTCGGCGAAGCGTCCGAGCGCGTCCTCCGAGTGCCGGTAGGCCAGCGTGGCCCGCACCACCGCCTCCGGCTCGTCCAGCCCGTGCTCCTGCCACGCGAGGCACCCCTCGACGATCCACCGCAGGACGCCAGGGGCCTCGGCCGCCAGCTTCTCGTCGAGCGCCGTGTCGGCCTCGGCGCCCCGGAAGTGGGCCACCCACTCGACGACGCGGATCCGTCGCCAGATGCCGGCGTCTCTGCCCTGGATCTCGGGGAGGTGGTTCGTGAGCAGCCAGAGCGAGTGGGTCGGCTCGAAGCCCCACGGGTCTTCGCGCATCCGCCGGGCCCGGATCCGGTCGCCACCGGTGAGATTCTTGACGCTGGCCTCTGCCAGTCGCACCCGGCGCTCCGTCTCGGACGCCACGGCCAGCCGTGTGCGGAACAGGTCCGCCCGGACGGTGTCGTGCTCCCTGTATTTCGACTCCACCAGGAGCGAGAGGTGGGCCTCGATCGCGTACGGCCCGAGCACGTTCTCGATGGCGCGGATGAACGTCCCCTTGCCGTTGGCCCCGTGTCCGAAGTGAATCACGAACACGTGGTCGCGCTGGATGCCCACGAGGGCGGCGCCGGCGAGCCGCTGGACGTAGGCGCGCAGCTCCGGGTCCGGGAACCACTCCTCGAGGGCGCGCTCCCAGCGCGGCGCCTCTGCAGTCGGGTCGTAGCGGACCGGGCACTGCCGGGTCATGAGATCGTCCGGGTCGGCGTCTCTGAGCTCCCCGGTCCGCAGGTCCACCACGCCATTCTCGACGCCCAGCAGCCACCCGTCCGCGTCCAGCAGCTCGTGGTCCAGGGGGATCCCCTCGATGCCCCGGGCCAGGTTCACGAGCGACCCGATCCGGCCGCTGTTGAGGGACTGGAGGCCCCAGCTGAAGAGCTTCTTCGCCCGGTCGCTGTCCGGCTCCTCCGCCGCCTGACGCTTCAGCTCCCGGCCTACGTCTTTCGCCAGCTCCCGGACGTGGACGTCGTCGTGGTCGAGGATCCATCGCCGGGCGCCCTCCGGCCAGACGATCCACTTCCCCCACGGCGGGATGAACCGCAGCCGGCCGCCGTGGAGTCGTACGAGCCGGGAACTGTTGCCGGTGTCGGTGAGTGTGAGGGCTTCGCCGCCGGAGTCCGCGTTGGGCGCCTCCGCGTCCGGGTCCTCTTCGAACGTGAACCGCCGGGCGACGGCCTCGGTGCCTTTGGTGGTCATCACGTCGTTCCAGTCGGTGCCCGGGTCTCCGGGCTCGAAGGTCGGCGCGACGATGCGAGCGCCCACGAGGCCGGCCGCCTGCTCGGCGGCCGTCAGGCCCGGGTTGCCCTCCGTCTCGTGGTCGTTGTCCGCCGCGATGATGATCTCGATGTCGGGGAAGCGGTCCCGAATGGCCTCCGCGACCGGCCCGAGGTTGCCAGCGTCGAAGGCCACCACGGCCGCCACGTCCGCAGCCTCATGGATGGAGGCCGCCGTGGCGTAGCCCTCCGCGATGACGACCTGGCCGTTCGGGGTGCCGATGGGGAAGTAGCGGGCCCGCTTGGTCGTGCCCTTGAGGAATCGCTTCGCCGGGACCGCGTCCGGATCGGCCTCGATGAACTGGAGACCGTCGATCTGGCCGCCGTGGGTGACAGGCACCACGAGGCGGGCGCCGAGCTGGCGGATCCCGTGGGGCTGAACGCTCTTGCGAACCAGGTAGGGGTGGTCGGGGTCGGCCGGGGTGGCTTTCGCCCACAGGTCGCGACTCCGCTTCCGGGCGCGCTCACGTGTCCGCCGCTCCTCCTTCTCCCGGGCGGCCTTCGCCTCCGCCATTCTCCGACGCCAGGCCGACCGCTCTTCCGCCGTGAAGTCCCGTTCCGCCTTCGCGCACCAGGTGACGTCTACGCCACGCTTCCAGCATCCGAAGGCGCCGGCGGGGGGTTCGTCGGGGTAGAGGACGTACCAGCCGTTCTTCGAGCCCCGCTTGTCGCCCTCGACGCGGAAGCGGTGGAGTTGCCCGTCCGGAACGATTTCGGTCGGGGTCGGAAGACCGGCGGCCTCCATCTCGGCGCGAAACGCGGGCACGGGGTCGGATCTGGCCCCGATCATTCGAGCGTCGCCTCTGTCGAGGTCGCGCCGCCTCCAGCCTCTTCGGCGATACGCTCCCTGAGCCACTGGGCCCGATCGCCGGCGCTCCTCACGTCCGAGTCCATCATCGAGGCCACGGAGTCGGCGACCCCCGCCCGCAGCACCCGCCGGAGCCGGGTCGTCGCGGCGGTGGCCAGGCTCAGGGCCGCGTCTATGCGGTCCAATTCGTAGCGAGCCGTCCGGGCCCAACCGGGATCCGAAAGCGCGCTCCGCGCGGAATCAGCCACCGCGGCCTCCCGCGGTCAGTGTCGTGAACGCATTGCGCAGCTGCTTCCGGATCCGCTGGACCTCCGCCGCGTGGAGCTCGAGTGGCTCGTCGAACGGTGAGCCGAGCTGTTCGCCGGCCCGCTGGATCAGGGCTTCCGCTCGGGCCAGGGTCTGGCCGGCCTCCTCCAGGAGCTGCGTGGGCGCGGTCATCGGGTCCGGGTCCCCTCCCAGGCGGCCTTCGCCTCCGCCATTCTCCGACGCCAGGCCGACCGCTCTTCCGCCGTGAAGTCCCGTTCCGCCTTCGCGCACCACGTGACGTCTACGCCACGCTTCCAGCATCCGAAAGCGCCGGCGGGGGGTTCGTCGGGGTAGAGGACGTACCAGCCGTTCTTCGAGCCCCGCTTGTCGCCCTCGACCCGGAAGCGGTGGAGTTGGCCGTCCGGAACGATTTCGGTCGGGGCCGGAAGACCGGCGGCCTCCATCTCGGCGCGAAACGCGGGCACGGGGTCGGATCTGGCGCCGATCATGCCAGCGTCGCCTCTGTCGAGCTTCTTGGCCCGCTCAATCGCCAGCCGACGCAGCCATGCACTCAGCGTGAGCCCATCGGCCTCCGCGGCCCGGTGGAGGATCTCCCGGGTGGCTTCGGTGGTCCTGAAGTTGATCAGGACATCGCGTGACCCGGTGGCGGTCGTGGCGGGTGCTGCCATTGTATCGTGGCCCCCAGATGCAAGTCGGCCCCGCGTCTTCGAGTAGACCCATCGCAGGGCAGACGCGGGGCATCTTGCCTTTGCGGGGTCCCTCTCAAAGCACGCGGGGCCGGCGAGGGCGCCTTAATGGCCGCGCATCCAGTGACAGTCGATTAAACCTATTCGGTGCGACGACGCGCCGACTGTCGGAGGGTCGATTCAGACCGCTTCCGGCGTGCGCGGGGTTCTCTGTTGAGAGTTGGCCCGCCGACCCTTCACGCCGGGGTCAATACAAAGCTACGGTGGGAGGTGGCGATGTGTCAAGACAAGCCCCCGCCACCCCCTTCGCCACCGCGCTCGTCCGCTCAGTCCTCGACCCAATCGTCGGTAACCTCGTTGAGCTCGATCTGGACGATGGCGGGCGCGCCACCGGGTGGCCGACCCCGGTCCTTCACCCGGTAGAACACCAGGGGGTCTCCGCTCAGCGTGCTCCCGAAGTCTAGGACGTCATCATCGTCCCACAGGCGGAGACGCTCCTTCAGCTCCCCGATCGTGATGCGGCGATCTTCGACCACCGCGCGCTTCCGCCTTCTGATCTCTTCTCTGTCCATGAGTCATCCCCCTCCGGGTCGTTCGATAAATGTCAGCGTGCCGTCCGTGAACCCTCTTCGGGCTCAGCTCCTTCGAGGCCTGGAATCGCGCGGAGATCCAGCGGGGATCGCCTCGTACCGGGCCCCGCACTCATCGCAGGCGAACCGCCCGACGCCTGCCCGCACCCGCTCCTTCTTCTTGAGCTTCCGGCCCACCGTCCACTGGCCAGGCATGACCGCCAGGTAGCCCCGGCACCCGCGTTCCGGGCAGTGGAGGGTGGTGTGCGTGCTCGGATCGGCCATCACGCCCGGGCCCGCGCGGGTGCGGGTTCGCGCATCCAATCCGGTCTCCGGCTGGCCCGCCGCCTCACTTGGCCTCCAGGGCCACCAGCCGCTCCCCGAGCTCCTTCCGGTGGTTCTCCACCTTGTACTCCACCACCTCTGAACGATGCGGACTGTCCCCGACGTGGCCGTAGACGCGGTCAACCAGGGAGGCGCCCCCGTGTCCCATCTCCTTCTGCACCGTGAAGTGGCTCACGGGCGTGTACTCGTACGCGTCTTCGTCGGTGGCCGGATCCTTGCCGGGCTTCACGATGCGCTGCACCGTCTGCAGTCGGGCGCTGCAGTAGGTGTGCCGGAACGCCTTGGTCCTCACGTCGCCCTCGTCCAGGCCGACGAGCTCGCCGATCTCGTCCAGCGACTTCCGCAGGTCTCCGATCATGCCGCCGACCCGGGAAGGGAAGAGGAGGCCGCTGACGCGGGGCGTTCCCCCGGCCGGGAACATCCAGTCGTGCAGGATCTCACGGAGCTGCGGCCAGAGGGGCACGATCCGGTGGCTCGTCAGCGTCTTCAGCCCCCGCACGTCGGTCGGCCGGAAGTAGATCTTGCCCTTGTCGAAGCTCACATCCTCCGCGCTCAGCCCGAGCACTTCCGACTTCCGGCCGCCGGTCAGCAGGAACGTCGCCACGATGGGGTAGAGGCCCTCGGTGGCGTTGTTCCGGCTCCGGGCCCCCACGACCCGGGCGGCCCTCAGGATCAACGCGGCCTCCGGCACCTCGAAGAACTTCGCCTCGGTGGCTGTGGTGGCCTCCGGCTTCTCCTGGAGCATCTTCACGGGGTTGTAGGCGGGCGGGACGTAGCCCTGCTCCTGGGCCCGGCCGTACAGGCCGGAGAGCGCCCACATGTAGTTGCGAAGGGTAGTGGAGGAGAGGGTGCCCCCACGCCCGTTCGGCCGCTTCGCCAGCGCGTCCAACCACTCCCGCACGTCGGCGGGGGTCACGCTCTCGGGGTGCCGGTCAACCCCGAAGTGCTCGACGGCTACCCGGAGGCGCCGCTCGAGGTCCTCCATGTGCTGCTCTGAGGTGCCGCGCCCACCCGCCGCCTTCTTCATCCGAAGGTGCTTTGCGGCCAGTCGCTGCAGGCCGATGTTTTTCTGCGCACCCGCCCGGCCCGCGCGCTTGTCTTTGAGCTCCGCCTTCCGCTTGTCGAAGAGGGCGTCGGCGAGGGCGGGGTCGGTGGTGCCCCATCCGGTACCGAGCACATGGGAGCCGTCTTTGGTGTCGCCTCGCACGGGCGCCAGCGCTTCACGGGCCCCGCCCACGTCGGAGTAGGCCCGGAAGTCGCCGTACGCCCGCCGGCCTTCGGCGTGGCGCTTGTGGTACCGGCCATCGGAATCCCGCCACATGATGTGAGCTCCCCGACTCTTGCCCTTGCCCATCGGTTCCTCCCCCTGGTGTTGACCCCGGGACTGCGGACGGCCATCGTTCAAAGGTCCGAGCCCCCTGGGCCGGTCACTGTGCGGCGGTCCGCGTGATGCTCGCTAGGCCTTGCGTGGGCCGCCGTGCTACCTTTGAAAATTGGCGCCCACTGGCACGAAGGACAAGGGCTTTGTCACACTCTCTGGCACAGTTTGATCGGGAAAGGCTGGAAATGGCATTGTGTCAGAACCGCCGTAAAACGTTGCGCCACAAGGGATAACGAAGTATTGAGGGCCCGTAGCTCAGGTGGATAGAGCATCGGTTTCCTAAACCGAGGGTCGCAGGTTCGAGTCCTGCCGGGCCCGTTCGCACGGAAGCGGAAGGGGTCGGTCCGCGCTCTCCCGTGGAGGGCCGGCCGCTCCGGTCGCCTTGACAGCCCCATCCGTGAGCGGCAAACTAGGCTGCGGTACGACGATACGGGCCTTCCTGCTCTCTTCTCCCCCCGGACCCGAACAAACCTCGCTCCAGTGGAGGAGTATCATGAAGCGCCTTCTCTTGTTCATTTTCGCCCTCGCCGTGGCTGCGGCGCCGGCACGGGCCCAGCAGGACCTCCTGAACGCCTGCTCCCCGGACAACCTGACCATTGTCGCCAGCCCGCCGGTACCGGGCGGCGTACCGTCCGACGTCGAGAACCAGTTCAGCTTCCTCTGCGGCCAGGTGGCCAGCACGCTGTCGAATGTGCAGCCGTCGGTCGGGATCGCCTTCTCGGGCGGAGCGCACACCTTGGGCTCCTACAGCACGATCGGCCGGCGACTCGGCCTGCTCCCGCGGATCAGCGTCACCGCCCGGGTCAATGGCGCGTTCGCCGATGTGCCGGACATCCTGGGCGGCGCCTTCGACCCCGCGGTCACGGACGGCGGGACGGTGGCCGGAATGCCGACCACGGGGATCCCGGTGCTCTCGGTGCAGGGGGACGTGGTGGTCGGCCTCTTCAACGGGTTCTCCTTCGGCCCCGCCCTGGGAGGACTCGGCGCCATCGACCTCCTGGGCAGCGTGTCGTTCATCCCGTCGATCCAGGACGTGGAGGACGCCATCGGCCTCGATGAGACGATCTTCAACTACGGGATCGGTGCACGGGTCGGGATCCTTCAGCAGGGGCTCGTGGTCCCCGGCGTGGCGATCAGCGCCATGTACCGGAACATGGGCGACGTGACGTTCGGCGACATGGACAACCCCGCCCCCGCCGCGTTCGCCAGCGACCTCTCGGTCATCAGCCTCCGGGCCGGCATCAGCAAGGGCTTCGCCATGCTCGACCTGGCGGCCGGCGCCGGCTACGACATCTACACCAGCGACACCCGGCTCAACTGGAACCTGACGTACGAGTGCCCGGCCAGCCGCTGCGGGACCGCCCAGACGGTGCAGCTGCGGCCGGAGAGCCCGCTCGCGGGTGAGCTCGAGTCGGCCGCCTGGAACGTCCACGCCAATGCAGGGCTGAACCTGATGCTGCTGAACGTCGTGGGCGAGGTGGGCTACCAGAAGGCAACCGACGTCCTGGACGTCGACGCGTTCCAGGAAGCAGGCCTGCCGCAGCAGGCTCCGACCCTCGAGGCGCTCGACGGTGGCCGGTTCTTCGCCAGCCTGGGCGTTCGCGTCACGCTCTGAGCCGCGGCACAGGACGGCGCGGCCGGGGCCCCGCACAGGGGGCCGGAACCGCCGTTGACCGGCGCCGGATCCGGGGACGGATCCGGCGTCGTCGTTTTCCCTACAGCAGGTGCGTGGAACGCCCCACGGCGTGGTGCGTAGGATTCCCCCATCGGAGAAGGGGTTATTCCGGGATTGAACCCCGTACACCTTACGGCTATCTTCGGGCTCGACGATGCAATCCGACGAAGCCAGGAGGAGCCGTCGTGGTCAGTGACGGCATAGTGATCGAAGGGGTGGCGAAGCGGTTCGGGCGCAAGTGGGCGCTCCGGGGCGCGAGCTTCCGGGCGGAGCCCGGGACGGCGCTCGCCCTGATGGGCCACAACGGGAGCGGCAAGACCACGCTGCTCCGGGTCGTGGCCACCACGCTCCGTCCCACCCGGGGCGGCGGCCGTGTTTTCGGTTGGGACCTGCTCAAGGAGACCGACGAGATCCGTCATCACGTGGGCGCGCTGTACCACGAGCCCGGCGTCTACGGCGACCTGACGGCCCGGGAGAACCTCGAGTTCGCCCAGCGGATGCGAGGCGGCGAGAGTGAGGTCCCCATCGACGCGGCGCTCGACCGGGTGGGCCTCGGGCACGTAACGGAGGAGCGGGCGGCCGGGTTCTCGTCGGGGATGACGCGGCGACTGGCGCTGGCGCGGCTGGTGATGCGGCCTCCCCGGCTCCTGCTGCTGGACGAGCCGTACGCGAGCTTCGACGCCGACGGCATCGAGCTGGTGAACGCGATAGTGCGGGGGACGGCCGACAGCGGCGGGATCGCGCTGGTCGCGACCCACGACCCGGAGCGATCGTCGGCGGTCGTGGACGATGTGGTGACGCTCCAGGAGGGGCGGGTCATTCCGGCTCCGGGCGCGCAGCCGGCCCTGAAGGCCGAGGCGGCAGCGCTGAAGGCGGAGGCGGCGAAATGAGCTTCAGCGGCGAGCTGAGTCGCGTACGCGCGGTCGCGTGGAAGGACCTGACCACGGAGCGTCGGTCGAAGGCGAACTTCAATGCGGTGGTCTTCCTCGCCGCGCTGATGCTCCTGATGTTCGGGTTCGCGCTGGGCCCGGACACGGCCACGCTCCGAACGGCGGCGGCGGGGATCCTGTGGCTGACCGTGCTCTTCAGCGGGAACCTGGCGTTCCACCGGTCGTACCAGGTGGAGCTGGATGGGGGTGCGCTGGAGACGCTGCTCCTGTACCCGGGCGCACGGAGCTCGATCTTCCTGGGCAAGCTGCTGGCGAACCTGGTGTTCGTCCTGCTGGTGGAAGTGGTGCTGATCCCGCTGGCGATCGTGCTCTACGACATCCCGATGACGGGGACGCTGGGGCTCGTGGTGGTGGTGGTCTTCCTCGGGACGTTCGGCTTCGTCACGCTCGGTACGTTCTACGCCTCGATGGCGAGCCGTAGCCGGGCCCGGGAGGTGCTGCTGCCGCTGCTGCTGTTCCCGATGCTGGTCCCGGTGCTGGTGGCGGCAGTGGAGGGGACGTCGACGCTGCTGGCCGGCGATGCCATGGGGGACGCCGGCCGGTGGATCCAGCTGCTGATTGCGTTCGACACCATCTTCCTGGGCGCGTCGATCCTCGCGTTCGGGGCCGTGATCGAGGAGTGATATGGACGAGATGAAGGCCCTTCGAGAGAAGCGGGCGCCGACCTGGCTGGTGGCGCTGACGTTCGTGGCGCCCGTGGTCGTGATCGCGGCCCAGTGGTTCGGGTTCGCGTACTCGCCGACGGCCGAGGACTTCCAGGACTCGCAGAAGATCATGTACGTGCACGTCCCGGCGGCGTGGAACGCCTTCCTGGCGTTCTTCGTGGTCTTCTGGGGCAGTGTGGTCTATCTGATCAAGCGGACGGAGCGCTCCGACCTGCTGGCCGCGTCGGCGGCGGAGATCGGCGCCGTGTTCACGGGTCTGACTCTGGTCCTCGGCTCGATCTGGGGACGCTGGGCGTGGGGCGTATGGTGGACGTGGGACGCGCGCCTGACGTCGACGGCGGTGCTGTTCATCATCTTCGTGGGCTACCTCTCGCTGCGGTCGTTCACCGAGGACCCGGAGCGGCGGGCCACATGGAGCGCCGGTGTAGGGATCTTCGGGGCACTGAACGTGCCGATCGTCTACATGTCGGTGCGGTGGTGGCGTACGCTGCACCAGGCCCAGTCGACGCCGGAGACGCTGACGCCGATCTACAAGTGGGCGCTCCGTGCGAACGCGGTGGCGTTCCTGCTGGTCCTGATCGTGTTCATCAGCTGGCGGTACCGGGCGGCGAGGATCGAGCGGCGCGCGGAGGCACTTCACGAGGAAGCGGTCCTGGAGGGGGGGCAGCTCCATGCCTGATGCGAACGTCTGGAGCTACGTGATCGCGGCGTACGCGGTCACCTGGTTCGGGCTCATCGGATACTCGGTGCGTCTGTTTCTGTTGACTCGGCGGGCGAAGGACACCGTCGCGGAGCTGGGAGGTGAGGGGTGAACAAGAAGACGATAGGCGCTCTGGGCGCCGTGCTGATTCTCGCTGGATTCGGCTACCTGATCTGGGGCGGGCTGGGGAGCAACCTGGTCTACTTCCTGACTCCGTCGGAGCTGCTGGCCCGGGGGAACGCCGCGTACGAGACGCCCGTGCGTCTCGGCGGCAAGGTGGTGCCGGGCTCGATCAGCTGGAACGCGGAGGAGCTGGACCTGCGGTTCCGCGTGACCGACGGCAGCGACACGCTGATGGTCCAGTCCACCGGCGCGCCGCCGGCCATGTTCAAGGACACCATGGGCGTGGTGGTGGAGGGGCGCTACAGCCGTGAGGGCGTCTTCCATTCGACGAACCTCATGGTCCAGCACTCGAACGAGTACCGGGCGCCGCCGGAGGGGCACCGTCCGGTGGACACCTACGAGACGCTGATTCGCGAGGACGGGTAGACACGTGATTCGTCTCCTCGGATTCAGCGCGACGGCGTTCGCCCTCGGGCTCGCCGTCTACGGCGCCCTCGCGGCGTACTGGGGCGTGCGCTCGAAGAAGCCGGCCCTGGTGGCCAGTGCGCGAGCCGCCACCTACGCCATTCTCGGGCTGATGCTCGTGGCGAACCTGGGCATGGTGTACGCCCTCGTGACCCACGACTTCAGCATTTCCTACGTCGCCCAGGTCGGGAGCCGGTCGACGCCGACCTGGATCTCCATCATCTCGCTCTGGAGCTCGCTGGAAGGGTCCATCCTCTTCTGGGGGCTGATCCTGGCCGCCTACACGGCCGCCGTCACGTATCTGCACCGTGACCGAGAGAGCGACCTGTTCGGAGTGGCGACGGGGACGCTCCTCCTCGTCGGCGCATTCTTCTACATGCTGCTGCTCGGGCCGGCCAACCCGTTCCACGAGGTGTTCCCGGTGCCGGCCGATGGCCCGGGGCCGAACCCGCTGCTGCAGAACCACTGGCTGATGGCCGTGCACCCGCCGCTCCTGTACTTCGGGTACGTGGGGATGGCGGTGCCGTTCGCGTTCGCCGTCGGTGCACTGGTGACCCGGCAGACGGACGCGCGGTGGCTGCACGTCACCCGCCGGTGGACGCTCACCGCCTGGGGCTTCCTCTCCCTGGCGATCATCGCAGGGATGTGGTGGTCCTACGAGGTGCTGGGCTGGGGCGGCTACTGGGCGTGGGATCCGGTGGAGAACGCATCGTTCCTGCCGTGGCTCACCGCCACCGCCTACATCCACAGCACGATGGTCCAGGAGCGGCGCGGGATGCTCAAGCTCTGGAACGTGAGCCTGATCATCTCGACGTTCGTGCTGACGATCCTGGGGACGTTCCTGACCCGGAGCGGGATCCTGTCGTCGGTACACGCGTTCGCCGAAGGCGACATCGGGTACTACTTCCTCGCGTTCATCGGGGTCACGCTGCTGGCGAGCGTGGCGCTCGTGGCCGGCCGCAGCGAGGAGCTCCGGAGCTCCGGACGGCTGGAGTCGGCGGCGTCGCGTGAGACGGTGTTCCTGTTGAACAACCTCGTGCTGGCCGCCTTCACCTTCACGGTGCTCCTGGGCACGCTGTTCCCGCTCGTGGCCGAAGCGCTGCGGGGCGTGCGGGTGACGGTGGGCGAGCCGTTCTTCAACCGGATGACGCTGCCACTGGCGGTGATGCTCCTCTTCCTGGTCGGCGTGGGCCCGGTCCTGCCGTGGGGGAAGGCGAACGAGCGGCACTACAAGCGGTTCATCATCCCGGGCGTGGTCGGCGTGCTGGCGCTGATCGGGTTCCTGGCCGTCGGGGCGCGGCACTACCTGGCGCTCCTGGGCTTCGGGTTCGCCGGCTTCGCGCTGGTGGCGAACCTCGGCGAGTTCGTGATCGGCGCCGCAGCCCGACGCCGGGCCCACGGCGAGGATCCGATCACGGCCACGTTCCGACTGATGAAGGCGAACCCGCGCCGGTACGGCGGCTACACCGCGCATATCGGCATCCTGCTGGTCTCGGTGGGGATCATCGCGTCGTCGACGTTCACGCTCGATCGCGAGTTCACGCTGTCGAAGGGCGAGACGGCCACCATCGGCGACTACACGCTCCGGTTCGAGGACATCTGGGGGAACGACGAGCCGCGCCGGTTCGTCATCAACGCCCAGATCGCGGTGCTCAAGGGCGGCGATCAGATCGCGACCATGAACCCGCGGCTCAACTACTACCAGATGAGCGACTCGCCGATCTCGACGCCGGCGGTCCGGGAGCAGCTGCACGAGGACCTGTACCTCACCCTCATGGCGTTCGAGCAGGACGGCGCGAACGTGACGATCCGGGCGCTCGTGGAGCCGCTCGTGGTCTGGATCTGGATCGGCGGAATCCTGATGGGCGTCGGCGCGGCCGTCGCGCTGCTCTACCGGAGCCGACGGGCGGATGACGCGCGTCCGCGGACGCCACGACCGGACCGGACCGCGAAGCGGGAGGAGGTCCCGGCGTGAGCTGGAAACGGGCCGGGATCGCCATGCTGATCACGATCCCGCTGATCATGCTCTTCGCATGGGGCCTGCGGCGGGGCGACCCGCGGCTGATCCCGTCGCCGCTGGTCGACCAGCCGGCGCCGGACTTCGCGCTCCCCGTCATGGCCAGGGACGGGCCCGTGGACGGGGAGGAGACCACGGGCGACACGGTCCGGCTCGCCGACCTGCGCGGCGACGTGGTGGTCCTCAACTTCTTCGCGTCCTGGTGCATCCCCTGCCGGGCGGAGCACCGGGACCTGACCATGACGGCCCGCCGGTACGCGAACCGGGGGGTGAAGTTCTTCGGCGTGGTCTACAACGACGAGCCGCCGGCCGTCCGCCGGTATATCCGCCAGCTCGGCGGCCAGAGCTACCCGGCGCTGCTCGATCCCGGCCAGCGAGTGGCCATCGACTACGGGCTCGTGGGTGTGCCGGAGACATTCTTCATCGATCAGGACGGGATCGTGCGGCGGAAGGTGTTCAGCGCCGTGAACGCCCGGATCCTGACCGAGGAGATCGAGGCGATGCTCGCCGCAGAGAACGAGGAAGAGGAAGGGGTGGGCGAATGAGCCGCGCCGTCGTCGTGATGCTGGCCGCGGGGCTGGGCGCTTTCGCGCCGCTGACCGCCCAGGATACGATCCCGGTCCCGGAGCCGGCGGAGGAAGCGCCGGCCTCGACCATGGAGGGGCTGACCGGCTCCACGATGGGGCCCCTGGAGGACTCGGCCCAGGAGGCGCGCGCCACCCGGCTGGCCTCCGAGCTCCGGTGTCCGGTGTGCCAGGGGCTCTCCATCCACGATTCGCCGTCGCCACTGGCCCAGCAGATGAAGGACCTGATCCGGAGCCAGGTGGTGGCCGGCCGGACCGATGAGGAGATCCACCAGTACTTCATCAGCAAGTACGGCGAGTGGGTCCTCCTCGAGCCGCAGGCCGAGGGGTTCAACCTGCTGGTCTACGCGCTGCCCGCATTGATGCTGCTGGGCGGCGCCGGACTCATCTTCGTTGCGGTACGGCGGTGGACCGTCGCGCCGGAAGGGGTCGAGCCCGGCGGCGACGAGAACGTCGAGGGAGGGGGCGTCGGGCGGAGCGCCTGACGAAGAGGACCCCGGCGAGATGAACGCCGGCAGAACGAGGGCCTCGCGGCGGACCCCGCCCGCCCCTACATTCCGGACGCGGCACAGGGACCCTGAGCGGGCCACCGCTGTATTGGGAGCCCGAACGCCACGCGCACCTGCACACGGCCGGAACAGCGATGTATCCCCATCTCTTCTCCATAGGCGACTTCACGGTCACCTCCTTCGGGCTCATGATGTTCCTCGCGTTCGTCGGGGGCGCCTGGGTCCTGGCACGCCAGTTCGAGCGACGCGGGATCGATCCGGAGCACGCCTGGGACATGCTGATCTGGATCGCCATCGGCGGGATCGCCGGTGCGAAGCTCTACTACGTGGGGCTCCACCCCGCGGACCTCATCGCCGACCCGCTGCGCGCCCTGACGAGCCGGGGCGGGCTGGTCTGGTACGGCGGCTTCATCGGCGGCGTCGCCGCGTTCTGGTGGCAGGCCCGGAAGCGGGAGCTGCCGCTGGCCCTGACGTTCGACAGCACCGCGCCCGCGCTGGCGCTGGCCTACGCCATCGGCCGTATGGGGTGCTTCCTCGTGGGCGACGACTACGGCCGGCCGACCGATTCGTGGGTGGGGATCGCCTTCCCGGAAGGCTACCCGCCCACCACGGCCGGGTACTTCCGCTCCATCGGGTACGAGATCGCGCCGTCGATCCCGGACACGGCCGTCCTGACGGTGATCCCGACCCAGCTGTTCGAGGTGGCCGCCGCGCTGGTCATGTTCGCGATCCTCTGGCGGATCTCCGGATCGCTGCGGGCCGGCCGGCTGTTCGCCGTCTATCTGGTGCTGTACGGGATCGAGCGGTTCATCATCGAGTTCTGGCGGGCCAAGACCGACTTCATCGCTCTCGGACTGACCACGTCGCAGGTCGCGAGCCTCATCCTGCTCGTGATCGCCGCCATCATCTGGCGCCGGACGGCGGACCGGCCGCTCCCGGAGCCCGCTGCGGTCGGCGACGATGGGACCGGCAGCCCGGGGGACGGCGCCTCCTCCCAGCGTCGGTGACCGTGGGCGGCCGCACCCTCGCAGCGCTGCTCCTGGCGCTGACGGTCGCGGGCCCCACAGCCGCCCAGGAACGCGACCGGGAAGCCCGGGATCAGACCCCGCGGGACACGGCGGCCCAGGACACGCTCCCCCGGGATACCGTCGTCGCCCGGCAGCCCGGTCTGGGGTACCGGCCGGCAGACCTCTCCATCGCGGTGATGGCGGGGCTGCCCGGCGGAGGCGAGGCCCAGAACCACCCGGTGCGCCTCTGGCGGACCGATCTCGCCGGCGCCGTGCTCGACTCGGCCGTCCTGAGCCGGACGGTGGAACTCCGTGGTGGCGTCTACGGCGGCGTCTCCGGCGCCCTCGGGCTGGGCCGTGACTGGGCCGTCCGGCTGGGGCTCGGGATCACGACCGGAACGCTGGAAGCCAGCTACGACGGGACCGACCCGATCTTCGTCACCTCCGCCAACGCCGTCGCCGGGAATACCGCCGATCTCGAGATCGTCACCCTCGAGTCGGTGCTGCAGTACCGGATCCCGTCCACGCGGCGGATCCAGCCCTACCTCGAGCTCGGCGGCGCGATCAGCCGCTGGACCGCGGAGGGCTCGCTCCGCGAGGCAGCCGCCCTGCGCTCCGGCGTGACGCGCTTCGAGGTCCTGGCCGGCGTGGGCGGGATCATCCCCATCACACGACGCTTCTCCGCCCGGATCCACGCCGCGCAGCGCCTCTTCCGCACGCCGGTCCCGATCCCGGCCGTCGGCGACACCGTGCTCACCAGCTCGGCGCTCGTCCTCGTCTCCCGATCGCCCGCCTCGACCACCTTCGCCGACGCGGCCCGCGAGTCGCTGGGCCTCATGCGCTTCCAGCTGGGCATCAGCTACGACCTGGGGCGCCCGGCCCGCCCGCCGGCCGCGGTCATGGAGCCGCCTCGAGAAGAAGCGCCCGATACGACGTCGTCTCCGCCCCGCTGAGCCGGTCCCGGACACGCAGCCCCAGACGGTATCGGCCCGGGTCCACACCCTCCAGCGTCAGCTCGAACACGATCGGGAGCGGGTCGCTGTCCCGCGCAGCATCCTCCCAGCGGATCCGGATCGGCCGCTCCTCGGCCGCCAGACCCAGCATCCGCCCCAGCCAGCCCACGACACGACCCAGCGCCGTACCCGCATCCCGTGGCTCCAGCCAGCACTCCACCGCGTAGCGACTCGCGCCGCCGGCTCGAGCCAGACCCCGAACGGCGGACCACACCGTCACGGTCCCGCCCACCTCCACAGTACGGGTGGAGAAGGGGCGGAGCCCCCGCCGGTCCGGTGAAGGCCGGCCCGTCGGCCGCGCGACGAGGGGATCCGCCACCATCAGCCCGCCCGCCGGCAGCTCGACACGGTGCAGCATCCGTCCCGCGACACCGGTCGCGGTATCCACGGCCTCCGCCTGATAAACATATGTTCCGGGAGGGAGGGGGAGCTCGCCCCGCAGGAGCAGGGACGGGACGGGGCCGGCGGCCTCGACCGCGAGCGTTGCGCGGGCGACCTCGTGGCCCAGCGTGTCCAGCGCCGTGAGGAGGGCCTCCGGTGCCGGGAGGGAACCGGACGGTACGGTGTCCGTGTGGAGTATGGCGTCGACGCGCAGGATCCAGCCGCGGCGCCCGGGGATCCGGGTGACCTGCGCCTCGAGACCGCGCAAGCCGTGGAGCCGGACGGGCCGGTAGGAGGCCGTGACGTCATCCCGCTCCAGCTCCGGGCGTATCCCCGGCTCGGGCATCGGCGGGATGCCCTCGGTCAGGAGGGAGGCCGGGACCAGTGACACGGACCCGTACCCGAAGCGGAACACGGACCGGTCCTCCCACGTCACCCGGAACGGCCGTCGTCGGACACGCTCCCGCTCCCATCCGAACGGCGCGCCGTAGCGGAGAACGATCTCGGCGTGATCGTCGCCCCAGGAGAGAGCGCCCCGGGCTCTCGGGGCGTCCTCGAGGATCCGGATCCACGCGTGGCGGGCGTAGTGTCCGGCGCGCCGCTCGTTTCCGTCGGCCAGACGTGACGGGTCCGAGAACGCCCAGAAGCGTTCGGAGTAGACGGCCCGACCCCCGGGGTCCAGCGCGCTGTACCGCTCCCGCTCCCGGGGACCGAGAAGGACCGAGAGGTCGTCCAGCTCCGCGCGTCCGGCGGGGCCGGCCAGGGCGCGGGCGCTGTCGAACGCGGCCTCGGCGCGAATGATCGAGCCGCTGGAGTAGAGCGCGAGTCCGAGGAAGAGCAGGCTCTCGGTCCCGGGGACTGCGCCGGCGTGGGCCCTGGCAACGGGCACCGCCTCACCGGGCCGCCCGTCCTCGATCAGGTACCGGACCAGGCCGCCCGCCGCGGCACCGGACTCCGGTGCCCGGCCGAGCCAGGCGCGGTAGGCGCCGATCACCCGGCGGCGAGCCTCGGTGATGTTGGGGTGCTCGTCGACGGGAGGAGGCGCTCTGTCGCCGTCGTCGCCGAACCGCAGGCAGAATCGCCCCACCACCTCGTCGCACTCGCCGGCCGTGGGACCCGATGAATACGGGGCCCTGTCGCGGAGCCGGTTCTCGTACCGGAGCGCCGCGGCCCGAGCGGCCTTCCCGGGGTCGGGGTCCTGGCCCCGGAGCCCCGACGGGGCGAACACGAGGACGAGGAGGAGAAGGGCTTTGCGCACCCGCACACCACCGGATGGGATCGACGAGGGTCCGGACTACGGTACCATCGACCCCGGCCGTCGCTCAAGGCCCGGCGTTGACGCCACCCCACGCCGTGGGTAGCTTCCGGCGCTCACGAGACCCGGCACGAACCAGAAACGAAGATATGGCCAAGAAGCACCCGACCTCTTCCAAGGTCCGGCGAGAGAACGATGTTCCCGATGACGCGTTCGTCGGCACCATCCGACGAATCATCGATTGGGGGCGGGAGAACCAGCGCGAGACGATCATCGGCGCCGTGGTCGTCGCCGTCGTCGTGGGAGGCGCCGCCTGGTTCATCGTGCAGCAGCGGCAGGTGGAGAGTACAGCCCAGGCCCGGCTCGCACAGGTCCAGCAGACCGTTGCGAGCGGGAACCTGCAGCTCGCGGCCCGCGACCTCGAGTCGTTCCTCGAGCGGTTCGACGGGACCGAGGCCGGCGACCAGGCCCGGCTGATCCTCGCCGACGTATACATGGCCCAGGAACAGCCCGAACAGGCGATCCAGGCCCTCGGCGACCTTCCAGCCCGGCTCGATGCTCCGTTCGGGATCGCCGCCGCACGGCTCGAGGCGGCCGCACTCGAACGCCTCGAGCGCTTCGACGACGCCGTCCAGGCCTACCTCGACATCGCCGCCAATGCTCGCTTCCCGTTCCAGCGCCGTGAAGCGCTGGCCGACGCCGGACGCGTCGAGCTGCAGCACGGGGAGCCCCAGGCCGCCGTCGACCTCTTCGACCGCGTCCTCGACACGTTCGAGGCGGATGAGACCGGCCGCGGCTACTACGAGATGTGGCTCGCCGAGGCCGAGGGCCGCGTCCGGTCGGGGCAGGGCACCACCACCGTTCCGGAACCCCAGCCCGCCCAGCCCGATACGGCCACCGGCTGACAACGCCGGACGGCCTCTTCCGTCACGATACCACGGCCCCGGTCGGCGGCAGCGCCGGCCGGGGCTTTTCAGCTTTCGACTCTCACTCGTGTCTCGACTCTCACTCGACCCCGAGCCACTCCAGGGTCGCCCTGTTCGCATAATATACGTTATGTAAACCTGCAGACCGTGAGGTCACAGGGGTCACTCATCGGTACGCCCCGCCCCGGAAAGGTCCGACAGCGCCGTCATGACCCGATCCCGTGCCTCGGGGAGCGCCGCCTCGCGGGCGTTCCGGTCATGGATCTCAGGACAGCTGAGCGGCTCGCCGAACCGGATCCGGACCGTTCCCCGCTTGATCTGTCGATCCCATCGGGGCCACACGTCGTACGCGCCGGAGATCCCGCACGGGACCACGGGCACCCCGGCCCGGAGGATCAGCCGCAGCGTGCCCAGGCGAGGCGTCTTGAGGCGCCCGTCCCAGGTGCGCTCCCCCTCGATGTAGATCCCGACGCCCCGTCCCGCCTCTAGGTGTCGCAGCACGATCCGCACGGCCTGGGGATCGATCTCGAAACGTCTGACAGGAAAGGACTTGAGGCGTTTCAGGAGCCCACCGATGAGGGGGTTCGAGAACTCGGTGCTCTTGGCCATGGTGTAGATGGGCCTGTGCACCACGGCCTGGATCAGGATCGGGTCGAGGTAGGACTGGTGGTTCGCGATGAGGAGGAACGGCCCGTCGTCCGGGATGTGCTCCTTGCCCGTCACGTCAAGGCGGCCGATCAGCGGCCACAGGAGCCGGACCAGGCGCTGCGCCGTCCCGTAGAGGCTCATGCGGTCGTGATCCTGGGCTGGAACTCGACGACCTCTCCCCTGCCCGTTCTCCCGTAGAAATCCCGAAGAGCCGCGTGGAGGAGCTCCTCCCAGAGGAAGCTCGAGTCGTCGCGGAAGTGGAACGAGGCCAGCGGCGCCCCCGTCCGGTTGATCTGCAGGTCGCTGGAGCTCGCCTGGACGGCCGTGACGGATTCCAGGGGCCAGCGCTCCGGCTCGCCGTCCCCGGGAGCGAGTTCCAGATAGTCCGGGAAGAGCGCCAGCTCTGCGGGCGACTCGTCGCCCCAGATCTCGATGCGGTTGAGGTACCCTCCTCCCCGGCCGTGCACCGTGTCCGAGTCCACGACCCGGGCCACGTCCACGGCGGCGCGACGGACTGGCGTAACGTCGCTATCTCTATTCTGCACAAGGGTTTCCGGGTCCGGAAGCCGATCCAGCCACTCGGCGGGTGTCCGGACCACGGCGGTGCCGTCGGACCGTCGGGCCCGGATGGATGCACCTTCATCGCGCCGGTAGAACGTGTCGCACGCCCGGCAGCGGTACGCCGATCCGTCGGGCGTCAGTCCCCTGTCCTCACCGCATTCGGGACACGCCCACAGGAGGTCGGAGATCGCCACGGGCTCACAGCCGTCCGAAGAGGTCGGCGACCCGGAGGGCCCAGACCCGCCAGACCGCCTCCCAGATGATGCGCTTGGACATCTTCGACTCCCCGACGTCCCGATCGGCGAAGACGATGGGGATCTCCCCAATGCTGAACCCGCTGCGCCACGCCCGGAGGCTCATCTCGATCTGGAAGCTGTAGCCCTCGGAGCCGACGCGATCGAGGTCGATAGCCTCCAAAACGTTGCGGCGGAAGCACTTGAAGCCTCCGGTGGCATCCGACACGGGCAGCCCTGTCACGATCCGGGCGTACACATTCGCTCCGAAGGACAGGATCAACCGGGTGATGGGCCAGTTAATGACGGTGACGCGCCCGTGGAGGTAGCGCGAGCCCAGCACCACATCGAACTCCCGGATCGCCTCCAGGAACTGCGGGAGGTGTGACGGGTCGTGGGAGAAATCGGCGTCCATCTCGAAGAGCACGTCGTACTCCCGGTCCAGCCCCCACCGAAAGCCCGCCAGGTACGCGGTCCCCAGCCCGAGCTTCCCTTCCCTGTGCATGGTGTGGATCCGGGCGGACTCCGAGGCCAGCCGATCGGCCACCTCGCCGGTCCCGTCCGGGGACGCGTCGTCGATGATCAGCACCTCGAGACGGCGATCCTGCTCGAGGATCTGCGGCACGAGCCGCGGCAGGTTGTCCCGCTCGTTGTAGGTGGGGACGATTACGAGGGCGCGTTCCAGCGTGTCAGTCATTCCGTCTTGAAGCTGTCAGGCCACTGGCTAGCTTACGGCGTCCCCGAAACTATGCCGATCCACAGGCTTCTACAAGTCGGCTGGCGGGCCGGCCGGCGTGGGGCCCGGCCGGCCGTGCCTGGAGACCCCGAGCTCGAGGATAGACCATCACGTGACACCAGTACCCATAGATATAAGCACTACAATAGCTTAGGAATCACCACCTCGAGTGCTCTATCATGGCTTCGTGCCCGTCACTCGAACGGGGCGCCGAGGCTGGCGATGGCCTCCTCCAGGCGGACGGGCCGGAACCCGAGCTCGCGCGCGATCTCGACCAGCTCGCCCACGAGGGAGAGTTCCTGCATCCCGGCGAAGTAGGGGTGGTCGTAGACGACGGCGAGGCGGTCGGCCTGTTCCAGGTGCGCGCGGAAATCGTCGCGGATGGCGGCATCATCGAATCCACGGGCCCGCAGGTTCTCCAGATACGCGACCCCCCCGGGCTCCGCGGTAATCGCGGTGCGGACGCTCTGCAGCCGGTCGGTCCCCGGCACGGAGTCGACGGTATGCGGCCCGGGCCCGTGCAGATCGGCGAGATAGCGGAAGCCGAGCTCTTCGAGGATCCCGGGCAGCGAGGCGGGCGAGTTCCACCCCGGGGACGCGAACCCGCGGGGTGGCTCCCCCGTGATCCCCTGGAGCGTGGCGAGCGCGCCGGCGACCCGGTCCCGGACCCGCTCCGGGCTCCAGCGGTGCGCATCGGCTTGCCACGCGGCGTGGTTGGTCCCACCGTGCAGGCCGATCTCGTGTCCGGCGGCGAGGACCTGTCGGAGGACGTCGGGTGCGCCCTCGCCGACCGGCGGATTCGCAACGGCGGCGACGAGCGTGTCCCAGGCCCCGAGCTTGGTCCGGGCGGACAGCTTCTCGGCCGTATTCACCTGTGGCCCGGCCGCGGATCGACCGAAGATCAGGCGTCGTCTCTGCACCGCGCGGCCCACGTGGACGAAGAAGGTGAACGGCGCATCGATACGGGCGGCCAGGTCGATGAGCCGCGGGACCCCGCGCCGGATACAGCGGTGCGTGTCGACGTCGAACCGGAAACAGAAGTAGCGGTCCACCGTGCCGGCCCCTTCCCCAGCGTGAGAGACGGGCAACAAGATAGGGAACTTCGGGACGCGCGTCAGTACATTGAGACCATTACCTTGTAGCGGCCCATGGCGGGTCGGTCGTACCACACGCAGGAGCACCAGGGTGTCGCAGCAGTCGCACGAAGCAGAACCGGCGGGACGTGGCGAGGGAGCCGAGGGGGCGCGGATCCTCGTCGTGGTCGGCACGCGTCCCGAAGCGATCAAGATGGCGCCGGTGCTGGCCGCCCTGGCCGGCGACCGCCGGGCGGAGACCCGCCTGGCGCTGACCGGTCAGCACAGCGACCTGGTGGACCCGATCCTGGACGTGTTCGACCGTACGCCCGACTACGACCTGGGGATCATGCGGGAGGGCCAGAGCCTGTACGACGTGGCGCACGGCTGTCTCGACGGGCTCCGCGGCGTGGTGACCGACTACCGCCCCGACGCGCTGCTCGTCCAGGGCGATACGGCGACCGTCTTCTACGGCGCGCTGGTGGGGTTCTTCGAACGGACCCGCGTGGGACACGTGGAGGCCGGACTGCGTAGCGGTCGGAAGTGGGCGCCGTACCCGGAGGAGATGTTCCGTCGCCTGACCGATGTGCTCACTGACTGGTACTTCGCCCCCACACCCCGTGCCCGGGAGAACCTGCTCTGCGAGAACGTTCCGGACGACCGGGTGTTCGTGACGGGGAACACGGTGGTGGACGCGCTGCAGATCATGGCCGAGCGGGCCGGGCCGGCCGAGAGCCCGGTGGTGGCGGAGCGGCTGGCCGAGGCAGCGCGCGGCACGAAGCTGATCCTCATGACCGCGCACCGCCGGGAGTCGTTCGGCACGCCGCTCCGGTCGGTGTTCGAGGCGGTCCGGGAGGTCGCCTCGAAGCGGGACGACGTGGCGTTCCTCTACCCGGTGCACCCCAACCCGAACGTCCGGGGTCCGGCCGAGGAGCTGCTGGGCGATCTTCGGCGGGTCCACCTGACGGAGCCGTTGGGCTACCTGGACCTGATCCGGGCGCTCCGTGCGGCCACGCTCGTGTTGACGGACTCCGGCGGGATCCAGGAGGAAGCGCCCGCCTTCGGCGTCCCCGTCCTGGTGCTTCGCGACGTGACCGAGCGTCCGGAAGGCGTCGAGGCCGGCGTGGCCCGACTGGTGGGCACGGACCGGCGGCGGATCGTCACCGAGGTGGAGGCCACCCTGGACGAGGACACGACGCAGGGCACTGCGGGGACCAACCCGTACGGCGATGGTCGCGCGGGCGCGCGCATTGCCGATATCGTGGTCTCGGACCTGGTGGGCGAGCCGCGGCGGACCTCCGACTGGGACGGCGACGCTCGATGAGGATCCTCATGCACTGCGTCTACTTCCCGCCGGAGGTGGGCGGCCTCGAGAGCCACGTCTTCCACCTGTGTGCAGCGCTGGTCCGGAAGGGGCACCGGGTGGGCATCGTGACCTCCCGATCCCGGCCGGGGCTCCCGAGCCACGAGACCATGGAAGGGATGGACGTCTGGCGTACGTGGCTCCCGGCCCGCAACCCGGCCGGCTGGCTGGCCCATGCCGTCGGGTCGGTGCCGCGGCTCCGGTCGGAGGCCCGGTCGGCGGACATCCTCCACGCGCAGGCGTTCCAGTCCGTGCTCCCAGCGCTGATCGCGAGACGACGGGCCGGCGCCCCGCTCGTGACCACGTGGCATACGTCGCACTTCCTGAAACGGGCCGGCCACCCGCTCTGGCGGCCGTTCTTCCGTCAGCTGATCGAGCGTTCGGACTACAACCTGGCCGCGAGCGGCGAGATCGCGGCGGTCGGCGAGGCCATCGCGCCTGGCCAGCGGGTGGAGGCGCTCACCAACGGCGTGGACACCGAGCTGTTCCGCCCGGTGGACCCCGCTCTCCCGCCCACCGACCGGCGGCGCCTCATCGTCCCGCGGCGGCTGTTCGAGAAGAACGGCGTCGAGTACTTCATCCGCGGCCTGCCACGGATCGCCGGGGCGGTGGATGTGGAGGCCGTGCTCGTCGGCGACGGGCCCGAGCGCGACCGCCTCGACCGCCTCGCCCGCGACCTCGGCGTATACGATCGCGTCACGTTCCTCGGCGCCCGTCCCCATACCGACATGCCCGGCATCCTGGCGTCCGGCGAGCTGGCCGTGTTCCCGTCGCTCATGGAGGCGACCTCGGTCGCCGCGCTCGAGTGCATGGCGTGCGAGTTGCCGGTGGCCGCCTCCGAGGTCGGTGGCCTCCCCGAAATCGTCGACGAGCACGTGGGCGCCCTCTTCCGCCCCGCCGACCCCGAGGACCTGGCGGACACCGTCGTCCGACTGCTGGGCGCCGGGGACCTCCCCGAACGGGGCCGGACCGCCCGCCGGCGTGTGGTCGAGCGGTGGAGCAACGACCGCCTCGCGGAGCGCCACCTCGAGATCTACCGGACGCTCCTCGACGGACACGGCGACCCGGACGGGCAGCCGTGAAGCTCCGACGCCCCCGCATCCTGTCGAGCCTGGGGATGGTGAGCCGGGACCCCGCCCGTCTCGGCCGTCAGCTCTCCGCCGCCCTCGACGTGCTCCAGCGCACCCTCGTCAACCCGTTCGCCACGCCGAACGAGGAGGCGATCCTCGTCCTCGGCAACCCGAAGACCGGGACCACGGCCATCGCCGCGCTCCTCGCCGCCTACGGCGACCTCTCCGTCACGCTGGACTTCTGGCCCCGGCTGCGCCGACCCGCGACACTGGCGGCCGTCCACGAGGGGCGCACGAGCTTCGACCGCTTCGTACAGCGCTTCGCCGCCGAGTTCGCCCGCGACGTGGTCAAGGACCCCCACCTCACCTTCCTGTATCCGGAGCTCGCCCGCCGTTTCCCGCGGGCCCGCTACGTCATGGTCATGCGCGACCCCAGGGACACGATCCGGAGCATTCTGAACCGCGTCGGTATCGACGGAGACCAGCCGGACATCGGACCCGACGAGTACCATACGATGCGTCCGCTCTGGGAGGCCACGATCCGCAGCCCGTGGCTCGATGTGGGCGATGGCAACTACATCGAGCGGCTGGCCGGGCGCTGGGCCCGGGCCGCCCGCGTCTACCTGGACCACCCCGATGCGATGGCCCTGATCCGCTTCGAGGACTTCATCGCGGACAAGAAGGGCGCCATCATCGACCTGGCCGGCCGACTCGGCGTCGAGCAGGCCGGCCGGATCGAGCACAGGCTCGACACGCGATACCAGCCGCCGGGCGACCGGTCGGTGGGCTGGCGCGAGTTCTTCGGCCCCAACCTCGACCGGCTGGAGCGGCGGTGCGCGGCCGAGGCCGGGGCCCTGGGCTACCTTTGATCCCCTCAGAACCGCACTCGTGACGGGAACCAACGTGGAAAGAGACCGAGACCCGGGATTCAGGAACGGCGCGCTCTACGCGGCGATCTACGCCGTTCTGGCCCTCATCTATTTCCTGCCCGCGTTCGCGCCGGGCCGCCATATCTACGGCTCCGACTACCTCGCGGCGGCGTACTTCAAGCTCGTGATGACGTCGGAGCTGATCGGGAGTGGAGTGCTGCCGGGGTGGATCCCGCACCTGTACGGGGGCGTGCCGCTCTTCGCAAACCCGGCGAGCACGTTCCTGCCGGCGAAGCTGCTGGCCGACGTCTTCCTCCCGGTGACCAGGATCCTGCCCACGATCTTCGTGATCACGTTCTTCCTGGCGGGGCTCGGCGCCTACCTCCTCTCCCGGGAGCTCGGTGTCCGGAAGTGGCTGGCGTTCCTGGCGGGTCTGGCGTTCCAGTTCACCGGACTCATGATGTCGTTCGTGTGGGCGGGCCAGGACGGCAAGACCATCGTGGCCGCGCTGGCGCCGCTGTTCTTCTTCTTCCTCCACCGGGGCGTACGCAGGGGAACGCTGCCGTGGTTCGCGGGCGCGGCGGCCACGCTCGGCTTCGGGCTGCTCTCCTTCCAGATCCAGAGCAACTACTACCTGCTCCTGGCCGGGGGCATCTGGGGCGTGTTCAGCCTGGTGCAGCTCGGGTATATCCGCGACCCGAAGCCGCTGGCCAAACGGGTGGCCCTCGGGCTGGGCGCGGTGGCCCTGGGCTTCGCGCTGGCCTCGGTGAACTTCCTCCCGTTCCTGGACTACGTGGACGCGTCCCCGCGGGGCGTCGAGGGCGGCCGGGGGTACGAGTACTCCACGTCGTGGGCGATGTCTCCGCGGGAGATCACGGGGCTAGCGGTCCCCGAGGACGTCGGGGTCAGCGTGGTCGACCCGAACACCGGTGAGGCACCCTTCCCCGCCTATCGGGGCGACAACGCCTTCAAGCTGCACACCGAGTACGCAGGTGCGCTGGTGCTGCTCCTGCTCGGCCTGGGAGCCTTCTACTCGCGACGGAACCGGTACTGGTGGTTCTTCGTGGGCCTCTCGATCTTCGGGCTGACCCTCTCGTTCGGGGGCAACACGCCGATCTACCGGCTGTACTACGCCGTGCTCCCGGGAACATCCATGTTCCGGGCCCCGTCCATCGCCTTCTTCCTGGTCCCGTTCTCGCTGGTCATGATGGCGGCGCTGACGCTGGAGCGGCTGGCGTCGCTGCGCGCCGTGGACGACGAAGCCGACGGATCAGCGGACGATGCGGACCGGGCGGATGATCAGGAGCCGGCGGCGGGTCCCGGATCCCCGGGCGCCACGGCGGGCTGGCTGACCCTCGGCGTCGTCGTGGCGGGGGTGCTCCTCGCGGGCGCGGTGAACGCGGGGGCCGATGACGCGAGCCGTGCTGCCGGCGTGCTCCGGTTCACCCTCTTCGCCGGGGCCATCGGCGCCGCGCTGTGGGCGTGGCTGAGCAGGCGGATCGACCAGCGCACGGCGCTGGTCGTGCTGGCCGTCCTCACCGTGGTGGACCTCTGGATCGTGGACAAGCGCTTCCTGTACACGATCCCGCCGCCGGACCAGTGGTTCGCCCGGGACGACGTGGTCGAGTTCGTCATGAGCCAGCCGGGTCGCGATCGGGTCTGGGTGCTCCCGGTCCCTGCCGGCCGGACCTACCGTCAGGGGAACTACCTGATGCGGTTCCACATCGATCAGGCCGGGGGCGAGCACGGGAACCAGCTGCAGCAGTACAACGAGTACGTGGGCGCGGGCCAGCAGACGTACGTGGACTGGCACAACTTCCTGCAGCACCCCCAGTTCCTGAACGCTGCGAATATCCGGTACATCATCGCGGGCGTGCAGCTGCAGGGCGTGCCGTGGCCCGTGGTGCACCAGGGCAGCGCCATCGTCTACGAGAACCCGGACGCCCTGCCCCGCGCCTACCTCGTCAACGACATACGGATCGCCGACCCGCCGGCCGGCGCCCTCGACGTCATGGCCCAGCCCGCGTTCGACCCGCACGAGACGGCCATCCTGTACCGCGAGCCGGGGGGCACCGGTCCGGAGCCGGTCGGCGCGCCCGGTCGGGCGGAGATCGTCGAGTACCGACCCAACGAGGTCGTCGTCCGTACCGAGGCCGATGCCCGATCGCTCCTGGTCCTGGCGGACAACATGTACGAGGGGTGGCAGGCAACCCTTGACGGCGAGCCCGCCGAGATCCTGTTGACGAACCACACGTTCCGGGGCGTCATGGTGGACGCGGGTCGGCACGAGGTGGTCTTCCGGTTCCGCCCCGAGGACCTCATCGTGGGCTTCTGGATCTTCGCCCTGGGCTCCGGCCTGCTCCTCGCCTACGGCGGCTTCCTGGCCGTCCGGTGGTGGCGGGCCCGACCCTCCGCGACGGCCGCGACCGCCGCCGACTGAGGCGGCTCAGAGCGGTGGAGTCTCGCCGGGTGCCTCCGGTCTCCCGGCGACCGGCGGGCTGGCACCGGCCTCCCCGTCCGTGCGTGGCGGTTTGATGAACGCCAGGACGAGTACGACGCCGATGAGCTCGGCCGCGATCAGCCACAGACGCGAGACGATCGCGACGACGGCGGCGGCCCCGCTCGGGAGGACCACGCGCAGCAGCGACGCCATCGTCGCCTCCCGTACACCTGCGCCGGCGGGCGCGACGAAGGCGACGTAGCCGGCGACGAACGCGAACGCGTTCATCCCGATCAGCGGGAGGACGGCCGACGCGTCGAGGTGCACGAGCGAGTCGACGAACAGGAAGAACGCCAGCCCCTGCACCAGCCAGTTCACCAGCGAGAGCAGCATCAGCTCCGCGCTGTCCCGCCAGCCACCGGTCCAGGTGAGCGTCGTCCGCCCGGCGACCTTCGACAGGAGCCGGAGACAGAGGTCGATGATGCGCGGGTGTGACGCGAGGAGCGCCAGAACGATCGCACCGACGATCGGGAGCGTCGCCCGGGCCGGGAGCGCCGGGATCCGCCCGGCCAGGATGACGCCCGCGGTGATGATCCCGGAAAGCAGGAGGAACCCGGTCTGCACGAGCATCGAGCTGACCATGACCCGCGCCGATGAGCCGGAGCCGACGGACAGCTGTCCCACCGCGACGAACTGCCAGATCTTCCCCGGGATGTAGCGCGCGATCTTGGAGGTGAACCAGATCCGCACCAGCACCGGGTAGCTCGGGGAGCCGCTCGCGAACCGGTCGAGCACCCGCCTCCAGATGTGCACGGAAAAAGCGAAGCTGCCGATGAGCAGCACCACGCTGAGTGAGAGCTGACCCCAGCGCGCCTGCCAGTCGTAGGCGGCGATCTCCGCCCAGTTCCGCTGGATCGTCAGCCAGAGGAAGGCGACGCCGGCGCCGACCACCAGCACGGTGGCGAGCTTGCGAGCCAGTGGCGGGACCTTCATCCCGGTTTTCGCCACGTACCGCAGAAGCACGTGAGCGATTTGAACCGTGGCTTGAACATCTCGATCACGTTGGGGAAGCGCCGCACCATGTCGCTCGGGTGCGGGTACCGCCAGGGCAGCAGCGACGGATCGTGCTCCCGCACCCAGTCGGTGGTCAGCGTGGTGTCGGCGTCGAAGTCCTCGAGCATGCGGCCGTACTCGCCCTCGGCGTCGAAATGCCGGTCGAGGTCGCCCAGCAGCCCGGCCGCCTCCGCGCGCGGGATCTCCCACCGGTCGTCGACGGAGATGTCGAACGTGAGCACGAAGACGCCGCCCGGCTCGAGGACCCGGGCGAACTCCCGGATGATGGCATCCCGGTTCGCCGTGTGCTCCAGCACGGATATGCACGACACCATCGAGAAGGTGGCGTCGGCGTACGGCAGGGACGCGAGGTCCCCGGTCCCGTACGAGACCCGGTCGCCTGCCGGGGGGCCGAGGTCCGCCGCCGCCGACTCGACTGCCGGGTCGCGATCCAGGCATTCGACCCGGAGCCCCGGGTTCCTGTGCGTGAGCCAGTGGGCGAAGAAGGTCAGTCCGGAGCCGGCATCCAGCGCGCGGGTGGCCTCCGAGGACCGGTCCGCCATCGCCGCGCCGACCCGCTCGGTGACGAACGGGTACTCCCAGCGACGCGACCATCGGTGGAGCGGGTCTCGCGACCACTGCGCCGAGTAGTCCCGGAGCGCGGGCCCGTTGCTCGCCAGGAACCGGTCGGCGAACGCCCGCATCTCGCGGAAGAGCGGCCGGCGAGGGACCGCCTCGTAGATCTCCAGCGGTGGATACCCGCCCGGCAGCATCACTGAGCTCCCCTCACGGTTCGACCCTCCGAGTCCGTTCGTCCGTCCCCGCTCGCGCGCCGCTCAGTCTTCGTCGATCCGAGCGCGGAAGGAGTCCAGCTCCGTCCGCTGCTGCGCCACCATCTCCGCCAGGAGCCCGAACCCGAAGAGCAGGAACCCGAGCGTCTCCAGGAGGATCACCAGGTAGAGGAGCGGCCGGTAGCCGAAGGGCGGCATGTTCCCGGCGATCCGGAGCCCGATGGTCACGAGCCCGACCACCACGCCCAGCCCCGCCATCACGAACCCGCTGAGCCCGAAGAAGATCATCGGCTTGCGGGAGAAGAACAGGAAGAACGCCACACTGATCAGGTCGAGCATCCCCACCAGGATCCGCGTCCGGCCCGAGTACTTCGCCTCGCCATGGCGGCGCGGCAGCAGGTCGATGTCGATCTCCGTGACCGTGAACCCCCGGTCGTAGGCCAGGACCACGAAGAAGCGGTGCCAGTCGTGGCGCAGCGGCACCTCCCGCAGCACCTCCCGTCGGAACGCCTTCATCGAGTTCAGGTCCGAGACCGGGACCTTGAACAGCGCCCGGCTCAGCCGGTTGTACGTGCTCGACACCGCGCGCTTCTCGTACTCCCCGATCTTCCGGCCCGTCACGATGTCCCACCCCTGGCCGAGCGTCTCCAGGAACCGGGGGATCTCCTCCGTATCGTGCTGCAGATCCGCGTCGAAGAGCACCAGCCACTCGGCATCCGTGGCCCGGGCGCCGGTGACCATCGCCTCCGTTTTCCCGAAATTGCGACGGTGCCGCACGACCGTCAGCCGGTCCCAGCCCGCCGCCTCCGCCGCCTCCGCAGTGCCGTCCGTCGACCCGTCGTCCACCACGACGACCTCACCCTCCAGCCCGTGCTTCTCCCACGTCGCCCGCAGCTCCGCGACCAGCGACGGGATGTTCTCCACTTCGTTGTACGCGGGCACCAGGACCGCGAACCGCCGCTTCACCTCCGGCAGCGGGACCTCCTGGCGCGCGACCCGGGCTTCGATGGTGGGTTCCATGGGGGTGGAGTATGAGGCGAAGGCGCGGCTGACGCTAGCGGGGGGCGACGAGCGGGCAATCCAGGCTTGATCGGTTCAGCTATGGTCCTGCCCGGCTGAACGGAGGTTCCGCCGGAAAAGGTGGCGAGCCCACCGGAAAGATGGCCCTGACGGGAGCCCTTGGCGTCTTCAGGCTGTTCTTCGCGTCTTCACGTGATGAGGAACGCCGCCCGCCGCGACGCCTCTGAAACGCCACGAGCGCCGCCAACCCCGCGTCGCCTACACCCGCTTCCTCATCCGCGCCGACAGGATCCCCAGCTGGTCCCGGTACTTCGCGACCGTCCGCCGGGCGATCTGGATCCCCTCTTCCTTCAGGATGTCGACGATCGCCTGGTCGGTGTACGGGTCCTTCGGGTCCTCGTCCTCCACCAGCTTCTCGATCTTGTCCTTGATCCCCGTGGCGCTCACATCCTCGCCGCTGGTGGTGCTGAGCCCGCTGCTGAAGAAGAACTTCAGGTGGTAGACGCCCCGGGGCGTCTGGACGTACTTCTCGTTCGTCACCCGGGAGACCGTGGACTCGTGCATGTCGATGACCTCGGCCACCTCCCGGAGCGTGAGCGGCTTCAGGTACTGCACCCCCCGCTCGAAGAACTCCCGCTGCCGGTCCACGATGAAGTTCATGACCTTGAGCATCGTCTGACGCCGCTGCTCGATGGCCTGGATCATCCAGTTGGCGCTGTTCAGCTTGTTGCTGATGAACTCCTTGTTCTCGCCCTTGAACTTGCTCTTGTCCTTGGCGATCTCCCGGTACGCCTTCGAGAGCTTGAGCCGCGGCATGCTCGTGTCGTTCAGGAAGACGTGGTACTCGCCGTCGATCTTGTCGACGATCAGGTCGGGCGTGACGTAGTTGTCCGGCTGCGCCGAGTGCTTCAGTCCCGGCTTCGGGTCGAGCTTCGAGATCTCGTCCGACGCCGCCTGGACCTCCTTGGCGCCGATGCTCAGCTCCTTCGAGATCTCGCTCCACCGGTGGTTCACCAGCTCGTCGAAGTACTCGTCGACGATGGTGTACGTCAGCGTGTCCTCCAGCTCCAGGTCCCGGAGCTGGAGCAGGATGCACTCCCGCAGGTCGCGGGCGGCGACGCCGGGCGGGTCGAACTGCTGGATCTTCTCCAGCATCGCCTCGCCCTCCTCCACCGTGTACGGCTCGATCCCCTCGCCGTCACGGCTCCACTCCTCGCCGTTCTCCTCGGCCCACTCGTTGAGCCCCTCGACGACCTCCTCGATGGAGCAGACCAGGAACCCGTCATCATCGATGTTCCCGATGATCTCCTCGCCCAGCAGTATCTCCCGGGGCGACAGGCGCATCAGCTTCAGCTGGTCCCGCAGGTGGTCGGAGAGGTCCTCCTCCTCGACCCGCACCGGCTGGTAGTACTCCTTCTGCTCGTACTCGGCCTTCCGCCCGCCGGCATCGAACCCGTCCAAGAGGATCTCCTCCCAGTCGATCTCCTCTTCCTCCAGCTCGTCGTCGGCGGTCAGGTCCTCCTCGTCGACCAGCGGCTCCTCGAGGTCGAGGAACGGGTTGTTGAGCATCTCCTGCTTGATGTGCTGCTGGAGGTCCATCAGGGGCATATACAGGAGGTCCATCGCCTGGTACAGGCGAGGATTGATCTTCATCTCCTGCTTCATCTGGGTGCCCTGGTAGAGCCCCGTCTTGATGCTCATACAGTCTCCGGCTTCCGGTAACGCTCTCTCATCCGCTCCGTCAACGCGGGCCCGAAGTAGATCTCGGCCACGTCGTCGTTCCAGACCAGCTCCGCGACCGTGCCCGACACCCGCACACGGCCATCGTACATGATATAAGCACGATCGACGATCTCCAACGTCTGCTCGACGTTGTGATCGCTGATCACGACCCCGATCCCCCGGTGCCTGAGCTCGGCCACGATCTGCTGGATATCGTGGACCGCGATGGGGTCCACGCCCGCGAACGGCTCGTCCAGCAGCATGAACTTCGGGTCGCTCACCAGCGCCCGGGTGATCTCGAGCCGTCTGCGCTCGCCGCCCGACAGCGAGTACGCTTTCGCCTTCCGCAGCGGCCGGAGCCCGAGCTCGTCCAGGAGTTGCTCCAGCCGTGCCTTCCGCTCCGCCCTCGAGAGGTCCATCGTCTCGAGGATCGCCTTGATGTTGTCCTCGACGGTCAGCTTCCGGAAGATCGACGGCTCCTGGGCCAGGTAGCCGACCCCGATCCGCGCCCGCTTGTACATGGGCGTGTCGGTGAGCTCGCGGCCGTCGAGGAACACCTTCCCCTCGTCCGGTCGGATCAGCCCGACCACCATGTAGAACGTGGTGGTCTTCCCCGCCCCGTTCGGCCCCAGCAGGCCCACGATCTCGCTCTGCGAGACCTGGATGCTCACTTCGTTCACGACCCGGCGCTTCCGGTAGATCTTGACCAGCGACTCCGAGCGAAGCGTGCTCCGACCGGCGTCCATCGCCGGGCCCTCGGCGACGGCTTCGGCGGGCTCGAACCTAGCATACAACAAGTTCCGTACCGCCTCATCGAGCTCCGCGACCACGTGCTCGCGCCGCGGCCGGAGCGCTTCCCACAGCTCCGGCTCGAGGCGGACCCGGTCCCATCCGTCGATCGATGGCTCGGCCACGACCAGCCCCTGGTCGGATGCCCGGGTGATGACATGGTCCCGGAGGTAGCGGGCCAGCTGCGCCGACGAGTCCAGACTCTCCTCGTCGCCTCCGATCACGGCCCGCTCCGGCGTCCTCCGGGCATACGCCGTCCGTACGGCGGTGACCCAGTCGCTCCGATCGACGGCGCCGTCCTCCCCCACGTTCCGGACCAGCTCGACCAGCGCCAGCCCGATGCTCGCGTCGTGCCGGTCGAGTCCGTGGATATACTCCCGGAGCCGCTCCAGCGCGCTCACGTGGCGCCTCCCGGCCCGGTCGTCGATCCGGTCGTCGAGCTGCCGGACTCAGGGCTCCCGGACTCAGGGCTGCCGGGCTCCGGGGTCACGGTGCCGGGGGCTGAGGCTTCGGCTTCGCCCTCCCCCTGTCCCTCCCCGGCCGCCTCCCCGCCGCCGGCCGGTCGGCCCGAAGGTGCCAGGTACACCCCGTCCAGCGGGCCCTCTGCGTCGACTCGTGTCACGTCTCCGTTTGCCATGAACAGCGTGATCCGGTTCGCTTTCAGGAAGTTGATGGAGGGCGGGTCGCCCGGCTGTTCCGCCGGCATCCGGTACAGCGAGAGGGCCGGCAGCTGCCCGCCGATCACCACGATGCGCTCGAGGACGGTCTCCATGGAGTCCCTCGGCTCGGGGCCAGCGCCGGCACCCGGCGCGGACGCGGAGTCCGGCGACCCGGCGGTGCGGAGCCGCTCCCCGCCTCGCGGCACCGTGTCCAGCGGCTGCAGCCGCGTGTCGGCCGGCGTCACTCGCCCCGGCGGAGGCGTCACGCGTCCCGGCGGCGTTTGCGTCGTCTGGTGGACGAAGTAGCCCAGGATCGTGTCCCCCTGGATCCAGTCCCGGCTGACCGCCGTGGGCGACCGCACCGTGGAGTCGGCGTTGCGCTCGCCGTAGGCCCGGCCCACAGCCCGGACCTCCTGGATCCCCACCGAGTCCGCCAGCGCATCGATGGAGTCTGCCCGGAGCCGGAAGTCCCGGGCATCGGCCAGGGCGCGGGGCACACTGTCGCGCCGGGGGTTCCACGCCTGCATCCGGTCGAGTCGCCCGTCGACGAAGCCGATCCGGATCCGGTCGGACTCCACGGTCAGCTCCTCGGACTCGACCCGCGCCTGCTCCTCGGACGTGACGGTCCGCAGCTCCTGACCCGACAGGAAGGCCACGATCTGCTCCCCGTCGAGTCGGTACCTGTCCGTCTGCACGAACGCGTCCCCGGTGAGCGTCATCCGCTCTTCCCGCTGGTCGAAGAGGGCGGTCCGTCCGGCCCCCGTCATCTCCCCTCTCTCGATCTCCACGTCCCCGATCCCGCTGAACACCTCTTCGCCCTCGAACCGCATCCGATCGGCCCAGACCTGCGTACTCACGGCGGTGTCCGACACGGCGCCGGTGTCCGACACGGCGCCGGCCGAGTCGGCCTGCGGCGGGATCACGGCGTGGGGCCGACCGCCCCGGACCAGCATGAGTGCCACCGGGCGCTGTTCGTTGGCCTGCAGGTAGTCGAGCTCTTCCCCCTCGACCAGGGAGCCGTCCTCCACGTTCCGGAGCACGACACTGCCCCGGGCCAGCAGCTGGTCGCGGTCCCCGAGGTAGTTGGCCCAGTCGGCCGTCAGCTCGCGCAGCGAGTCGCGGTACACCACGTCGCCCACGAGCTCGACTGTGGCCATCGTCCGATTCATCACGGCGCTGTCGGCCTCGAGACGCAGGCCGCCCGTGCACAGCACCCGGACCGGATCGCGGAAGTAGATGAGCTCCTGTCCCCGGGCGTTGAACAGCCGCCGCGCGTCGGAGGGCAGGACCTGACGGCACCGGCGCTGCTGGGCGGGCCCGCTCCGGGACAGCCCGTCCGCCGGTCGGTCCCCGGCCGGATCCCGGCCCTCGACGGTCGTGTCCTGGACGACCGGGGCCTCTGGAACGGGGTCCTGGGCCGCGGCCGTGCCGGAGATCGGCACCAGGAGCAGCGCGGCCCCGAGCAGGCCGACCCGCGAGGCCATGGTCAGAGCTCGAACTCGATGTTCTCGCCGGTGCTCTCGAACACCTCGATGTTGGTCATGTCGGCGTCCGTCCGGAATCCGGAGCCCTCGAGTCGGGACTCGCCCTCGAACATGACCGTGTGAACATCGCTCCAGATGAGCTCCCGGCGCGGGTCGTAATGGAGCTCCTCGGTCAGGATCCGGCGGTCACCGTCGACGGTCACCAGGACGACGTTGCCCCGTGCGAGCATCTCGTTCGTCTCCGAGTCCAGCTCGCCCTCATCCGCCGTCAGGTGCGCCGTCTGGGCGCCGTTCTGGTTGTACAGCTTGAGATCCACCGGGAACATCAGCGTGCGGGCCGAGTCCTCCCAGATGTACGCCGTGTCGGCGTGGAGCCGTGCCCGGAGCGCGCCCATGTCCTTGATGTCGGTGCTCAGGTCGAGGACCACGTGATCGGCGGGCAGGTCCCGGAACCCGTTCCCGGAGACCGGGTCCTCCTCACCCGCGCACGCCCCCAGCACCGCGATCAGGAGCGCGGCCCCGATGAACCGAAGGGTCTGTCGATCGATCTGTCTCATCCGTACCTCTGATCGCTGCCGCCGTCACTCAGACGGCGCCGGCCCGCATCAGGTCGTGCAGGTGCACGATCCCCAGGAGCCGCTGCTCGTCATCGACCACGGGAAGCGCCATGATCCCGTGCTCCTCCATCTTGTACACCGCTGCGGCGCCGAGGATCGCCGGCGTGGTCGTCTTCGGCGACCTCGTCATGACCTCCCGTACGGGGAGCTCGAAGACGTCCTCTCGGCGCTCCATCACGCGGGTGAGGTCGCCGGCCGTGACCACGCCCAGCACCCGCTCCTCATCGTCCAGGACCGGCACGGTGCCCCGCTTCTCCGCCAGTAGCACCACGCACCGGCGCATGGGCTCGTCCGGCCCGATCCGCGGCGCGTCGGATCCCGTGACCATGACGTCCCGGACCCGCAGCGTCAGCTTCCGGCCCAGCGCACCGCCGGGGTGGAGCCGGGCGAAGTCGTCGGGCCCGAAGTCCTTCCGGAGGAGGAGCGCGACCGCCAGCGCGTCGCCCATGGCCAGCGTCACCGTGGTCGATGTGGTCGGTGCCAGGTCCATGGGGCACGCCTCCTCCGCGACGGAGCAGTCGAGCACGACCGCCGCCGCCCGGCCCAGCGACGAGTCGGGCCGCCCGGTCATCCCTATGATGGATACACCGGACCGGCTGAGAAATTCCACCAGCGCGGACAGCTCCTCCGTCTCACCGCTCTTGGAGATCAGGATCGCCACGTCGTCCCGGCTCACGATGCCGAGGTCGCCGTGCAGCCCCTCCACCGGATGGAGGAACATGGCCGGGGTGCCGGTCGACGTCAGGGTCGCGGCGATCTTCCGGCCGATGATCCCGCTCTTCCCCAGCCCGCTCACCACGACCCGGCCTGGAGCCTCCGCCACCGTGCGCACTGCCTCCAGGAACGTGGTATCGATCCGGCTCTCCAGCGCTGCGACCGCGGCGGACTCCAGCCGGATCACCTGCCGGGCCCGGTCGAGGAGCTCCGATTCGTCGGTGACCGGTCCGTGCCCCGTACGGACGCCCGGCAGCTCCTCCGCCTTCATCCCGCACCATCCGTGTGATCGTGGATGTCGCCGCCCGCCTCGCGGGAACGTACGTACGCCTTCACGAGATCGGCCCACTGACCCCGGGCGCCGAGCAGCGCTTCGGCGAACTCGCGGACGGCGCCGCTGCCGCCGGGTCGGTCGGTCACCCACGCCGCCTCGGCCCGGAGCTCCGGCGCGGCGTTGGCCACGGCCACGGGCAGCCTGGCCCGGCGGAGGAGCGGCAGGTCGGCCAGGTCGTCCGCCAGGACCGCCAGCGTGTCCCAGCCTGCCTCCGACTCCGCGAGGACCTCCTCGACCACCCCGACCTTGTAGCCGCCCCCGACCTGGCGGCTCTCCACGCCCAGCTCCCGGGCCCGGAGCGTGGTGGCCGGCGACTCCCGGCCGCTCACCAGCACCACCCGCAGCCCGGCCCACTGGAGCATCTTGATCCCCAGGCCGTCCATGATATGGAACCGCTTCAGCTCGACCCGCTCGCCACCGGCCTGGCCCAGGTAGATCCCGTTGTCGGTCAGGACGCCGTCCACGTCCAGGACCACGATCCGGACCGCTCCCGCGTGCCGGGCGTTGATCGCGTCAGCCACGGACGGCCTCCCGTTCCTCGTGCCGCGCCCGCAGCGCCGCCCGGAGGCCCAGGACGTCCTCCATCAGCGGGCGGAACGCCTCGAGCCGCAGCATGTTCGTCGCATCGGACGGCGCCTCCCGCGGCGTCGGGTGGACCTCGAGGAACAGGGCGCCCGCTCCCGCCGACACGGCGGCCCGGACCAGCGGGACGATGAACTCCGGGTCGCCTCCGCTCACGCCCGAGCCCATCCCGGGGCGCTGGACGGAGTGGGTCCCGTCGAAGACGGTGGGCGCCCGGGTCGCATCGCGCATCCGGACGAACGACCGCATGTCCACGACCAGGTCGCCATAGCCGTGGAACGTGCCCCGCTCCGTGACGGCCACACCGCCCTCCTCGATCCCCCGGGCCTGCCGCACCTTCTCCACCGCCCCGGCCATGTCCTCCGGGGCCATCCACTGGCCCTTCTTGATGTTCACAGGCACGCCGGCCGCGCCGGCCGCCTCCAGGAGGTCGGTCTGCCGGCAGAGGAACGCCGGGACCTGGATCACATCACAGACCTCGGCCACTGCCGCCGCCTGGCGCGGCTCGTGGATGTCGGTGATCACCGGCAGCCCCGTCTCCGCCCGCACCCGGGCCAGCCGCTCCAGCCCCTCCTCGAGGCCGGGCCCCCGGGGCGAGTCGGCGCGGCTGCGGTTCGCCTTGTCGAACGACGCCTTGAAGATGATCCGGAGGTCGAGGGCGTCGGCGATCTCCGCCAGCGCTTCCCCCACCCTCAGGTTGAGGGCGTCATCCTCGAGGACACACGGCCCCGCGATGACGAAGAACGGGCCATCGCCCCGGAACAGCGGCTCCACGTCGAGGATCGGCACGCCGCGCTCCCTCAGGACGAGACGGAGGCCGGCTCGGCCCCCGTCGCACGGCTGGTGTCTCCATCAGAGCCGGCCCGCTCCGCGGCGGTGTCCACGGTCCCCGACCGGCGGTCTCGCCGGCTCCGCGCCGCCCGGACGAACGCCGCGAACAGGGGGTGCGGCCGCATCGGCCGCGACTTCAGCTCCGGGTGGAACTGGCACCCGAGGAACCACGGGTGCTCGGGCAGCTCCACGATCTCGACCAGGTTCCCGTCGGGCGACTGCCCGCTGAACGTGAGGCCCGCCTCCGCCAGCTCCTCGCGGTAGTTGTTGTTCACCTCGTACCGGTGCCGGTGCCGCTCGCTGATCTCCAGCGTCCCGTAAGCCTCCTGGGCCTTCGAGCCCTCGCTGATCACGCACGGGTAGGCGCCGAGCCGCATCGTCCCGCCCATGTCCGTGACCTGCCGCTGGGAGTCCATGAGGCAGATGACCGGGTCGGCCGCGTCGCCGGCGAACTCCACCGAGTGCGACTCCTCGAGCCCCACCACGTTGCGGGCGTACTCGATCACCGCGCACTGGAGCCCGAGACAGATGCCGAAGAACGGCAGCTCGCGGGTCCGCGCCCACTGGATGACCCGGAGCATCCCCTCGATGCCCCGCTCCCCGAACCCGCCGGGGATCAGCAGTCCGTGGTAGTCGTTCATCCACTCCAGCGGCTCTCCGTTCTCGAACTTCTCGCTCGAGATCCAGTCGATCTCGACGCCCACGTCGTTGGCGATCCCGCCGTGGACCAGCGCCTCGTTCACCGACTTGTACGCATCCACCAGTGACGTGTACTTCCCCACCATGGCGATCCGTACGCGGCCGTCGTCCGGGTGTCGGATCCGGTCGACCATCGCCTGCCAGCCGCTCAGGTCCGGCGCCTCGGCGTCCTTCGTCATCCCCAGCTTCTCCACCGCCAGCTCATCCAGCCGCTGGCGGTTGAACATCATCGGGACATCGTAGATCGTGTCCACGTCCCTGGCCTCGATGACCCCGGCCACGTCCACGTTCGTGAACAGCGCGATCTTCCGCTTGATGTCGTCCGTGATCTCGTGTTCGGAGCGGCAGATCAGCACGTCCGGCTGGATCCCGATCTCCATCAGCTCCCGGGCCGAGTGCTGCGTCGGCTTCGTTTTCAGCTCGCCGGCCGCCGCGATGTACGGCAGGAGCGTGAGGTGGACGAAGAGCGTGTGCTGCCGGCCCACGTCCTGACGGAACTGACGGATCGCCTCCAGGAACGGGAGACTCTCCATGTCGCCCACCGTCCCGCCGATCTCCGTGATCACGATGTCGTGGTTCGGCGCCAGCCGGCGGATCGCCGTCTTGATCTCGTCGGTGATGTGGGGGATCACCTGCACGGTGGCCCCCAGGTAGTCGCCGCGGCGCTCCTTCGTGATCACGTCCCGGTAGATCCGGCCGGTCGTGATGTTGTTCGCCTGGCTCAGGCTCTCATCGATGAACCGCTCGTAGTGGCCCAGGTCCAGGTCGGTCTCGGCGCCGTCATCGGTGACGAACACCTCCCCGTGCTGGAACGGGCTCAACGTGCCCGGGTCCACGTTGATGTACGGGTCGAACTTCTGGACCGTGACCCGGAACCCGCGCTCCGCCAGCAGCCGACCCAGTGAAGCGGCGGCGATCCCCTTCCCGAGGGAGGAGACGACGCCGCCGGTGATGAAGATGTACTTCGTCGGCTGGGGGTTGTGTTCGCTCATTCCACCGTTGTCCCGTTCAATGCGTTGCTCCATCCTGGCGGAGCCGTCGCTCCGCACGCTCCACGTCCGCCGGCGTATCGATCCCACCCTCCACGCTGTCGACCACGGCCACGCCGATGCGCAGCCCCGCGTCCAGCGCCCGGAGCTGCTCCAGCCGCTCCAGCCGCTCCAGCTCCGATGGCGGCGCGCTCATCCACCGGTCCAGTGCGTCCTCCGTATAGGCGTACACGCCAATGTGCCGGAGGCATGTACCCGATGCGAGCTCGGCCGCCGTGGGCTCCCGACCCCGCGGGTGCGGGATCGAAGCCCTGGAAAAGTACAAGGCTCCGCCCTGTCCGTTCCGTACCACCTTGACCACGGACGGGTCGTTCCACGCCTCCGGCGTTCGAACCGGTGCAGCCACCGTGCCGATGTCCCACCCCGCCTCGACCTGCCCCACCGCACCGCCCACCTGGTCCTCGGTCACGAACGGCTCATCCCCTTGCACGTTGACGACGACGTCGTAGCCGCCGTACTCCGGCAGCGTCACCACCTCCGCCACCCGCTCCGTCCCCGACCCGTGATCGCCGCGCGTCAGCACCGCCGCGGCCCCGACCTCCCGGCACACATCGACGACCTCCCGGCTGTCGGTGGCGACCACCACGTCATTGAGCACCCGCAGCGAGGCCGCACGACGCCAGACCCACTCGATGAGCGGGCGGCCGGCAATGGGGTGCAGCGGCTTACGGGGTAGACGTTCCGAGCCCAGGCGGGCCGGAATGACGCCGAGGACGGCGCTCACGGGACGTCGATTCGAGTGGACACCGTCCAATGTAAGGGGCGCCGGCGGCGTCCCGCCACCCTCGGCCCCGGAACGCTCACCGCTCCCACGGGAAGCCCGGCTCGAACGGCCACGCCAGCCCCACCAGCCACTCCTCGCGGTCCGGGTCGTCCGGCTGGATCATGTACTGGATATAGGGTCCGAAGAGCTGGATCCTGGCCCCGATCTCCTGGATCAGCGCCGGGTCGTCCTCCCCGACCCACGCCATGCCGGCCGCGTGCACGAGCTGCAGCTCCGGCGCACCGAGGACGGGCAGCGCCAGCGCGTCGGGTGTGGGGATCCGGTACAGCGACTCGATGTAGACCACGTGGTCCCCGCGGTACCCGGCGAGGGGCACGGTCTGGAGCGTGGCCGCGCCGCCCACGAACGACCATCGCTGCCCCGGCAGCGTGTCGGTCCCCAGTGGCATCTGCCCGAAGCCGCGGATCTCCAGCGTATGGTCGAGGAGCGCGTGCATGGCGAACCGTGTCCCCACGGTGGCCCGTTCGAACCGGTACTGTCCGTCGTGCCACTCGCCCCCCGCCTCGTACTCGGCTGCTGCCTCGAAGTCGACCTCGAGCCCGTGCCATGCGAGGTCGAGCCGGCCGATCAGGCTGCTGATCCGGCCTTCGTCGATCGCCGGGTTCGGTCTGGCCTCATCGCCCAGCAGGTGCCACGGATCGCCGCCCGCCAGCGATGTGGCGTCCTCGATCTGCGCGGCCACCCGCAGTACGGCCTGGAAGCTCTTCGCCTCGTCCCCGAAGCCGTGGCTGAGCGACGTCCACGCCCGCTCGGCGTCGTAGTGGTTCCGGAAGTCGTCGCCGTCCCAGAGGTAGTTCAGCGAGCTCCGGGTGTCGCCCATCATCCAGTCGTCGTGGGTGAGTCCGTCCCGTTCGTAGCCCACGTCCGCCGTCACGGCACCGGCCCTGAGCGTGAGCGAGCCGCCGTACGTCGGCAGCCCCGGCTCGGTCCGCCACCCGCCCCGGGCCCGGACCACCGGTGTGGCACCGAGCAGCCGCGGGAACTGGTACGCCCCGCCCCAGGTGGCCGTCACCCCGTTCGCCCGGTCGTACCGCGGCACCCGGAACCCGGCGAATCCGTCCAGCGCCATCCGGTTCGGGACGGCGTACGCCTCGATGACGAGCCGGTCGTCCTCCCGGATTACGCGGTAGGTCGCGTCCGGCAGGTCGATGATCGTGCCGTCCACGCGGGCCGCCGGCGACCGGTAGAGCCCACCGCCCATGTTGACCAGGTCACCCGCAACCCGCGACTCCGGCCGCACGAACGCGCCCGCGTCCACCACCACGAGATCGCCCAGGATCGTACCCTCGTGGATCAGTGTGGCGTCGAGCACGAGCACGGAGCGGGCGATGGTGTCGCCAGCCAGGATCCGCCGGTCGGAGCTGACGATCAGCGGGTCCTCGGTGAGCAGCCGCGCGAGCCGGCGATCCAGCCCGATGTCCGAGCTCCCCACCCGTTCGACGGTCTGGGCGGCCGCGGCGCCGGCCACGGCCAGCAGCACCACGGCCAGCACCGCAGTCCGGACCAGCTCCCGGGCCACCGCCCCCGTCGCGCGTGCCCTGCGGGGCCCCGACCCTGCGGGCCACAGCGGTCGGCCCGTCATGCCGCGAGCTCCAGGAAGTTCTGCATCAGCCGATCGCCGTGGGCGCTCGCCACCGACTCGGGGTGGAACTGGACGCCCCAGACCGGGTGCTCCCGATGCCGCACCGCCTGGATCTCGTCCTCCCAGCCGGCCTCGTCCGTCCACGCCACCACTTCCAGCGCGTCCGGCAGGCTCCCGGGCTCCAGGACGAGCGAGTGGTAGCGGGTCATCGCGACCGGCGTGGGCACGCCCCGGAAGAGCCCCGTACCGGTGTGGGCCACGGCGGAGACCTTCCCGTGCATCAGCCGTCGGGCCCGGACCACCCGTCCGCCGTACGCCGCCCCGATGGCCTGATGCCCCAGGCAGACGCCCAGCGTCGGGACCTCCGGGCCGAACCGTCGTATGACCTCCACGCTGATCCCGGCCTCGGCGGGGGTGCAGGGTCCCGGCGAGACCACGATCCGGTCCGGCGCCAGCGCCTCGATGGCGTCGAGGTCGATGGCGTCGTTGCGGCGCACCTCGACCTCGGCCCCGAGCCCGCCCAGGAGCTGGACCAGGTTGAATGTGAACGAGTCGTAGTTGTCGATGACCAGTATCATGCCCTGGGATGATAGCGTCGGTGGACGTCCCGTAGATAGTCCCGGTCCACGTGCGTGTAGATCTGGGTGGTGGAGATGTCCGCGTGGCCCAGCATCTCCTGGACCGCCGCCAGATCCGCCCCGCCCTCCAGGAGGTGGGTGGCGAACGTGTGCCGCAGCGTGTGCGGCGTCACCCGCCCCTCGATCCCGGCCCGCTCCACGTGCTTCCGCAGGATCTTCCAAACGCCCATCCGCGTCAGGGACCCGCCCCGCGCGTTCAGGAACAGCGCGCCACCCCCCTTCCCTCCCCCCTGCTCGAGCCGCGGCCGCAGCTCCCGCAGGTAGGTCCGGATCGCCCGGACCGCGGCGCCCCCGACCGGCACGAGCCGCTCCTTCGATCCCTTCCCGTGGACGGTCGCGAATCCTTCCTCCAGGTCCAGGTCCCGCACCTTCAGCCCCGTCAGCTCGCTCACCCGGACGCCCGAGGCGTAGGCGAACTCGAGGATCGCCCGGTCCCGCCAGTACAGCCGGTGCGACGGGTCCGGCGCCTCGACCAGGCGCTGGATCTCATCCCGGTTGAGCACGTTCGGCAGCCGCTCCCACGTCTTCGGCGGCTCGATCTGCTCGGTGGGGTCGGACTCCACCAGGTCCTCCACCAGCAGGAACCCGAAATAGGTCCGGACCGCCGAGAGCGTCCGACGGATGGAGCTGGGCGCCAGCCCCTGGTCGCGGAGGTGGTACGTGAACTCCCGGATATCCGCCGGCTCCGCCTCGCCCGGCCCTTCGATGCCCCGGCTGGCCAGGAACTCCTCGAGTCGCTCCGTGTCGCGGCCGTAGGCCTCCAGTGTCCGCGGGCTCAGTCCCCGCTCGAACGCCAGATAGTCGTGGAACCGCTCCCGATGGAAGCTCACGACTCGTCGTCGTGGTGCCGCGTGCGCCACCACCAGACCGCCACGGCCGCGCCGATCGCGCCGGCGAGCCAGAGGAGGATGTTGTTGATCCCGGCGAACCACCGGAAGACCGCCTCCAGGTTCGCGGCCATGAGCACGCCCAGGTACACGAGGAGGCCATACCAGAGCGCCGAGGCCACGACCATCGGCGCCACCACCTTCAGCGGCCGGACCCGTGAGACGCCGGCGAATACGGGGACCATCGCCCGCCATGCCGGCAGGAACCGCGAGAAGAAGATCGCGGGAACGCCCCAGCTGTCGTAGAAGCTGCCGATCTGGTCCAGCTGATGCTCGCGAAGCAGCCAGCGGGCCATCGGCATCTTGAAGAACCGGCGGCCGTAGTGCCACGCCACGGCGTACACGCCCACGGCCGACAGCACGTTGAACGACCAGGTCACGAAGAAGACGATCCACGGGTCTGCCGCGCCCTCGGCCGCCAGCAGCGCGCCGGCCAGCACGAAGGTGTCGGCCGGGATCGGCGGCACCACGTTCTCCACGGCCGCACCGCCACCCAGCAGGAGATAGAGGAGGAGCGGCGGCAGCCGGGTCAGAGCCCGCAAAACCGCCGTGATGGTCTCCATCGATCCGCCCTCAGGCCCCGGTGAGCATCGCCACGGCGAGGGCGCCGATCCCCTCGCCCCGACCGATCCAACCCATCCCCTCGTTGGTCGTCGCCTTCACCGCGACCGCGCCCCGATCCAGCCCCAGCGCGCCGGCCAGCCGATCGCGCATCGCCTCGATGTGGGGGGCCAGACGCGGGGCCTCACATACGACCGTTACGTCCACGTTCGACGGCCGGTACCCCGCCCCACGGACCCGCTCGGTCACCCGGCGCAGCAGCGCAATGGAGTCGGCATCGCGCCACGCCTCGTCCTCCGGCGGGAAGTGCGCCCCGATGTCCCCGAGCGCCGCAGCGCCGAGCAGCGCGTCGGCGACGGCGTGGGCCACGGCGTCGGCGTCCGAGTGCCCCGCCAGCCCCCGCCCGTGGGGGATCTCCACACCGCCCAGGACGAGCCGACGCCCCTCGGCGAACCGGTGCGAGTCGTACCCGATCCCTGCGCGCATCTAACCCCTCTCGAAGAAAGCCGGAAGCGACACAGCGTCGCTCCCGGCTACCGCTCTAAGCGGAGCGGCTCCCGTGCCGCCTACTCTTCCCAGCGCTGGAACGCCAGGCACACGTTGTGTCCTCCGAAGCCGAACGAGTTCGTCACCGCCGCCCGGACATCCCGCTCTCGCCGCTCGTTGTGCGCGTAGTCCAGGTCGCACTCCGGGTCCGGCGTCTCGAAGTTGATGGTCGGCGGGATCTGACCCGTCCGGGCCACCAGCGTCGAGATGATCCCCTCCACGGCGCCCGCAGCGCCGAGGAGGTGACCGGTCATGGACTTCGTCGAGCCCATGACCAGCCGGTCGGCAGCGTCGCCGAACACGGCCTTCACCGCCTTCGTCTCGTTCACATCGTTCGCGGGCGTCGACGTGCCATGTGCGTTGATGTAGCCCACGTCGCCGGGCTCGAGGCCCGCGTCGTCCAGCGCGGCCCGGATGGCGAGCTGGGCGCCCGCGCCCTCCGGCGCCGGCGCCGTCATGTGGTACGCGTCGGCGCTCTGGCCGAACCCCACGATCTCGCCCAGAATCGTGGCGCCGCGGGCCTGCGCGTGCTCCAGCGACTCCAGGATCATCGTCCCGGCCCCCTCACCCAGAACGAACCCGTCGCGGTCGGCGTCGAACGGCCGGCTCGCCTTCTCCGGCGCGTCGTTGCGGGTCGAGAGCGCCTTCATGTTCCCGAACCCGGCGATGGCCAGCGGCGTCACCGAGGCCTCCGTGCCGCCGGCGATCATCACGTCCGCCTCGCCGTCCTGCACGAGACGGTACGCGTTGCCGATGGCATGCGCGCTCGACGAGCACGCCGAGACCGTGGCGTAGTTCGCCCCTCGCGCGCCGAACCGCATGGATACCAGCCCCGGCGCCATGTCCGGGATGAACATCGGAACGAAGAACGGGCTGACCCGTCCCGGCCCCCGCTCCAGCATGGTCTGTGTCTGCTTCTCGAACGTGCTGATCCCGCCGATCCCGCTCCCGATGATCACACCCACGCGGTTCGGGTTGGCCGGCGCCAGGTCATCGCCCAGCCCGGCGTGCTGCACCGCCTGCACCGAGACCGCCATGGCGAACTGGGCGAACCGGTCCGCGCGGCGGGCCTCCTTCCGATCCATGTACTCCTCGGGATCGAAGCCCTTCACCTCGCAGGCGAACCGGGTGCTGTAGTCCTCGCCGACCTCGAACTGGGTGATGGGAGCCGCGCCGCTGGTCCCGGCCAGCAGCGCGTCCCATGCACTCTCCACGTCGTTGCCCACCGGGGTCAGCAGGCCGAGGCCCGTGATGACCACACGATGGCGCCCGTCCGGTGTCCTTGTTTCCATCTGCTCGGCGGCCGCTACTCGGCCTGCTCCTCGATGTACTTGATGGCGTCACCCACCGTCTGGAGCTGCTCGGCGTCCTCATCTGGGATCTCCATGCCGAACTCCTCCTCGAAGGCCATCACCAGCTCCACGGTGTCCAGCGAGTCGGCGCCCAGATCCTCGACGAACGACGCCTCCGGCGTGACCTTCTCGGCCTCCACGCCCAGCTCGTTCACGATGATCTCCTTGACCCGCTCCTGAGTGTTCTCCGCCATCCTGTCCTCTCTGGTTGGATTGTAGGGAATCGTGCTAGTGAAAATCCTGCGTCCTTCTACATGACCATCCCGCCGTCTACCACCAGCACCTGGCCGGTCATGTAGCCGGCGTCCGGACCCGCCAGGAACGCGACCACGCCGGCCACGTCCTCCGGATCACCGAGCCTGCCCAGGGCGATCTGGCCCCGGAGCGCGGAGATCGCCTCCTCGGAGAGCTCCGCCGTCATGTCGGTGTCTATGAAACCCGGTGCGACCGCATTGCACAGGACGTTCCGCGAGGCCAGCTCCTTCGCCACCGACTTCGTCAGTCCCAGGAGTCCGGCCTTCGATGCTGCGTAGTTTACCTGCCCCCGGTTCCCGGTCAAGCCGACCACGCTCGTGATGTTGATGATCCGACCGGCCCGTCGCTTCATCATCCCGCGGGAAACCGCACGCACCACGTTGAACGCGCCTTTCAGGTTCGTGTCCAGGACCGTGTCCCACGCCTCGTCGGAGAGGCGGACCAGGATGTTGTCCTCGGTCACACCGGCGTTGTTGACCACGATGTCCAGGGGGCCGACCTCGTCGTCCACCCGCTCGGCCAATGCGTCCACCGATGCCCGGTCCGCCACGTCGCACGCCGCGCCCAGGTGGCCGTCGCCCGGCAGCTCCGCCGCCACCGCCGCCGCCCGCTCCTCCGACCGGGACGTGACTACGACCCGGGCGCCGTCCGCCGCCAGCCGGCCAGCGATCGCCCGTCCGATGCCGCGGCTCCCGCCCGTCACCAGCGCGATCCGGTCCTTCAGTACGCCCTCGGCCATCGCTCTACTCTTCCAGGAAGCTGTCAATCTGCTCCGCCGTATCCAGACCCGTCACGTCCGCGCTCCGGTCGATGCGACGCATGAGCCCCGCCAGGACCCGACCGGGGCCCAGCTCGTAGAACCCGTCCGCGCCGGCCTCCAGCATGGTACGCATCGACGCCGTCCAGCGCACGGGCGACGTCAGCTGCTCGATCAGCAACCGCTCCGCCTCGGCCGGGTCGGCGACCGGCTCGGCCGACACGTTCGACACCACCGGGAACGACGGCGTCGAGAGCTCGACGTCGGCCAGGTGCGCCCGGAGCCCCGACTCCGCCACCGCCATCAACGGCGAGTGGAAGGCGCCCGAGACGTTCAGCGGCAGCGCACGACGGGCGCCGGCCTCCTTGGCCATCTCCATGGCGCGGGCCACCGCCGGCTCATCGCCACTGATCACGACCTGGCCGGGGCTGTTGAAGTTGGCCGGCACGCAGTCGCCGCCGGCATCGGCCGCCTCGCGGCACACACGCTCCACGACCTCGTCGTCGAGCCCGATGATCGCCGCCATCGTGCCCGGCCGCGCTTCGCCGCTCTCGAACATCAGCTCGCCACGCCGCCGGACCGCGCGGACCGCGTCCTCGAAGCCCAGCGTCCCGGCCGCCACGTGGGCGCTGAACTCGCCCAGCGAGTGTCCGGCCGCCATCCCCACGTCGGCCAGCCGGTCCGCCACCAGCGTGTGGACGGCGATGGAGTGGGTGAGGATCGCCGGCTGCGCGTTGTGGGTCGCCGTGAGCTCGTCCTCCGGCCCCTCCCACATGACCGCCGTGAGCGACGTGCCCAGTGCTTCATCGGCCCGCTCGAACACCTCACGCGCCGCCGGGTACTGCGCCGCCACGTCCCGGCCCATCCCCACGTACTGCGAGCCCTGACCCGGGAACAGGAGCGCTACCACTGGACCACCGCCGAGCCCCAGGTGAAGCCCGCGCCGAACGCCACCATCAGGATGTAGTCACCCTCCTGGATACGGCCCGCCTCCAGCGCCTCGTCCAGCGCCACGGGGACGGTGGCCGAGCTCATGTTCCCGAACCGGTCCACGTTCACGTAGACCTTGTCCATCGGCACATTCGCGTACTTCGCCGTGGACTCGATGATCCGGATGTTGGCCTGGTGGGGGATGAACAGGTCGATATCCTCGCCCGTCAACCCCGCCCGCAGCAGCGCCTGGTCGGCCGCCTCCGCCATGGACCGGACGGCCGCCTTGAAGACCTCCCGCCCGGCCATCTTGACCAGATGGCTCCGCTCATCCAGCACCTGGGCGCTCATGGGCTCCCTCGTGCCGCCGGCCGGACGCCACAACAGCTCGGCCAGCGTGCCATCCGACCGGTTGAAGCTCGAGATCAGCCCCCGCCCGTTCTCCGAGCGCTTCACGACCGCCGCACCGGCACCGTCGCCGAAGAGCACGGCGGTGGACCGGTCGTCCCAGTCCACGATGGCGCTCATCTTCTCCGTCGAGATCACCAGCGCGATCTCCGCCCGACCCGACATCAGGTGGCCCTCGGCGATGGCCAGCCCGTACAGGAACCCCGTGCACGCCGCCGAAATGTCGTACGCGGCGGCGTTCTCGGCCCCCAGCTGCGCCTGGATGTCCACCGCCGTGGCCGGAAGCAGACGGTCCGGTGTGGCCGTCGAGACCACGATCACGTCCACCTCACCGGCATGGATCCCCGCCCGCTCCATGGCGATCCGCGCGGCGTTCGCGCCCATGTCGGCCGCGCCGGTCTCGTCATCGGCGATCCGCCGCTCGACGATCCCCGTCCGTCCCCGGATCCACTCGTCGGACGTGTCCAGCTCCTTCTCCAGATCGTGGTTCGTGACGACCCGGTCCGGGAGCCAGCGTCCCGTCGAGATGATCTCTACTGCCGGTTTCGGGATCCTCATGCCTGTCCTGGGTGCACGCCGACCTCCTCGCGGATATGGCCGACCATGTGAGCGTTGGAAGCGGTCTCTGCCGCCTTGAGGGCGTTCGTGATGGCCCGCGGCGGCGAGTCGCCGTGACATATGATCGAGATCCCGTTCACGCCCAGCAGCGGTGCGCCGCCGTACTCGGCGTAATCCAGGATCCGGGTCACGCGGTCCGCTGGCGAGTCCGGGGCCCCCTCGGCGATGTCCTTGCGGATCAGCCCGAACACGAAGCCGGCCACGCTCTCGTAGAACTTGAGCAGCACGTTCCCGACGAAGCCGTCGGCCACCAGCACGTCACAGGCCCCCTCGATGATGTCCCGCCCCTCGATGTTGCCCACGAAGTTCAGGTCCGAGGCGGCCAGGCGACGGTGCGTCTCCACCGCCAGCTCGTTCCCCTTCTCCGGCTCCTCCCCGATATTCAGCAGCCCCACCCGGGGCGTCGCCCGACCCAGCACGTCACGGGCGTACACGGCACCCAGACGCGCGAACTGCTCCAGGTTCTCCGGCTTGCAGTCGACATTGGCGCCCCCGTCCAGAAGCACCATCGGGCCCACGGACGTGGGCACCATCGCCGCGACCGCCGGCCGGTCGATCCCCGGCAGTGGTCGCAGCATCAGGAGCGATGCGGCCATGACCGCGCCGGTGGACCCGGCGCTCACGAACGCGTCTACCTCGCCCGCCTTCTGGAGCTGGATCCCGACCACGATCGAAGAATCCGACTTCCGCCGCACCGCTGCGGCCGGCGCCTCGCTCGGGTCGATCCGCTCCGATGCGTGCATCACGCTCAGCCGCCGACCCTCGGTCCTGCCCAGCCGCTCCAGCTCCCGGCGGATCTGTGTCTCATCGCCCACGAGGACGACTTCCGACGAGGCGGGGAGATCCTCCAGCGCCGCCACCACTCCCTCGACCTCCACGGCCGGGTGGCGGTCCGTCCCCATGGCGTCTACGGCGATGCGCAAAGGGGGGTCCCTCGCCGCTAGAGCTCGTCGATGTCGACTACCTGCTCGCCCTTGTAGGTCCCACACGTGGGGCACACCCGATGCGGCAGCTTCGGGTCGCCACAGTTCGGGCACGCGCTCAGGTTCGCCACAGGCATCTTGTGATGCGTGCGCCGCTTCCGCTTGCGCTGCTTCGATGTCCTCTTCTTCGGTACCGCCATTTTCGCCTCCCTATCCGTCCGACTGCAACTGCCGGAGCGGCGCCCAACGTTCATCCATCTCGTCCGTGGTGCAGTCGCACTCGGACTCGTTCCAATTGGTCCCACACTGGGGACACAGCCCCTTGCACTCGGCCCGACAGTACACGTACCGCGGGACCGCCACCATCACCTGTTCCCGGACCGGCTCGCGCAGATCCAGATGCGCGTCCTCCGGAAGCGGCAGGACGTCTTCCGACTCGTCCTCCGCCAGCGCATCGCCCGCACGGTACAGCCGGCCCAGCTCCTCGTCGATCTCGACCTCCACCGGCTCGAGACACCGCCGACACGACTGCTCGAAGCGGCCCCGGATCGTCCCGCGGACCACCACGTCCGGGCCGGCCTGCTGCGCCTCGATCCGCACCTCCAGCGGGGACCGGGGCTCGAGGTCGAGCTCCTCCCAGAACTCCGCGTCCGGGGGCACATCGACATCGACACGCGCTCGGCCTTCCCGCCACAGGCGGTTCAGGTCGACATGAAGCATAGCTTGGTAAGATTACGCAAGCGGTCCGTGCTGTCAATGTGACGCGACCCGTCCCCCGGACCGGTCGGGGACGCCGCCCGGCCGCTACCGGCTGCCGATCTCCTCGGCCTCCGAGAAGAAGAACCGGATCTCCCGGGCCGCGGTTTCCGGCGCGTCCGACGCATGGATCGAGTTGCGGCCCTTCGACTCGGCGTACAGAGCCCGGACCGTCCCCTCCTCGGCCTCGGCGGGGTCGGTCGCTCCAATGACCACCCGGAGCTTCGTGACCGCGTCCTCGGCTTCGAGGAGCACCGGCACGACGGGCCCGGAGATCATGAACTCCACCAGCTCCTGGTAGAACGGGCGGTTCTTGTGGACGGCGTAGAACTCCCGGGCCTGGGCCTCGGTCAGCCGTGTCATGCGCATGGCCCGGATCTCGAACCCCGCGTCCTCGAGGTGGGCCAGGATCTGGCCGACCAGGTCGCGGCCGGTCGCGTCGGGCTTGATGATGGCGAGCGTCTGTTGCATGGGGCTTCTATCTGGGTTCGGGTCGTGCGGCCCGGCGGGTCCGGGCGGTCGGCTCAGCCGCGGCCGAAGAGCTTCCGGATGATGTCGGCCCGGGAGACCATCCCCGTGATGGCCCCGGCGTTGACCACCGGGATCTGCTCCACGTCCTTGTTGATCATCATGCTGGCCACTTCACTGACACCGAGGTCATCGGAGACGCAAAGGACGGACCGGGCCATCACCTCCCGGACCGGGCGGTCGCCGGGCTCCTGGTCGGTCTCGGCGTCCTCGGACCCCGCCCGGGGGATCTTGGGCAGCAGCGCCCGCATGATGTCGCTCTCGCTGACCAGCCCGAGCACCTCCTGCTTGTCGCCCACGATGGGGACGGCGTTGAGCCGGTAGCGGAGCATGAGCTCGAGCGCATCGCGGACGGTGGCGTCGGGGCCCACGGACCGGATCCGGTGGGTCATGACGTCGCGCACCGTCAGGCTGGGCTGGATCCGCAGGTCCTGGAGCTCGGGCAGGGCGAGGATCGAGGCGGCATCGTCCTGGCGGGTCAGCGTGTCGACTACGCCGGGTCGACGGAGGAGCCGGGCCAGCGTGGACATGGTCTGCAGGTACAGGCTGGCCGCCTCCTGCGGCGCGAGGATCACGGCCACGATCCGGGGCTCCACGTCCAGCGCCGAACCCGGACAGGGGATCGGCTCGGGCGAGACCCCGAGGGCCAGCGTCAGCCGGTCGACGGACTCGGACCGGAAGTGGGGCAGCACCACGTCCTCGCTCACGGCCAGCACATCCCGGAGCGGCCGGCTCCGGATCCGCTCGTGGAGCTCGCTCGACGGCTCGACCGCGCCCGTCTCTTCGAGCCGGCTCACCAGCTGCTCGATGGCCGTGCGAAGGTCGGGCGCCACCAGCGGCACCACGACGTGCTCCGGCCGCAGCAGGTCCAGGAGATCCATGGGAGAGTGGAGGCCCGGGAGGGCCCCCGCTACAGCACGTCCCGGATCAGCTCGACCACGTCGGCCGGTCGCTTCATGACCGCGATCCCGTTCTCCTCGAACGCCTGCATCTTCTCCTCGGCGGTCCCGGCCGAGCCGCTGATGATGGCACCCGCGTGGCCCATCCGCCGGCCCGGAGGCGCCGTCTGCCCCGCGATGAAGCCGACCACCGGCTTGGACATGGACGCCTTGACGTACGCGGCGGCGTCCTGCTCGTCGGTCCCGCCGATCTCGCCGATCATGACGACGGCCTCGGTCTCGGGGTCCGCCTCGAACGCCTCGAGCGTGTCGATGAAGTTGGTCCCGATGATCGGGTCGCCGCCGATCCCGATGCACGTGGACTGGCCGATCCCGGCCTGCGTGAGCTGGTAGACCACCTCGTACGTCAGCGTGCCGGAGCGGGAGACCACGCCGACCTTCCCCTCCTTCACGATGGAGCCCGGCATGATCCCGACCTTGGCCTGCCCCGGCGACAGCGCGCCCGGACAGTTCGGGCCCAGGAGCCGCGCGCCCTTCTCCTGCACGAACTCGTAGACCCGGGTCATGTCGAGCACCGGGATCCCCTCGGTGATGGCCACGATGAACTCGACGCCCGCCTCGGCCGCCTCCATGATCGCGTCGGCCGCGAACCGGGGCGGTACGTAGATGACGCTCGTGTTCGCGTCGGTCTCGGCCACCGCCCGGTCCATGCTGTCGAAGATCGGCACGCTCCGGCCGGCGGCATCGAACGTCTGGCCGCCCCGACCCGGGGTCACCCCCGCCACCACGTTCGTCCCGTACTCGATCATCTGCTCGGTATGGAACGCGCCGTCCCGACCGGTGATCCCCTGCACCACGAGCCGCGTGTCTCTGTCTATGAAAATCGCCATGATCCTCGTCTCAGCTCTCTATTCCAATCTGCCCGTCCACCAACGCCACCCCAGCCCCACTGTGCCACCCGCCCCCAAGGCGGTTGCCGGCGCTAGCCGGCTACCTCCACCGCCTTCTTCACCACGTCGTCCATCGACGTCGAGGCGGTGATCCCGGCGTCCTCGAGGATCCTCAAACCCTCCTCCTCGTTCGTGCCCGTCAGCCGGATCACCAGCGGGAGGTCGAACTCCATCCGCTCCATGGCGGTCACGATCCCGTTCGCCACATCGTCACACCGGGTGATCCCGCCGAAGATGTTGAACAGGATCACCTTCACGTTCGGGTCGCTGGTGATGATCTCCAGCGCGCTGATGACCTTCTCCGGGCTCGAGGAGCCCCCGATGTCCAGGAAGTTGGCGGGCTCCCCGCCGTAGAACTTGATCAGGTCCATGGTGGCCATGGCCAGCCCGGCGCCGTTTACGACCGCGCCGATGTTCCCGTCCAGCTTGATGTAGGTCAGGCTGGCGTCCCGGGCCTTCGTCTCCGAGGCCGGCTCGGCAGACGTGTCCCGCAGCTCCTCGATCTCCGGCTTCCGGAAGAGCTCGTTGTCATCGATGTTCATCTTCGCATCGATGGCCTTCACCTCGCCCTCCGGCGTGGTGATCAGCGGGTTGATCTCCGCCAGGCTGGCCCCCGCGTCGACGAACGCGTCGTAGAGCCGGCTCATCGCCTTCGCCGCAGCCCGCTGCTGCTTCACGTCGTCGTAGAGGCTCGCGCCCAGCCAGTACGCCTGGAACGGAAGCAGCCCGTAGCGCGGGTCGACCGCCAGGCGACGGATGGCGTCGGGGTTCGTCTCGGCCACCTCCTCGATGTCCACACCGCCCTCACGGCTGACCATGAAGACCGGCCGCTTGGAGCTGCGATCCACGATCACGCCGACGTACGACTCGGTCTCGATATCCTCGGCCGGCGTGACCAGGACCTTCTCCACCGTCAGTCCCTTGATCTCCATCCCCAGGATCGCCTCGGCGTGGTCGCGGGCCTCATCGGCCGAGGACGCCAGCTTCACGCCCCCCGCCTTCCCGCGGCCGCCGGCGTGGACCTGGGCCTTCACCACCACCGTCCCGCCGTACTTCTCGGCGATGGACCGCGCCTCGTCCGGCGTGCGCGCCACTTCTCCCGGCGGCACGGGCAGCCCGTGATCGCGGAAGATCTCCTTTGCCTGGTACTCGTGGATATTCATTTCATTCCGCCCGGATCGTCGTTCCAGTTCGTCCTTCGACCACTTCCAGCCCTGCTTCCAGCCGGCCGATATGGGCCGCCATCCCGCCCGCCTCCACGAACGCGACCGCCGCCTCGACCTTCGGCGCCATGCTCCCGGCGCCCAGCTCGCCCGCGTCCAGCAGTGCGCGGGCCTCGGCCACCGTCAGCGTGTCCAGCCGCTCCTGCTCGTCCGTGCCGAACCCCCGATAGACACCCTCGACATCCGTCAGGATCACGAACTCGCTGGCGTCGATGTCGCCGGCCAGCACCTGCGCCGCCCGGTCCTTGTCGATCACGCCATCGAGCCCTTCGATCCCGAGCTCCGGATCGATGTAAACGGGGCTCCCGCCCCCGCCCGCGGCGATGACGATGGTCCCGCCCTCGACCAGCCGCCGGATCTGTCCGTGCTCCACGATCCGGATCGGCCGCGGCGACGCGATCAGCCGGCGCCACCCCTTGTCGGTCTCCCGGACGGGCACACCATCGGCTTCCAGCGCCCGCGCCGTGGCCTCGTCCATGACCCGGCCGATCGGCTTCACCGGCTCCCGGCTGGCCGGGTCGTCGGGATCCACCACCACCTGGGTGATGACCGTGACCACGTCCCGCTTCACGCCGAACCGGTCGAGCGCGTTCTGGAGCGACTGCTGGATCATGTACCCGATCCAGCCGCCGGTCCCGGCCACGAGCACCCCCACGGGCAGCGGCGGGATCCGGTCCCGCACCGCCTCGTTCCGTCGCAGGTCGTCGCCGATCTGCGGGCCGTTGCCGTGGACAACGGCCACGCGCCACCCTTCCCGGGCCAGCGCCACCAGCGGCTCCAGGCTCGCCCGCGTGTGGGCGAACTGCTCGGTGATGTCGCCGCGACCGCCCGGCGGCTGCAGCGCGTTGCCGCCCAGCGCCACCACAATGGTCTTGCTCCCCGGCGGCGGCATCATAACCCGCACCCCAACCACCGGCAACCGTCGTTCCGGCGACCCATCGCCGTGCCGTTCGGTCCATCCGTCATGGGCTTGCTCCACCCGTCTGGTCTCGTTGCAGCCGCTCCAGGAGCGCCCGGAGCTCGTCCAGCGTCTCGCCGTACCCGGCCCAGTCTCCCTCGCGGAGCCGCTCCCCGGCCCTGTCCAGCAGATCGAGCGCCCGGGCGGGCCACCGGTCGCCGGCGGGCCTCGGTCCCGCCCCTCGCGCGTCGCCGGACGCCTCGGCCAGCGGGAGGTCCAGACGCGCCATGGCGCCCCGGAGCGTCTCGGCCATGGCCACGTTCCGGCCGTCGCTGACCACCACGCGCCAGAGCTCCGGGATCGGGTTCTCCTCGGCGCTCAGGAAGAGCGGCTGGATGTAGAGGACCGAGCTGTCCAGCGGGACGATCCGTACGCGGCCCATGTTCACGCCGCTCCCCCGCTGCCGCAGGAGCGACAGCTCGGGCGAGATGATCGGGTCCTGCTCGATCACCGCCTGGACCTGGCCCGGGCCCGGGATCTGCTGGTCCCGGGGGAACTCGTAGAGCGTGAGGTCGCCGTAGCCCGCGCCATCGTTCCGGACCACCAGCAGCGCGGTCATGTTCTGCCGGCCGCGGGCGATGAACGGTATGGCGCCCAGGAACTCCACAGTCCCGTCCAGCGGGACCGGCAGGAGCCCGTAGACGGGCCCCGTCTCCCGCGTCCCGCCGTTCGGCGCCGACTCCTGGGGCCGCTGCCAGACGTCCTGGCCCGCATAGAACGGCTCCGCCCGCTGGAGGTGGTACTCCATCAGGATCTCGGCCTGCACCTGCAGCGCCAGCTCCGGGTAGATCAGGTGGCGCCGCAGCTCGGCGGGCATGGAGTCCAGCGGCTCGAAGAGATCCGGGAAGACCGCCCCGTAGGTCTGGAGCACCGGGTCGTCGCCCACCGAGTAGAAGTGGACGTCACCGGTGACGGCGTCCACCGACGCCTTCACCGAGGGCCGCATGAACCGCACGGCGCTGCGGGCCAGCGGCACCGACCGCGACAGCGGGAACGAGCTCGAGATCGTGTAGCCGTCCACCAGCCAGACCACGCGGCCGTCGATGATCGCGGGCATGATGTCCGGGTCCCAGAGGAGGAACGGGACCAGCTCCTCGACCCGCTCCCGGACCGTCCGGCGGAAGACGATCCGGCTCTCCCGGGTCACCTCCCCGCTGAAGAGGAGCGTCTCATCACCGAACCGCCACGCGAACGCCAGCATTCGTGCGAACGAGCTCAACGGCACGCCCCGGGGGAACGCCACCCCCGGCTCGCCCGTGAGCTGGTTGTCCCGGCCGGGGACGATGATGACGTACTCGTCCATCGTCTCGCCGAAGAAGACGCCCGGCTGATCCAGCCTCATGGACGCCGGGGCCGCCTGCGTGTCCGTGACCACCGGGTTCACGTTCCGGATCCACAGCTCCGGCGTACCGTCGCCCCGGCCTTCCGGGTGCGTCGGCGCGGCCACCGCGCCCATCCCCCGGATATAGGACGGGTTCAGCCGCAGGCTCTGCCATGTCTGGCTCCCCGTCTCGAGCCCGCTCGGCTGGAACTCGCGCACCCCCAGGGCCACCTGCTGCTCCTGGCCCGGCGGGCCGTAGCGGTCGTAGTCCACGTCGGGGAACCGGTAGTACGGGTAGAGCGTCTGGACCTCGTTGAACGCCCGCTGCAGCGGCTCCGTGTCCCAGAGCGGGACATGGGCCAGCCGGCCCGTGAGCCGGTCGAGGTCCGGCCGGGCCTCCGCCGCGTACGGGAACGATCGTCGGGTCATCGGGTCCAGCCCGTACGCCCGACGGGTGAACTCCAGGTTCCAGCGGATGTACGGCGCTTCCCGGCTCAGCTCGTTCGGTTCGACCTGGAACTTCTGCACCAGCGCCGGATACGCCTGGCCCAGGAGCAGCCCGGCGACCAGGAGCCCGCCCAGTGCCAGCACCGGCGGCAGCAGCGCCCGGTTCCATGCACCCCAGAGCAGCGCCCCGGCGGCCGCAATCGAGAGGCCCGCCATGGCCCACGCCACCGGGATCCGCGCCTGGACGTCGGTGAAGCCCAGCGCGCCGGCCACGCCGTTCCCGTCCACCACGAGGTGGTAGCGGCCGAGCCAGAAGCGGACGCCCACCAGCACCACCAGTGCAGCCCCCAGCACCGCCAGGTGCTTGCGCGCGACCGGCGTCATGGAGACCCGGTTCTCGTCCCACTCGATGCCGCCCACCAGCACGTGCCCGAGCCCCACCAGCGCGACCGTCCACACCACGATCAGGATCGCGTACTCGAGGGCGTCCGTCGCCACCGGGAGCGTGAACAGGTAGTACGCCACGTCCTTCCCGAACAGCGGGTCCTCGAGCCCCCACGACACCTTCTCGAGCCACGACCCCACCGCCAGCACGGCCCGGTCGCTGAACTGGAGCTCGGCGAGCCACCACCCGCCCAGCACCGCTACCACCACGATGATCCCGAGGACGTACTTCCGGGGCACCTGCTCGGCGATCTCGATATTGCCGTACCGCCGGCGCACCCGGACGGGACCGAGGTGCCGGGCCACCCACCAGAGGTTCGCGAACACCACGCCCGCCGCCAGGAGCGCCGCGACGCCCCGGACCGAGAGCTCGAGCATCAGCCGCTTCCAGAACGTGGAGACGAACCCGACGCCCTGGTACCAGAGGATGTCCGTGTAGAAGCCCACCGCCACCCGCCCCAGCACCAGCAGGATGAGGATGGCGACGGCGCCGATCAGGGCGATCCGGCCGACCCGACGACGCATGCTACGGCTCGATGCCCTGGGTCCCGAGCCACTCCTCCATCGTCTCCCGGATGGCGTCCAGCTGCGCCTCCGTACGGGCCTCGTAGCGAAGCACCAGCACCGGCTGCGTGTTGGACGCCCGCAGGAGCCCCCACCCGCCGTCGAACAGGACGCGGGCGCCGTCCACGTCGATCACCTCGTGGTCCCGGGAGAAGGCCTCCACCGCCCGGGCCACGATCTCGAACTTCTCCGACTCCGACACGTCCACCCGGATCTCCGGCGTGGAGACGTAGTCCGGGAACGCCGCGACCTGCTCCGAAAGCGTCTGCTCCGACCGGGCCAGCAGGTCGACCAGCCGGCCGGCGGCGTAGACGGCGTCGTCGAAGCCGTAGTAGTCATCGGCGAAGCAGATGTGGCCCGACAGCTCCCCGGCCACCGGCGCCCCCGTCTCCTTCATCTTCTCCTTGATCAGCGAGTGGCCCGTCTTCCACATGATCGGCTTGCCGCCGTGCTCCTCCAGGACCTCGGGCACCGCCTGCGAGCACTTCACGTCGAAGATCAGCGTCTGCCCCGGCCCCTCCCGCTCGATCACGTCCAGCGCGAAGAGGAGCAGCAACAGGTCGCCGCGGACGATCTCGCCGTTCTCGTCCACCGCTCCGATCCGGTCTGCATCCCCGTCGAACCCGATGCCCGCGTCGGCGCCCTCGGACCGGACCCGGGCGATCAGGTCGGCGATGTACTCGTCGACCGTCGGGTCCGGGTGATGGTTGGGGAACGTGCCGTCCGACTCGCAGTAGAGCGGGACGACATCGGCGCCGATCCGCTCCAGCAGCTCCACTGCCACCAGGCTCCCGGCGCCGTTCCCGCAGTCCACCACCACCTTCACCGGCCGGGCCAGGTCGAACCGGCCCGCCACATCCTCGATGTAGTCCTCGAGGACGACACGCTCCGCCAGCTCGCCGTCTCCCTCCGTGAACGTGTCGCTCCGGATCCGCTCCTTCATTCGCTGGATCGCGGCGCCGTAGAACGACTTGCCGTCGGCCAGCATCTTGAACCCGTTGTACTCCCGCGGGTTGTGGGAGCCCGTGATCTGGATCCCGCCATCGCCCTCCAGGCGCTCCACCGCCCAGTACAGGACCGGGGTCGGTACCGTGCCGACGAAGACCACGTTCACGCCGGCGGCCCGGAGCCCCGCGACCACCTCCTCCGCGAGCCCCGGGGAGCTCGGCCGGTTGTCGTGCCCGACCACCACGCGCAGGTCCGTCCGTCCATCGTGACCGCTCCGCAGCTCGCTCCCGAACGCACGGCCGATCCACCACGGGATCTCCCCCGTCAGGTCCTCGGCCACCACGCCCCGGATGTCGTACTCCCGGAAGATGTGCTCGTTCAGCTGCTCAGGCTGCATCCGTCAACGCTCCGTACGACCGTGAGAAAAACGTCCCGGGCCCCGTACTCCTGCGGGGCCCGGGACCGGGTTCGACTGGCCCTCCCGCGCGTCAGGGCGCGGCGAGACGGCTCAGCGGGATCTCCATCAGCGCCACCGCGCTGTTCTGCGCGAGCTCCAGGATCTGGGCCGGGAAGATCCCCAGCAGCAGGACCGCCACCGCCGCGGCCACCAGGGCGACGCGCAGCCCCGGCGAGACCGTGATCTCCCGGTCGGCCACCGCCGCGTCCGCCTCCCGGAACCACATGTACCACGCCACCCGCAGGTAGGAGTAGTACGACACGAGCGACGTCAGCACGAGCGTCACGGCCAGCCAGATGTAGCGCTGCTCCACGGCCGCCCGGAGGATCGCGAACTTGCCCCAGAACCCGCCGGTGGGCGGCACGCCGGCCAGCGACAGGAGGAAGACCGTCATGGTGATCCCCACCACCGGGACCTTCCACCCGAGGCCGCCGTACTCGGCGATCCCGAGCCGGAGCTCGTGCTTCCGGGCGACCATGAAGACCACCGCGAAGGCGCCCATGGTCATGAGCGTGTAGACCACCAGGTAGTAGAGGAACGAGGCCGCGCCCAGCGCGGTGGCCGTGGCTACGGCCACCAGCAGGTAGCCGGCGTGGGCGATGCTCGAGTAGGCCAGCATCCGCTTGACGCTGTCCTCCCAGAGCGCGATCAGGTTCGCCGCGATCATGGTCACAAAAGCCAGCACGGCCACGGCGGCGAACCACACCTCGTACATGCCCAGCAGCCCGGTGAAGAAGACCCGGAGCAGCGCCGCGAACGCCGCGGCCTTCACGGCCGCCGCCATGAACCCGGTCACCGGGGCCGGCGCACCCTCGTACGCGTCCGGCGTCCACATGTGGAACGGCACGGCCGCCACCTTGAACCCGAAGCCCACCAGCAGGAGCCCGATCCCGCCCTTCAGGAGCAGGTTGTCGCCGCCGCCGGCCTCCACGGCCTCGGCGACCAGCGTCAGGTTCACGCTCCCGGCGCCGCCGAAGATCATGGCGATCCCGAAGAGGAAGAAGGCGCTCGAGAAGGCTCCGAGCAGGAAGTACTTCAGCGCCGCTTCGGCCGACCGCCGGTCCCGCCGGTTCACGCCCGTGAGGACGTACACCGCAACCGACATCAGCTCGAGCCCCAGGAAGATCAGCATCAGATCCCGGGTCCCGGCGAAGAACATCATCCCGACCGTGGACAGGAGCAGGAGCGCGAACAGCTCGCCGTGCCGCATCCGCTCGTCCCCCAGGTACTTCCAGGAGAGCGGGACGAACAGGATCGCCGCGCCCAGGAACAGGTAGTTCGTGTAGACCCGGAACGTGTCCAGCGCGATGGGGCCGGTATCCGATGCTTCCGCCAGCGTCAGCAGCCACGTGTTGGCCGCCACCGTCGTCACGAGCCCGAGGACCGTGAGCCACGCGATGCTCTCCCGGGCCGGGCCGCCTTCCTGGCCCCGCTGAAACACGTCCACCATGAGGATCAGGAGCGCCCATGCCGAGAGCGTAACCTCCGGCATCAGCGCCCAGATGTAGTCCATGGACGACGCGTAATCAATCAGCATGACGGGCCTCCGCCTCGGACGTCGCGGCCACCTTCATCTCTCCGTCCTCTTCCCGTTCTGGGGGTTCCACCCGTAGCTCCACGTCGTCGTTCAAGGACATGCCCCGGTCGACCAGGTCCCGCGTCGTCATGTACGGCGGCAGTACGTCGGCCGGCAGGTCACCGTGTCGCTCCACCGTGTCCAGCAGCGCGTCCACCGACCGCTCCGTGCGGTCGAGGAACGGCTTCGGATAGACGCCCATCCAGATCATGATCACGACCATCGGGACCAGCACCGTCAGCTCCCGGCCGCTCAGGTCCGGCAGGTCCTGGTTCTCCGGCCGGTCCGGCGCGTTGAACCAGATCTTCTGGACCATGGGCAGCATGTAGTACGCGGCGAAGATCACGCCCAGCGCCGCGATCACGGCGATCACCGGGTGCGTCTGGAACGTGCCCAGCAGCGTCAGGAACTCGCCGACGAACCCGCTCGTGCCCGGCAGCCCGATGCTCGCCAGCGCGGTGATCACGAAGAGCGTCCCGAACACCGGCATGGTCGCCGCGAGTCCGCCGAACTCCGCGATGGTCCGCGTGTGCCTCCGCTCGTACAGCATCCCGAGCAGGAGGAACATGGCCCCTGTGGAGACGCCGTGGCTCAGCATCACGATCATGGCCCCCTGGACCCCCTGCACCGTCAGAGCGAAGATCCCGAGCACCACGAAGCCCATGTGGGCCACCGACGTGTACGCGATCATTTTCTTCGCGTCCGGCTGCACGGCCGCGACCCACGCGGCGTAGGTGATCCCGGCCAGCCCGAGGACCAGTATGATCATCACGATGGTCGGCTCGGTGGAGGCCCACGGGAAGAAGGGCAGCAGGAACCGGAGGAACCCGTACGCGCCCACCTTCAGCAGCACGGCCGCCAGCACCACGGACCCGGGCGTCGGCGCCTGCACGTGCGCGTCGGGCAGCCAGGTGTGGAACGGCACCATGGGCACCTTGATGGCGAACGCCAGCGCGAACGCCGCGAACAGCCACGTCTGCTCCTGCATGCTGAGCGTGAGATTCAGCAGGTCGACGTACGCGAAGCTCAGTTCGCCCGTGGCCGCCTGGTACTTGAAGAACAGGTACAGGATCCCGACCAGCATCAGGAGCGAGCCCACGGCCGTGTAGAGGAAGAACTTGATGGCGGCGTAGACCCGTCGCTCCCCGCCCCAGACGCCGATGATGAAGTACATCGGCACCAGCATGAGCTCCCAGAACACGAAGAACAGGAAGAGGTCGAGGGCCACGAAGACCCCGATGATCCCCACCTGCAGCAGGAGCATCATCCCGTAGAAGGTCCGCTCCTTCTCGGTGATGTACTTGAACGAGCCGAGGATCGTCAGCGGCATGAGGAACGTGGTCAGGAGCACCAGCAGTACGCTGACCCCGTCGATCCCCACCCGGTAGTAAATGCCCCAGCTCTCGATCCAGGGTATGGCGGCCTCGAACTGGAACGCGGCCGTCCCCGCATCGAACATGAACCACAGGGGGACGGAGACCACGAACTCCACAAAGGCCACGCCCAGCGCGACCTCCTTCGCCCGGCTCGCCGGCCCGAGCATGACCAGCGCCATGCCCACCAGCGGGAACCAGAGGAGGACGTGAAGGGCCCAGCCGCCGTACCCGATCGCCTCGAGGAATCCCATGACGCTACAGCCCCACGACGCTCAGGAGGATCAGGAGCGCTCCCACCGCGATGGCGAAAGCGTACGTGTTCAGAGTGCCCGTCTGGAGTCGTGACCCGATCCAGCCGAGCCCGCGGGCGAGCACCCCGGCACCGTTTACCATCCCATCGATCAACCCGTCATCGATGAAGCGCCACGCGCCGCGGGACAGCCGGATGATGGGCTGCACCACCACGGCGTCGTAGATCTCGTCCACGTAGTACTTGTTGTACAGCACCTTCGCGAAGCCCTCGAACTCGGGGCTCTCGGCCGCCGGCCGGTACTCCCGGCTCTTGAGCCAGCGCGACGTCACGAGGATCACCGCCACGGCCAACCCGAAGGAGAGGAACGCCCAGAACAGCTCGCCACCGCCCAGCGGTGCCGAGTGGGCCAGCTCGCCGACGTTCGCCTCGAAGACGTGATCGGCCTCCGCCGTCAGCGGCTGCAGCCACTCGTGCAGCCACTCCGAGTGCGGGATGATCCCGAGGAGCGCGTTCTCGCCGATGGCGTGGGGCACGTTGATCCAGCCGCCCACGACGGACGCCACCGCCAGCACGCCGACCGGGACCCACATGACCGCCGGGGCCCCGTGGATGTGTTTGCCCCCTTCCCCGCTCCGGTTCTCGCCGTGGAACGTCATGATCATCAGCCGCGTTATGTAGAACGCCGTCAGCAGCGCCGCGACCAGCGCCAGGACCCAGACCAGGGTGAACCATCCCTCGAAGGGCCCGATGGCCCGGGCGGCGGCCTGCCAGATGATCTCGTCCTTGCTGAAGAAGCCGGCGAACGGCCACACGCCGGCGATGGCCAGCGTGGCGATCCACATGAAGATCCACGTCTTCGGCATGAACTTCCGGAGCCCGCCCATGTTCCGCATGTCCTGGGCGTCCCAGTCGTCCTGGTGCGTGTGGTGAAACGCCTCGTGCATGGCGTGGATCACCGCTCCGGCCCCCAGGAAGAGGAGCGCCTTGAAGAAGGCGTGGGTCATCAGGTGGAAG
>JBPRGE010000113.1:0-13178 GCA_051418035.1 Candidatus Longimicrobiales bacterium M2_2A_002
GCATTACCGCGTCAGTGGCCGGGATCCAGTCGCAGCCCCAGCCCCCGGGCCATGGCCACCGCCTCCCGGTACTCCTGCCGGGCCAGCGGCCGGTCGATCTCCGGGTACCCGCCGCCCGGGACCTTCCCCGCGGGTCGGTACTGGTCCATCAGGTTCACGTACGTGTCGGGACCCAGCTCGGCGACGAGCCACTCCAGCACCTCCCGGGTCTCGTCCAGCTTCCCGGGCATCACCAGGTGCCGGATCAGCACGCCGCGCCGGGCCAGGCCGTCATCGCCGATCTCGAGGTCGCCGACCTGCCGGTGCATCTCCCGGATCGCGGCGGTGGCCGCCTCGGGGTAGTCCTCCGCCTTCAGCAGCCGCTTCCCGGTGGCCGGGCGCAGCGTCTTCAGGTCCGGCATGTAGATGTCCACCACGCCGTCCATCCACGCCAGCGACTCCAGCCCGTCGTACGCGCTCGTGTTGTAGACGATCGGCAGCGTCAGCCCCCGGTCCGCCGCCAGCACCAGCGCCTCCAGCACCTGCGGCACCACGTGCTCCGGCGTCACCCAGTTGATGTTGTGGACGCCCCGTTCCTGCAGCCCCAGCATGATCTCCGCGACCCGGTCCGGTCGCGCCGCCGGCGTGTCCGGCCCCGGCAGCACGCCCTGGCTGATCTCCACGTTCTGGCAGAAGACGCACCGCAGGTTGCAGTGCACGAAGAAGATTGTCCCCGACCCCCGCGTCCCGCGCAGGCACCGCTCCTCGCCGTGGTGCGCGAACGCGCTGCTCACCACCGCGTGCCGCCCCGTCTTGCACGCCGACCACTTCCCCGCCAGTCGGTCCACGCCACAGTCCCGGGGACAGAGCCGACAGTCCGCCAGCGCCGCCACGGCCTCGTCCGCACGCCGCCGCAGCTCGCCGGCCGGAAGATCCAGATAGGCGCCGGTGGGTCGATCGGAAGCCATGATGCCCGTAGGTCTCGAGAGCTCGTCCGGTCCGTCCCTCAATTATACATCATCGATCCCGGCGTACGGGCCGGAGGGCGCGTGATCGTCGATGGGTTCGGGCTGCTGGCGCCTCCCCGACGAGCTCGGGATCCAGGAGGTCCCGTTCGGCGAGCCGCACCGGCGCGAGGCGATGGAACCCCGCCTCCTTCCTCCCGCCTCCTGAATCCTCAATCCTGCATCCTGCACTCCTGCATTCGTGCACTCTTGCACTCTTGCACTCTTGCATTCTTGCACTCTTGCACTCTTGCACTCTTGCATTATTGCACTCTTGCATCGTGCACGCTCGCACTCACCGCTCTCGAAGCCACCAGAACACCGGCGCCCCCGCCCCGATCACCGCCACCCCCGCCAGGCTCGGCCCCGGCGCCCGCAGCACCGACTGGACCACCATGGCGACGCTGGCGGCGATGAACAGGGCGGGCGCCCACGGGTAGCCCCACGCGCGGAACGGTCGCCGGGCGTCCGGTCGTCGCCATCGCAGCACGAAGAGCGCGGCCACGGCGAGCCCGGCGAAGAGGACGATGGCGAACCCCGTGTACGTCAGGAGCGCCTCGAAGCCGCCGGTGAGGACGAGGACCGCGCTCCATACGGCCTGGGCGCCGATGCTGAATGCCGGGACGTCGTCGTCCCGCAGCCGGCCGAACGCCGCCGGCAGGCACCGGTCCCGGGCCATGGCGAAGTAGACCCGGGGGCCGGTCAGGACCATGGCGCTCACGCTGCTGGCCAGCGCCAGGAGGATGAGCGGCGTGAAGAAGCGGGTCCCGGTGGCCCCCCAGAGCACGGCCGCCACCCGGTCACCCGTGGCCTCCGCGCCGGCGATCCCGGCGATGCCGAGCACCCACACGTAGAGCGCGTTCAGCGCGAGGTAGAGCACGATGACGATGCCCGTGCCCCAGAAGAGCGACCGGGGGACGGTCCGGCCCGGGTCGCGGAGCTCGCCGGCCACGTACGCCGCCGCGTTCCAGCCGCTGTAGGTGAACATCACCAGCACCAGCGCGACGAAGAGCCCGCCCGGCTCGATGGCCGCGCCCGCGACCCCGGCTGCGGCGCTGCCCCCCGTCGTCGCCGCAGCCGCCGTGTCCGCGCTGGCCGGGCCGCCGGAGCCGGTCACGAACCCCAGGACCACCAGCGCCAGGATCGTCACGACGTTGAGCGCCGCCAGCGCCTGCTGGGCGACCTTCCCGAGCCTGAGACCCCGCGCGTGGATCGCGCTGAACACGGTGATCAACCCCAGCGCAACGAGTGCTCGGGGCGTGACGGAGACGGCGGCGTCCGTGAGCCCGAGGGGGAGGCGGAGGAGCGGGTCGGTGGAGCCGATCCCGGGGACCAGCCGGTCGAGGTACACGGCGAACCCGACCGCCGCGGCGGCGATGGCGCCGGAGAACCCGGCCACGAGCGAGGTCCAGCCGGAGAGGAACCCGGCCAGCGGGCCGAACGCCTCCCGGATGTACACGTACTCGCCGCCGGCCTCGGGGCGCATGGCCGCCAGCTCCGCGTAGGCGTGGGCGCCGATCACGGCCAGCACCCCGCCGGCGACCCAGAGCCCGACGAAGACCCAAGGGTCGGGCGCCTGTCGGGCGATGAAGGCGGGCGTCAGGAAGATCCCGGTGCCCACCACATTGGCCACGACGACGGCGGCGCCGTCCCGGACCCCGAGCCCGCGCCGCAGCTCGCTCAACGGCCCGTGTCCGGCGGCTCCTCGACCATGGGCACGAACCGGACAGGCAGCGACGCCTCCTCCTGCAACCCGTCCCGCGTCTTCCGGAGCACCCGCAGCTCCTGGTACCGGGACCCCACCGGGATCACCAGCATCCCGCCCACCGCCAGCTGATCGATCAGCGCCTCGGGCACCTCGTCCGGCGCGGCCGTGACCACCACGGCGTCGTACGGCGCGTGCTCCGGCCAGCCGAGCCACCCGTTCCCGGTCCGGACCCGGACATTCTCGTACCCGGCCCGGTCCAGTGCGCGTCGGGCCCGGTCGGCCAGCTCCGGCACGATCTCGATGGTGTAGACCTCGGCCGCCAGCTCTGCCAGGACCGCCGCGCCGTACCCCGACCCGGTCCCGATCTCCAGCACACGGTCGCCCGGCTCGAGCCGCGCGGCCTCGGCCATGAACGCCACGATGTACGGCTGCGAGATCGTCTGGCCGTGCCCGATGGGGAGCGGCCGATCGCTGTACGCCGCCCGGGGCGGCGCCTCGGGCACGAACCGGTGCCGGGGCACCGACCGCATGGCCCGGAGCACCGCGGTGTCCCGGACGCCCCGGGCCGCCACCTGCCGCTCCACCATCGCACGGCGGAGCCGCGGGTAGTCGCCCGTGTCCTGGGACGCGGCGCCGGCCCCGTTCGTCCCGCTGGCGGCCGGACCGGCGCCCACCCCGACCAGGAACGCCCGCACCACGCGCGTGAACTCGTCGGGCCGCTCGATGAACGGGAAGTGGCCGGCGTCCGGGATGGCCACCGCTGTGGTGTGGGGGATCGAGGCGACCCAGGCGTCGCGCCCGATCGTCGCGCCGACCTCCGCCCGGCCGTAGACGAGCAGCGTCGGCACGTCCATCCCGGACAGGGCGGGCCGGAGGTCGTACGCCGCCAGGTCGCCGGCCATGTAGCCGAACTGGCGGCTCCGCTCCATATAGTCGTCCGGGATGTTGAACGTGAGCGAGTCCGCGAGCGACGGGTCGTGGAGCTGGCCACGGAAGGAGAGCTTGAGCAGCGCCTCGATGGCCGCGGGGTCGCCCTCGACCAGCCCGTCCGACGACCGGAGCGCGCCCATCCCCGCCGTGTCCGCCGGCTCGATGGCCGCGCCCTCCGCCCGCTGCTCCTCCCGCCAGAGCGCCGCCGTGGGCGGGAGCGGGCTGAGCAGGACCAGCGACCGGAGCCGGTCGGAGTGAATCGTCGCGTACTTCGCGGCCAGTAGACCGCCCCAGGAGTGGCCCATCAGGTGGACCCGGCCGAGGCCCAGCTCCGCCCGGATCGCCTCGATGTCCGCGACGAACGTATCCAGCCGCACCGAGGCGCTGTCCACCGTGCCCGCCGACCGGCCGCTCAGCCGCTGGTCGTAGAAGATCAGCTCGAACTCGCCCGCGAGCGGGCGGAGCGGCTCCACCAGGTAGCCGTGATCGAGAACGGGGCCGCCGTGGACCACGAGCACCGGCTCGCCGGTCCCCTCCCGGTGCACGAAGAGCTCGGTCCCGTTGACCGACAGCACCGTGTCGGACGCCGCGTCGACCCCCGCGGAGTCCGCGGATGACGGCGCACAGGCCGGGGCCCAGAATGCGGACATCACGATCAGGGGGACGATGGCAGCGGCGACGCGGTGGGCCATGGCTCAGTGCTCCGGTTCGACGGGGACGGCGACTGTCCTCAATATGTCATGCCGGGCGCCCGGTCCAAAAGCGCCCCGGGCCGAGCGGGCCGGACCTTGTTCAGCGCTGGCCGGTTCATCAGGTTGCCCACATCCAACCACGCGAGAAGCCCGACGGAGGACGGCATGGCCCGCCTGACCGGAATCGACTGGACGCTTATCGGCCTGTACTTCTTCGTGATCTTCGCGGCCGCCGTCTACGCCACGTGGCGAGAGCGGCGCGACCGGGCGGAGACGTCGGCCGATTACTTCCTGGCCGGGCGGAACACCGGCTGGTTCATCATCGGCGCGTCGCTCTTCGCGTCGAACATAGGCTCCGAGCACCTGGTGGGACTCGCGGGGACCGGCGCGGCCAGCGGCGTGGCCGTGGCACAGTTCGAGATCCTGGCCGCCTTCATCCTCCTGGTCCTCGGCTGGGTCTTCGTGCCGTTCTACCTCCGGAGCGAAGTCTTCACGATGCCCGAGTTCCTCGAGCGCCGGTACTCGCCCGCGGCCCGATGGTACCTGGCCGGCATTTCGATCCTGGGCTACGTGCTGACCAAGATCTCCGTCACCATCTTCGCCGGCGGGATCGTCTTCGAAGCGCTCATGGGGATCGACTTCTGGACCGGCGCGTTCGTCGTGGTGGTCGTCACCGGGGTCTACACCATCTTCGGTGGCCTCCGGGCCGTGCTCATCACCGACGCGATCCAGGCGGTGGTGCTCGTCGGCGGCGCCATCGCCGTCACCATCATCGGCCTCGACGCCATCGGCGGCTGGGACCGGATGATCGCGGTGGCGCCCGACGGCTTCATGGACATGTGGAAGCCGGCCACCGACCCGGACTTCCCCTGGACGGGGATCCTCTTCGGCGCGCCGATCCTCGGCGTCTGGTACTGGTGCACCGATCAGTTCATCGTGCAGCGGACGCTCTCGGCCCGGGACCTGTCCCAGGCCCGACGCGGGACCATCTTCGCCGGCTTCATGAAGCTGCTGCCGCTGTTCATCTTCGTGATTCCCGGCGTGATCGCCTACGTGCTCGTGCAGGACGGGCAGCTGGTCCTCGGCAGCTCGGATGAGGCGCTCCCCGCCCTCGTTGGGCTGCTCCTTCCCGTCGGGCTCCGCGGCCTCGTGGTCGCCGGGCTACTGGCCGCCCTCATGAGCTCCCTCTCCTCCGTCTTCAACTCCACGTCCACGCTCATCACGTGGGACATCTACCGGGAGCTGCGACCGGAGGCCTCCGAGCAGCAGCTGGTATGGGTCGGCCGGATCTCCACCGGCGTGCTCGTGGTGCTCGGACTCCTCTGGATCCCGCTCATGGACCTGATCTCCGGCACGCTCTACGTCTACCTCCAGAGCGTACAGGCCTACATCGCGCCGCCCATCGCCGCTGTGTTCCTCCTCGGCGTATTCTTCAAGCGGATCAACGCACCCGGTGCGATCGCCGCCCTGGGCGCAGGGTTCGTCCTCGGGATGGGTCGGCTCGTCGCCGAACTGTTCAAGGCGAGCCTCGACGGGTGGCTCCTGGCGTACGCAGAGATCAACTTCCTCCACTTCGCCGCGTTCCTGTTCGTCGTGTGCGTGGCGATCCTCGTGGTGGTCAGCCTGGCCACGCCGGAGCCGGACCGGGAGAAGATCGAGGGGCTGACGTTCCAGACCACCACGCCCGCACCGGCCGAGATCGCCGAGACCGAGCGGGCCCGTCGCTGGGAGGTCCTCCTGACCGTGCTCCTGGCGGCGATCGTCGCCGTCATCTGGCTCTACTTCTCGTGACCGGGGTCCCGGCGTGACCGATCTGCCGCTGGACGCCGAAGGGCTCCTGGCCCTCACCGATATCGAGGCCGTGTGGGCCGTCGCGCCCGTGGTCGAGCCACTCCGGCACGATACCGCCCTCCTGCTCTTCATCGGGCCGGGTTGCCCCGTCTGCCCCCGACAGGTCCGGGCGGCGGCGACCGTGGCCGCGGCCAGCCCGCGGATCACCCTCGAGATCATCGACGCGACCCGGCACCCCGAGCTCGCGGCCCGCTACGACATCCGGTCGGTCCCCACTACCGTCATCGACGAGGAGCTCTTCCTCGTCGGCGCCCTGCCCGCACGCCGGCTCGCCGAACGGATCATGGAGCGCCACGGCCCCGACCGCGAGCGGGTCCTCTTCGCCTCGCTCATGGAGGCCGGCCGACACGACGAGGCCAGTCGCCGCCTCGCCGAGGCCCGGGGGATCGAGGCGTTCGCCGAGCTCTGGTCCCGGAGCACGCTGGAGACCCGGATGGGGCTCATGCTCGTCGCCGAGCAGACGCTCGAGCTGAACCCCGGCGGCCTCGACACCCTCGTCCCGCTCCTGCTCGCCGGGCTCGAGGGCCAGGGGCCGCTCGCCGGCGACGAGGCGCGACGCGGCGACACCGCCGACCTCCTGGCCCGGATCGGACACCCCGACGCCCGGCCCGCACTCCGACGCATGGCCGAGGACGCCAATGCCCAGGTGGCCGAGGCGGCACGGGCGGCACTGGAGGAGCTCGGCGAACCCGCATAGTCCGGGACACGATCGGCCCGGCGGACCCGCCGGGCCGCCACAGGAGGTGAGATCGTGACACAGTCGCACGACCGGGTCGTTATCGACACCAGCGTCTTCGTGGGCGCCGGATTCAGCCCCGACAGCGCCGCCGGCGCCACCGTCCAGGCTGTCCGCGATGGGCGGCTCCGGATGCCGTGGACGGAGGATACCCGCAACGAGGTGAAGGCGGTGCTGGAGAGCATCCCGCCCCTCGACTGGCCGGACGTGGAGGGACTGTTCCGGGACGAGGACCGGTACGGCGGGGACCCGGACACCGGCGGGCTCCAGTGGGTCGAGGACCCCGACGACCGGAAGTTCGCCGCACTGGCCCGGGCCGCCGACGCCGCCCTCGTCTCCAACGACGGCGACTTCCTCGCCCGGCGCGACGAGGCCGGGATCCCGGTCTACTCCTCCAGGGAGTTCGCCGACCGGCTCTGAGCCGCGGGTGGCACTGGCTCCGGCACCTCGCCGGTGAACGCACCCAGCAGGCGGAAGACCGCCACCAGCAGCCCCGTCCACGCCACCCCGGCCAGCCAGCCGGCCAGCACGTCCGTCGGGTAGTGCACACCCACGTACGTCCGGCTCAGCCCGATCAGCACCACCAGGACCGTCGCACCCGCCCACGTGGCCCACCGCACCCGACCCCGGACCATCCGTGGCCAGGGACAGGAACAGCAGCATCACCGAGACCCGGTGGCGCGCACCCCACAGGATCGCGGCAGCCGCCAGCGCCACCACGAGCAGCGTTGCCGCGTTGCCCAGCGCCGTAACCTGCAGCGCCACGGTGTCCAGCCATTCCGCCCGCGAACCGGCCAGCCACCCCAGCACCGCCTCGTCCACTCGCTGCGTCTCGCCCTCCAGCACCTCGTCCGCGATCGCCACGAACCCCAGGAGACCCGCCGCCGCCAGAGCGAAACCGGCGACCGCCACGATGGACACACCGGCCCACCACGTGCCCGCGCGACGGAAAACGGTACGGATCAGTCGGGTCACCGATGAGCTGCGCATCGCCCACGTCGTCGGCGCACGGTCCGGGCCACCGGGATGCACGAAGGGCCCGGCGACTGCGCCGAGCCCTTCGGCTTCGGGGGGGTCGGGCGCGAGGACGATGCCACGGGCGCCGCCCCGCTCCCCGATGATTCAATGATCAGCCGCTGTATTCACCGTCGCCTGCCTCATCATCGTCGTGATCGTCCTCATCCCCATCGTCACCCTGCCCCTCGGGGCCCGGGCCCTCCTCCGCCGGCGGCAGCAGGACCGCACCGATCACGTGGATGATCCCGTTGCTCGCCATCACGTCCGTACCCACGATCGGCGACTCGTTGATGAACGCGCCGTCACCGTTCACGGTGATCGTCGTGAAGTCGCCGTTCAGCATCCGGAGCTGATCCTTCTCCGTCACCTCCGCCGCGTCCAGACGGCCGTTCGACACGTGGTACAGCAGGATGTCCAGCAGCTCCTCCTCGCTGAACGCGTCGGCCACATTCGTCTCGTCCAGGCCGGCCGCCGCGAACGCCGCGTCCGTCGGCGCGAACACCGTCCGCTGACCCCGGGCCGCCAGATCATCCACGAGCGCCGCCGCCGTTACCGCAGCCAGCAGCGTCGTGAACTCACCCGTCTCCGCGTTCACCTCCAGCGCTACGTCCACGATCGTCGGCGACTCCGCCGCCTTCTGCGACTGTCCCGCACGCGCGTCGCTCGCACCCGCCGCCAGCGCCGGCTCCGTCGGCGCGTCACTGCACGCCGCCGCCGCCAGCAGCGCGACGGCCGCTATCCCCAGCTGCCTGATCTTCCCTGCCATCCTCGCCTCCGTCCCATGAGTCCCTTTGGTACAACGAACACCGCGAAGATGGGAGGTTGTCTATGAAATGTCAAGTATAAAGTCTGGACAACATTGTAACAGACTGACCCGGCGCGGTGCGACCGGGATCTGGTACGCGGAGTGCGTCGGTGGGGGGTGACGAGACTGCGGACGGGGAGCGCGATGCGCGGCATACGACTGGGCTCGGTATTCGGCCTCGAGATCCGGATCGACTATTCCTGGTTCATCATCTTCGGGCTGATCCTGTGGACGCTGACGGCGGGCGTCTTCCCGGAGGAGGCGCCGGAGGCGGGGACGGGGGTCCACATCGCCATGGGCGCGGTGGGGACGATCCTGTTCTTCGTCTCGCTGCTGGCGCACGAGATCAGCCATTCGCTGGTGGCGCAGACCCGGGACATTCCGGTCGAGGGGATCACGCTGTTCATCTTCGGCGGGATGGCGCACACGCGGATGGAGGCGGAGCACCCGGGCGACGAGTTCGTGATCGCGGGCGTCGGCCCGCTGGCGAGCCTGGTCATTGCGGGCCTGTTCGGTGTCCTGGGGTGGGCCGGCCGGTCGGCGGGTGTGGGCGCCGAGTACACGGCGGTGGCGGAGTATCTGGCGTACATCAACGTCGCGCTGGCGGTGTTCAACCTGCTCCCCGGCTTCCCGCTGGATGGCGGTCGGCTCTTCCGGGCCGCCGTCTGGAAGTTCACCGATGACCTGCGGAAGGCGACCCGGTGGGCGATGGCCGGCGGCAAGGGGCTCGGCTACGCCCTGATCGCCCTCGGCCTGCTCCAGCTCTTCGCCGGCGGCGCCGGTGGCGGACTGTGGCTGATCTTCATCGGCTGGTTCGTCCGGACGGCGGCGGAGTCGAGCTTCAGGCAGCACGTGCTCCGGCAGACGCTGGAGGACGTGCCGGTCCGGGAGGTCATGACCGCGGACCCCGAGACGGTCGCCGCGGATCTCACGCTCCGGGAGTTCGTGGACGATCGGGTCATGAAGGGGAAACACCGGGCCTACCCGGTCACCCGGGACGGCGAGCCCGTGGGCATGATCGCCCTGGACCAGGTGAAGAATGTGTCCCGGGACGAGTGGTCCGAGCGCACGGTGGGCGACGTCATGTCCCCGGTGGATGACGACCACGTGGTGCGCCCGGACGCGGACATGGCGGAGGTGCTGGAGCAGCTCGGTGGCCGGGAGGGCGTCCGCCTCCTCGTCGTCGACGATGGCGCCCTGGCGGGCGTGCTCACCCGGGGCGACCTGACCCGCTGGATGGAGCGGGCCGAGCTGCTGGAGTCGTAGCGATGCCCGAAGAGCAGGTTCCACCGCCGCCGAGCGACTCGTCGTCGATCCAGGAGCAGGTCGAGGAGAAGAAGACCTCCCGCCGGAAGACGTACGGCACGTTCGGCGGCGTCTTCGTCCCCACGCTCCTCACCATCCTCGGCGTCATCATGTACCTCCGGGAGGGGTGGGTCGTGGGGAACGCGGGGCTGCTGGGCGCCTGGGGCGTGATCCTCCTGGCCTTCGGGATCACGGGCTTCACGGGCCTCTCCCTCTCATCGATCACCACGAACATCCGTATCGGCTCCGGCGGCGCGTTCAACGTCATCTCCCAGTCGCTGGGGCTCGAGGTGGGCGGGAGCGTGGGCGTTCCGCTCTACCTCTCCCAGGCGCTGGCCGTGTCCATGTACATCTTCGGCTTCCGTGAGGGCTGGCTCTGGATCTTCCCGGAGCACCCGGCGCTGCTCGTGGACCTCGGGCTGTTCGCGGTGATCTTCGTGATCGCGTTCATCAGCGCTGGGCTGGCGTTCCGGATCCAGTACGTGATCCTGGCGATCATCGTCGGGTCGCTGATCTCCATAGGTGCCACGGTCTTCCAGGGCGCGCTGGAGTACGACCCGACGTGGATCGGCAGTTTCCGGGGCTCCGCCGAGGGCGGCTTCGAGGGGATCGGCTTCTGGGCCGTGTTCGCCGTATTCTTCCCGGCCTCCACGGGGATCATGGCCGGGGCGAACATGTCCGGCGAGCTGGAGAACCCGAAGCGGGCCATCCCGGTGGGCACGCTGTCGGCCATCGGAGTATCGGTGGTGGTCTACATGGTGCTGGCGTACTGGCTCGCCACGGTGGCCCCGCCGGACGCGCTGGTGGAGAACTACACGGTCATGGTCGATCGGGCCGCGTGGGGCCCCATCGTGCTGGCGGGGCTCCTGGGCGCCACCTTCTCGTCCGCGCTCTCCTCGCTGGTCGGCGCCCCCCGCATCCTCCAGGCGCTGGGCGAGCACAGCGTGCTGCCGGGCTCCGGCTGGCTGTCCGTCCGGACCCGGACCGGCGAGCCCCGGAACGCTCTCTACCTCACCGGTGCCATCGTCCTCGCCGCGTTGATGCTCCGGAGCCTGAACGCCGTGGCCCCGATGATCACCATGTTCTTCCTGATCACCTACGCCATGATCAACGTCGTGGTGTTCCTGGAGCAGAGCATGGGACTGGTCAGCTTCCGGCCGCTCTTCCGGATCCCGCGCCTCGTCTCCGGGATCGGCGCTCTCGGCTGCATCTTCGCCATGTTCGTGGTGAACCCGGCGTTCAGCCTCGTGGCCGTGGCCGTGGTCCTGGGTATTCACGCGATCCTGATCCGGCGGAAGTTGGAGGCGCCCTTCGGCGACGTCCGGAGCGGGCTCTTCGTGGCGCTGGCCGAATGGGCCGCCCAGAAGGTCGGCAGCCTTACGGCCGGCCGCGAGCGGATCTGGCGGGCCAACCTCCTGGTGCCCGTCCAGGACCCGTCGGAGGTATGGCACCGGCTCGGCCTCTACCGCGACCTGGCCCGCCCCAACGGCTTCATCAAGCTGGTCGGTCTCACCGATGAGCTGAGCGAGGACCGGCTCGAAGAGGACCTCGACGACCTCTGCGGCTCACTCCAGTCCGACGGCGTCTTCTCGTCGTGCACGGTCATCTCGTCGGCCAGCTTCTCCGAGAACCTGGGCGCCGGCGTCGAGGCGTTCGGCGGGACCTTCTTCCGGCCCAACGTCCTGACGCTCACGCTCCCGGACGACCAGGAGCGACGGGCCGGCGTCCAGCACCTGCTGGACATGGCGCGCAAGGAGCAGATGGGCACGGCGCTGCTGGTGGAAGCGTCCCGGGGCAGCCCGTACCAGCGGGAGTCCGTGAACGTATGGTTCGAGGACCAGGGCGAGGGCTGGGAGCTGAGCATGGAGATGCGGAACCAGGACCTGGCGGTCCTCCTCGGCTACAAGCTGATGAAGAACTGGGACGCCCGGCTCCGCCTCGTCGCCCGGGTGGACGATGCCGACGAAGCCAGTGCCGCCCGCAACTACCTGGCGGACCTGAAGGAGCTGGCCCGGCTCCCCGACGCAGAGATCGTGGTCGCCGAGGAGGTCGGCCGCCAGGCCGGCGGCGCGCCCCGGGCGGACATCAACCTCCTCCCGCTCCCGGCGCACCCCGAGCTCGGGCGGCTGGTGTCCACCGCCGAGGCCCTCGGAGGGCCCTGCCTGTTCACCCGGGATTCGGGCAAGGAGAGCGCGCTGGCCTAGCCGCCGCACCACTGGTCGGTCCCCGCACCGCCCGCGACTGGACGGCTTGTTGCATTGGATGGGGACACGAGGAGGCGTGGACCCGGACAGGGAGATGACCGTGGAAGACCAGGAGCTCTACCGTCAGAAGCGAGAGGCCCGGCTGAAGGAGTGGGAGGCCGAGCTCGACAAGCTGAAGGCGCAGGCGTCGAAGGCCAGTGCCGACGCCCAGCTGGAGCTGAACCAGCGGATCGCGCAGCTCGAGGAGCAGGTCGACCAGGGCCGGAAGATGCTCGACGAGCTGAAGGATGTCGGTGAGGACGCGTTCGAGTCGGCGAAGGAGCGGGTAGACGAAGCGTGGTCCTCGCTGCAGGCCGGCTTCGAGGACGCCCGCGAGGAGTCGGACACGACCGGAGGCCGGGAAGTCAGCTAGCCCACTGCCCGGCTAGCGCACTGCCACCTCGACCGGGCCCGACTGCCCGGCGTCGACCTAGCGGACCGGCCCGGCGATCCCCCGGTCGACCGTCAGCGGCGCGCCCTCGAGCGGCTCGCCGTCGATCAGCACGTGGCCGTCCTCCGTCGCCACCAGCTCATGGGCGGCGAAGTCGTCGATGGTGATCTTCTCGTCCGCCGGTTCGCCCATGGACGCCGTGGTCAGCCGGGTGCCCGGCTCGGCATCGGCGAAGAGCAGGCCCAGCGTCCCGTCGCCCTGCGCCGCCAGCAGCATCCCCTGGCTCTCCTCGCCCCGTAGCGTGGCCGCCTGCAGGTTCGACACGACGACGATCCGCCGACCCTCCAGCGCGGTCAGCTCGTACTTGCCGGCGATCCCCGCAACGATCTGACGCGTCTCGCCACCCAGGTCGATCTCCAGGATGATCAGGCGGTCGGCGTTCGGGTGCTCCCGGGCCTCCGTGACCCGGGCCACCCGGAGGTCCAGCGGCTTCAGCGTCTCGGGCTCGTGATCGGGC
>JBPRGE010000114.1:0-11863 GCA_051418035.1 Candidatus Longimicrobiales bacterium M2_2A_002
TGACCACCCCCGGAATCGCAGTCGGGGACGTAGGACGATTGCACCGTCCCATCGGTTTCGACCTCAGCCCACGCTCCGGTCGTCATCTCGAACAGCTTGACGCCGTCGGACTGCGGTAGCGCCCTGGTCATGTATGTGCCATTCATGTACGACTTGATTTCGGAGACCGCCCCGGTTGACGTGTAGGTTACGACCCATTCATGCGTGTTACCGTGAGTGTCATTCCCCGTGACCGTCTCAGTGTACCCGTTCCAGGTCTGGACGAGGGATTCAAGGATGAGTTCCGGTTCGGTGGTTGGAACGGTGAGCGTAAGATCGTCAGGGCCCGCCGGTGCCAGCGTGCCCTGTGCCCGTGACGGGGCGGTGGGATCCTCCTGGCAGGCCGTCAAAGCCAGGGTGAACAGCAGAGCAAGGACTGCCGCCATTCTCGCGTGCATGAGCATTCTCTCCTCCATCCTCCACATCTCCGGCGCCACCTGGCCGCTGAATATCGGCGCTTGTGGGTAAAATTGCGGGGGCCAGGTCGGCGCATAGTAGACCGAATTACAGCAGCGGTACATAGCTGGATGGGACACATTCTCGGAGAATACAGGAAGGCGTCTGCAGGCTGATCCCGTCTCTGCGGGCGGGCGGCTGATGGCGAGGCTGCTCTCGCCCGGTGACGGGCGGGTTCATCCGGGAAGTCCCGCGGGAGAATGCGGAATCAGCCAGGATAGCTCACCGGGAGCCGACAAGTGTTCGTACCGCGGCGCCCCGCTCCGCAGCTCCTCGATCTCGTTGATGGCACCCCGTCTCCAAGGGGAATCTCAAAGCGGGTAAGTGGATGTACTAGCCAGGAAAGGTGCCGCCTTACCCGTTTCATCTACAGGCGCTTGATAGGCCGGCTCGCACTTGCTGAAGGGAGCGGATATGGCTTGGGGTAAACAGGCGTTCTTCTCATCGGCTGTCCACACTCAAGTCCGCACCCCCGAAATAAGGACTCTTGACATTGCTTCATATACATATTCCTATGGTCGATATTCCAATACAATAAGCAATCCCCGGTTCGAGGAGAGCGGAAAATGGCCGAGGCCAACCCCAAGGTCATGGAGATGATCGAGGGCGAGATCAAGGAGAACCCGGATATATCCAATCCGGAGCTGTTCGAGAAGGCGAAAGCCATGGACAAGGGCGTGTCGAAGCTCTCACCCCGTCAGTTCAACGCCATGTATCCGCTCCAGGTGAAGCGCGCCATGAAGCCGTCGCGCCCGAAGCGGAAGCGGAGCACGCGTCGGTCGGGTCGCAGGGCCGACGGCAAGCGGGAGGACGTCCGGGAGGTCCTCCTCTCCCTCGCCCGGGACGTGGCCAACGCCCAGGGCAAGGGCGACGTGGTGGACGTCGTGGCCGGGATCGACGGCTACGTGGACCGGGTGCTGAAGGCGGCCGGGTAGCCGCCAGCCACACTCCGACCAGCCCGGCGCCAGGCTACTGGATCCGCACGATCCACAATCGCGTCCCGAGGTCCGGACTCAGTGGACGGTCCAGGGCGTCGCGGACGCGGATCGCGAGGGCGCCGTGCCCGGCCGCGGCCGTGAGCTGGAAGTAGGCCGTGCCTCCACCCACGACGCTCCCTGCCCGGGTGAAGGCCCCGAGGTCATACGCGTAGGGGTCGAGCTGCCTCTCCACCGGCAGGGCCCCGAAGATGTCGGCCAGGTCCCAGCTCGTCAGCTGGAGGTCCGGCGCCTGCCCGGCCGTGAGGCGGCCATCAGAATAGAGCGCGGCAGCCCAGTCGGCGATGACGGCGGCGAGTCCGCTCCCCGTGCGGGTCTCCAGCAGCTGGTCCAGCGCCTCCGCATCGGGGACCATGGCGAGCCGTCGGTGCAGCTCGGCCTCGCCGCCGGCGAGGCCGGGGCCGACACGATCGCTGATGTAGCGGGCGAGCGCCCACGCTGCGCCGGGTGAGGCCAACGGATCGCACGGCGCCTCCAGCCCGCCGACCCCGAACACCGAGCACTGCTCCGGTGCGCCGGCGACCCGGCCCGAGCCCCCGTCCCAGCCGAAGAAGTGCGCGAGCCGCTCGAAGCGGGGCAGGTACCACCGGGTGGCCAGCGCATCGGCGCTCACGACGGCGGCGCCATGGTCCATCCCGGGAAGATCGCCCCGGAGCGTCCGGCCGACGACCTCGATGAGGAGCTCCGCCTGTCCTTCCGCCAGCCAGGAGGGCAGCGGGGTGGTGATCCCCGCACCGATCCGTCGGACGTTCTGCGCCACGTGTGTCAGCTCGTGGGCAACTCCGGGCCGGCCGCTCTCCATCCGTTCGACCAGCGTGGAGAGTGCGCTCAGCAGCTGTGTATAGTCGACATCGGGGGTCGTGACGTAGACGATGACCTCTTCGTCGCTCGCCGGGCAGGTCGCCCGGTCCACGAGGTCCACGGCCGTCGAGAAGGCGAGGGGAACGGCACTGTCGTTGAGCGCGGGGGTCAGCAGTACGGTGGTCCGTCCGTCGTCATCGGCGGCGTCCAGAGGGCCGACGTACTCGGTGACCCGTTGATAGATCGGTCCCTGGAACCGCTGGGAGAACTCGGACAGCGCGGCCTGGAGCGTGGCATTGCCCAGCAGCTGGGACAGGATCAGACTCGGGACCTCGGGCACGGCGACCACGAGTCGCTGCCCCTCGAACACGATCGTCGCCTGCTGTGTCACGTAGTCGTTGCACGGGTCGGTCACGATGTTCGGGACCCGGAACGTCGCGCCGTCGCCCACGGCGGCCGCCCGTGGCGCATCGATGACCCGGACGCCGTCCGTGCCGTCCGCCAGGATGGCCGGCCGGGGTGCGGTGGCGAGGAAGTCTCGCTCCCATTCGCGGAGCGCGGCCTCGGGTGAGACCGTGGCACGGCCCGACGTCGAGCCCGCCGTTCCGCCGGCCTCCGCGAGCTCGACCGGCATCGCCGCAGCGGCCGTATCGACCCCGGTGATGACGAACGACGCGGACGCGTTCCACGCCCGGGTCGCCGTCAGACCCACCAGGTAGCTAGCGGGCTCCGACCCGGCCGACGCGAGGAGCTGGAAGCAGTAGCGGTCCGTCTCGGCCACCACCGTTCGCTCCCCCACGGCCAGCCCCAGCGTGTTGGCCGGGTGGACGGTCACGGCCGTCGTGGCGGAGTCCGCGCCACGGCGGACCACCAGCGCCCGCGACCGGGCGGGCTGACACCCGAACGAGGGCACGTTCACCGTGAGGGTGGTCTGCGTCGCTTCGAGGATCGCGGCGACCTCGCCGTCGATCCGTACCTCGTTGCCCGACGGGTCCGGCGCGAACCCCGAGCCCAGCAGCGTCATGGTGGCGCCGTCCGTCGCCGGCTCCGGCGTCACCGAGTCCAGGGCGAAGCTCACGCCCGTGGCGGTGAACGTGACGGGTGAGCCGGGCAGGTCCACGATGTCGTAGACGGCGGAGTCGGGCACGACGGCCTCGACGATCTGCTCGCCCGCGACCGGCCCCAGCGTCCACGTCCCGGACGCCACGCCGTCCACGTCCGTCGTCGCCTCCGCCGGCGCCACTGTTCCTCCGCCTGTCACGGAGAACTGCACGGGTACGCCGGCCACGGGGTTGCCGAACGCATCGGTGACCCGGACGCGGATCGGCGCCGGCAGGGCCAGCCCCGCGAGCTCCGACTGCTCGTCGCCGTCGAGCATCGCCATGGACGCGGGCGTGTCAGCGATCCCGGACGCGGTCACGACCGCGAACGCCGTGTCCTTCCCGGCAGGCGTGACCTCGAGGGTGTTCGGCCCGGGTGCCGTGGCCAGCGTCCACGTGAGGCTCGCCCTGCCATCGGGTCCCGTCCGGATATTGGACGCGTCGACGGAGCCGTCACCCGAGGCCGCGAGCCCCAGGGCGACGTCCGCCGCGGCGCTGCCGTTCTCGTTGAGCGCCCGCAGCACGATGAGCGTATCGAGCGGCGCCCCTGCCGAGCCGGCCTGCTCATCGCCCTCGATCACCTCCACGGAGGCGAGCACGGGGGGATCCGGTGGGCCCGGGTCGGTGGGCGCATCGCCACCGCAGGCCCAGCCCGCTGACACAGCGACGATGGCGGTCCAGGAAATCGATGTCCGTGTCCGGTTGCTCATGATCCACTCCCTCTGATGACCCCGAAGACTCTCGGCACGACGACGTCGACATCGACCTCGTCCCCGCCGACCCAGACCAGCTCGCCTGTCCTGGCCACGAGCTCCGGCGGGGCATCGACCAGCTCGATGGGCGCCTCGCCGAACAGCCACAAAGCCCCATCCCGCTGGACAACGATCCCGACCCAGCGGGGCTCGCCCAGCGACGAACGGACCCGATAGCCGTAGACGTCCAGGCTCGTCCCGGCACGGACGCCCCAGGCCTGAACGGTCGTCCCGGCCAGCTGGAGCAGCTCACCGAGGGCCGGGCCGGTCAGGCGTACGGCGTCGCCGCCGTCGTGCTGCAGCGAGGCGGACGCCACCGGGAACGCCGTGGTGGTGACCTCACCGAACAGGGTGTCGATGGCCGATGTCGTGCACTCCGTGTCGAAATCGACGAAGAGGGCACTCGGAACCGTGTCCGGCTGGAGCAGGACGGGGTTCGGGCTGGCGACCCGGCATCTCCCGGCCACACGGGTCAGGAGCAGCGCCGCAGGCGTGCTCGGCTCCACCCCGTCGATCACGGCATCGCCGCCGGGGGCCACACCGGCCCGGGACCGGCCGTCCAGCTTCAGCGCGAAGTCCTCACCCGGGTCGGTGCCCGTGTGGCTGACGGACGCGGTGACCGTCCCGTCCAGCTCCGTCACGGGGATGTCGCAGGTCGGCGTGATCGTGACGGGGGCCGTGCCGCCCTCGAGCACCTCCACGTCCGCGGGCACCGCCGAGCAGTAGCCCGGCAGCCCGGCGAGCTCGACGGTCCGGACCCCGATGGCGAGCCGGTCGAGCACCTCCGTATCCCCGGGCTCGATGAGTGCACCGAGGGCGCCATCCACCCGCACCTCGAACGGTCCGGGCAGGACCGCGGGCACGTCCGCGGTCACGGAGATCGCTCCCGTCTGTACGGCAGCGCCGCACTGGACATTGAACGCGACGCGTGCAGTATCGGTGCGTGCATTGGCGCCGAATCGTCGCTGCAGCAGCCAGACGTCGTCCCGTACGGGGCCGCCCTCCACGACGCAGTTCGCGGCCACGCCGGTGAGCTCGACGGTGTGCCGCGCGACCATCAGATCGCAGGTCGGGGTGACCACCGCGTAGTTGGGGATGGTCACGCCGGCGGCTCGCACGGCGGCGAGCGTCACGCCCGCCACCCGGTTGGCGGCGGCATCGGAATAGACGACCGAGCAGGGGGCCGGCCCGGGCGCGAAGACCACGGCATCCCCGGTTCCGATGGCCAGCTCCAGCGGCTGACCATGGTCCCAGGCCCGGTTCGCCCGCTGTGCGCCGGCATCGATGACGCGGGGCATCGTGTCGTGGCGGGTGACCACGGCCGTGTAGCCGTCGGGATCGATCTCGGTGCCCTCGGTGGTGGTCTCGACGATCAGACCGGTCCGCCCCCAGTAGTCGCTGTGGCTGATCCGGCCGAACTCGATGACCGTGTCCCAGCTCGTCCGGACATCCGGCGGGTTGAACAACTCCGGGATATCGACGCCGATCCCCGGCTTCAGCTCGTAGGCGAGATCCGCTGAGAGGTGCCAGTTGTCGATCGCCGGGTCCGCCGGGTCGATCTGCTCCCGGTTGAACGTCGCCTCGGCGAACGGCCCGATCTCGAGCTTCGCGTGGGCGCCGAGCCCCAGCCAGTCCAGGAGCCCGCCATCGCTGTCATCGCCTTCGTCGGATACGACGCTCAGCGTGAGCTCGGCCCCGACGGGGAGGGCGGCTTTGGCCACCAGGGAGTCGGGGTTCTCGATGTCGAAGCTCATGTCCTGCCCCGACCGGATCGACTCGGTCTGCACGGTCCAGCCGCCCTCCGGCGTCCAGCTCTGGGCGACCCGAACCTCCTCATCGAAGTCCTCCCGGATGGAGCCGGCCGTGTTCTTCACGGTCAGGCTGAGATCGACGAAGACGCCGACGGAGGCCTTGGCCTCGAGGTTGTCGGCGGGCTTGTAGCCGGCGGCGTACGCGATGTAGGGGATCGGGATCCGCAGCCCGAGCTTGCCGTCGCCCTGCGCGAAGAGTGTGAACCCGCCCCTCACCCGCGGCTGGATCTCGGTATCCACGCGTCGGACCGCCGGCAGCACCACAGTGGGCAGCTCGCCTGTGTCGGTGATCCGGCAGCGCTCCCACCTGCCCGGGACCCACACGGGAATGAGACCGGAGTAGTCCCAGTGACCGGGCTCGACCCGTACGGCCGTTCCGGGCACACAGATACGGACCGGCCGCAACGAGGCCTCCGGGATGCTCGGCGCCCAGGTCCGAAGCCAGTCGATGAACGCGGCGCCCGTGGGTGTCGACAGGCAGCCCGGGAACGCCCCGCGGTTGCACGGCGCGAACGTGGGCGCCCGCCCACCGGTCACGCCGCCCCCGTCGACCACCATCTCGATGGCCATGCTCCCGCTCACCTGGATGTCGCCGTCCAGGATCGCCAGCGAGTCGATCTGACCCGCCAATGAGATGGTGGCGAAGTATGTGAAGGAGATCTCCTTCTCATCGCCGCAGAGCTCCAGGTCGGCCATGATCGAGTCCGCCGCTGCGCACAGGTCCAGCTCGAACCGGGTCCCGAGGGGGGGAACGGTCCGGCTGCCGGTGAGACCCACGGCCGGCAGCAGCTGGCCACTGAGCGTCGAGGCGGGTCCGGGGCCGAGGGGGGCCGTCACCCCGAACCGGCCGCTGTTCACGACATCGCTCCAGAGGGCCGGGCCCGTGTCCAGGATCAGGAGGCCGTTCTCCGTCCCGGCGCGCAGTACGAGTCGGGGCTCCGGCTCCCCGTCCACCCGCACCACGATCACGTCGTTGCGACGGACCGACTCCGCCAGTGTTCCGGGCGTCTCGAAGCGGTACTCGCCCCTTGCGAGCTGCTCGGCCGTGGAGACCAGCGGGGACCGGTCCGGGTCGATGATCCGGGCCCGGTCGGACAGGACGCCGGCGCCGGCGTCGGGCGGAGCATCCAGCGTCCGGACCGAGTCCGCGCCGGCCTCACCCTCCTCGGGACCGGACGGGAGTCCGTCGCACGCCGCGACCGTCACGACGGCCGCAAGCAGGAACAGCCGAACGACACGTGAAATGTCCATCATTATGGGCTCCGATCCGGGTTTCGGGTTGGCGGGTCGACGGGCGACCCATCCGACGGTTCCGCCGCATCCGCGGCCAGCAGCGATGTCAGCTCCAGCAGGTTCTCCTTCAGCACGAAGCCGCAGGCGCCGGCCGCTCGGGCCGCGGTGCGGTAACGCCGGTCGCCGTGCTCCGTGACGATGACCACCCGGGCGTCGGGATCCAGCTGTCGGAGAGCCCGTGTGGCCGTGATGCCATCCATGCCGCCCAGCCGTATGTCCATGAGCACCCAGTCGGGATCGATCCGCGGGTAGCGCTCGATGGCCTCCTCGGCGCTGGCGCACTCCCGAACGGCCGGCGTCGCCTCCTCGACGAGGCTCCGGATGAGGGCACGCATGGCGTCGTTGTCCTCCACGATCAGGACCACGGGCGACCGGCTCTCACCGGCCGTGCGGTTTGGGGACATTGCGGCCGCTCCGGTCCGGGATCGATTCGCTCGCTCGGCGCTGACGCGAGTGGCAACACTGAACAAGATGCCGCACGATCGCGCGGCTCGAATCGGGGGGAGCCCCCAGGAAACGTGGGGGGAAGCACCCAGGGAGCATGGACGCCGCCGCAGCGGCGCCGGGGCGTGCTACTCGATCAGCGACCGGTTCTCGAGGGCGAAGCGCAGGAGCGCCTGCGGCCCGGTCAGACCGAGCTTGCCGCAGATGTGCGACCGGTGGTTCTCTATGGTCTTGGGGCTGTTGCCGAGGTTTTCGGCGATCTCGGCGCTCGTCAGCCCGGCGGCCACCAGCTGCAGCACGCGATGCTCGGCCGGCGTCAGCTCCTCCAGCGCCGCCAGCTCGGCCACCGGCGTGTCGGCGCTCCGCTCCAGGAGCTCGCCCGAAAGCGCAGGGCTGATGTAGGGCCGGCCCGAGGTCACCATGTGCAGGCACGCGACGATCTCCGTCACCGCGCTGTCCTTCAGCACGTATCCCATCACCCCGAGGTCCAGGGCCCGGCGGAACACACCGGCCTCGCTGTACATCGTGAGGATGACCACGGCCACACCGAGCTCTTCCTGGTGGAGCGCTTCCGCCACGGCCAGGCCGCTCATCCCGGGCATCTCGATATCGAGGAGCGCGATGGCCGGCCGGAGTCGGCGGATGACGGCCAGCGCCGTTTCGCCATCCTCGGCCTCGCCGGCGATCCGGAACGAGCCATCCTCGTCCAGCACCTCCACCAGGCCCTTGCGGAAGAGCGGGTGATCGTCAGCGATGACGACCGTCGGCAGCTCCGTCACGCACCCCTCCCCTCGTTCGGCTGCGACCGTCGACGGGTCTCGGGGTCCGGGGCCACCGGGACGACCACCCGGACGCGCGTGCCACCGCCCGGCTCGCTCTCGACCTCGAATTGCCCATCCAGGATCCGCGCGCGCTCGGCCATCCCGGAAAGCCCGAACCCGCCCCCGGGATCACCCGCCACGACCTGCCCTGCGGCGAGCCCCCGGCCATCGTCCTCGACGGACACGCGGATCGCGTGATCGTCGCGCCGGACCCGGACGCTGGCGTGCCCGGCGCCGGAATGGCGCACGAGATTGCTGAGCGCCTCCTGCACGATCCGGTACAGGTTGATCTCGGCGGCCACGGGCAGCACACCATCGACGTCCTGGATCTCGTCACGGATCACGATCTCCGTCGTGTCCCCGACCGACTCCACCATGGTCTTCAGCGCGGCCGACAGGCCCAGGTGGTCGAGCTCCCGCGGCGTGAGGGCGTGGGCCACACCACGGACGTCCGCCAGCGACTCCGACGCGACGTCGGTGATCTGCCGGATCTGTTTGCGGGCGGAGGCGCCCAGCGGATCCGAGCGGAGGGCCAGCAGGGCGCGGTTCCGGATCACGAGCAGCTGCTGCCCCAGACCGTCGTGGAGGGCCCCGGCGATCCGCCTGCGCTCCTGCTCCTGGGCCTCGATGAGCCGCCGGGAGAATTCCTCCCGTGCCTCGCGCTGACGCCGGGCCATGGCCCCACGCCGTCGGATCACGGCCCCGAGGGCCGCTACCGCCGCCATGGCGCCCGCCAACCGGAACCACCACGTGCTCCAGAACGGCGTCGCCACGTGGATCGGGAGCGGGGTGCGGGCATCGCTCCACACGCCGTCCCGGTTCGCGGCGCGTACGACGAACCGATAGCGACCGGGCTGCAGCCGCGGGTAGTAGGCGGCCCGGCGTGTCCCCGCGTCGACCCAGGCGTCGTCGAACCCCTCCAGCCGGTACTGAAACGTGATGTGCTCGGGCGTGGAGAGGCTGAGGCCGCTGTAGCGGATCTCCAGGTTCGGCCGTCCGGGCCCGACGGCCACCGCATCGCCGGCCGGCCTCACCACCCCGTCCACGACCACCGCCTCGATGACCACGGTCGGCGGGCGCTCGTCGACCACCACATCGGCGGGGTCCACGACCGCTACACCCTCGACCGTCGGGAACCACAGCCTGCCCCGGGTGTCCTTCCACGCCGAGGGCTGGAAACCGCCGTTCGTCTCCGCCTTGCGAAGGCCGTCCTCCGTCCCGTACAGGACCGAGTGCACCCGGGGGATCTCACCGTCGGCGACGGCGTTCAGCTGGTCCAGTGCGACGCGGTAGATCCCGCGGTTCCCGCTCATCCAGAAGAACCCGGCATCGTCCTCGACGATCGACGAGACCACGTCATCGGCCAGGCCGTCCTCCCGGCCGATGGTCGTGAACTCGCCGCCAGCGAACCGGTTCAGCCCGCCGCCGTAGGTGCCGATCCAGAGCTGGCCGGCTTCGTCCTCGTGGACCGCCCGGACGTGGCCGGCAGACAGGCCGTCCGCCGCCGTGTACGTCGTAACGCGGCCGTCCCTCAGCCGGCTCAGACCCTCCAGCGTGCCCACCCAGAGGTCGCCGTTCCGCGTCTGTCGGATCGTCCGCACGCTGTTGTGCGCCAGGCCGTCCGCCGCGGTGTAGACGGCGCGGACCCGCCCGTTCTCGACGGCCGCGATACCGCCGGAGTTGGTCCCGACCCACAGGACGCCGTCCCGGTCGCCGTACAGCGCCAGCACCACGCTGTCGGGCAGGCCGGCAATCCGGGATGGCGGCGCCCCGCTGTCTGCCGCCAGGAGGCTCACACCGCCACCATACGACCCCTGCCACATCGTCCCCGCCGGCATCTCGCCGAGAGCGAATACGCACGGGTCACCCTCCGGGTCGCCCGGGCTGCGCGGGTTGAAGACCCGCACCTTCCCGCGCGGATCAATGGCGTTGACACCGCCACAGTTGGTGGCCACCCACACGGTCCCGCCGGCATCCTGGTAGACCGCCGTCGCGACATCATGGGAGAGGCCGTTGTCCGACGTGTACGTGGAGAAGAGGTTGCGCTTGGCCCGCAGCAGGCCGTTGGCGTTCGTGCCGATCCACACGTTGCCGGCGCGGTCCACCTCCATGGACCGGACGCGGAAGGCCTCCTGGCCATCGGGGAGCGCGTACCGCTGCACCGCCGGGCCGCCGGGCGCGTCGGGCCGGAGATAGAACAGCCCGTCATTGCCGGTCCCGATCCAGTACCCAGCCCGGGAATCCTCGATCATCGCGGAGCCGTCCGGAACATCGAAGACGCGCACGCTGTCGCCGAGGAGCCGGGCCATCCGCTCGGACAGCGCGAGCCACCGCGCGCCGGCGTCGTCCTCCAGCAGCATGTACTGGACGCCGGGCACGGACGCAGCCGGTCCGCTCACGGCCGACACGGTGCCCTCCGCCATGATGAAGAACCGACCACCGGCGTTGATCCACAGGGTTCCGCCCGCCTCCTGTGCGAACGAGACGACCCGTCCGATCGGCACGCCGTCGACCTGCCGGAACTGCGTGAATCGCCCCTCGGCGAGCCGCGCCACACCGCCCTGAGCCGTGCCGATCCACAGCGCACCGTCGGGAGCCAAGTGCAGCGCGGTGACCTCGTCGTCGGGCAGGCCATCGCCGGTCGTGTAGACCTCGTACTCCCCGTCCTTCAGGCGCAGCAGCCCGTCATCCTCGGTGCCGATCCACAGCGACCCGTCCGGTGCCCCGGCCAGCGCGAGCACACGGTCGGCGTGGCGCCCGGTCCCGTCCACCCGCTCCATGGCCGTGAAGCGAGACCCGTCGAACCGGACCAGTCCACCGAACGTTCCGAGCCAGAGGTGGCCGTCCGGCGCTTCTGCGATGGCGTTGACGGAATTCTGCGGGAGGCCATCCTCCGTGGTCCACTGGTCTATGGCATGGGCCGGCGGAGGGGTCAACGCGCGCGTTTCCTGCGCCGGCGCGGTCGACGCGACGGCGAGCGCCAGCATGACGCACGGAAGCAGGCTGAACGGCGGGGGGCGCCGAATGGCCGGCATCAGAGGGGCTCCGGCGAGAGGGGCTTCGGCCTCGACAACCGCGGTCCATCCGCGGCCGCAGGTGCTGAATCATACGACGCGGGCGGAAGGCTCGCCAACGGCTCCGTACCGAAAACTGCGCCCCAGCCCCCGGGGCCGGGACTTCAGCCGCCCACGTGCTCCGCCGTCAGCTCCAGCTCGTCGGCGATCCCGCGCATGGCGTCGATGACGTTCTGGATGTGCTCCGTCAGGTCGACCCCGATCAGCTCCGCGCCCCACCGGACATCGTCCCGGTCGACGCCCGCGGCGAACGACGCGTCCTTCAACTTCTTCTTGA
>JBPRGE010000115.1:0-23858 GCA_051418035.1 Candidatus Longimicrobiales bacterium M2_2A_002
GTCCGGGAGGGATCGGTGATCACCTGCCTCGACCACGGCGACGAGTGGGTCGACGTGGAGCTGCCGTCGGGTGACAACCGGCGGCTGACGCGCGCCTACGCGTGGTTCATCTCGGTCCGGGAGCCCGGCTCGGTGGAGGAGTCTGGCTAGAAGGAGCCGGTCCGGGAGGCCTTCAGCGGCCGGCGGCTCCGGGGGCCTTCATCAGAGAGAAGCGCTCTCCGCCTCCTCGCGAGGCTCCCCCCCCCCGGTCCGGTGCAGGATCAGGAGCCTGCGGGCCTCCTGCCGGCCGGCCACATCCAGCTTCTTCAGGATGGCGTGGACGTGGCTCTTCACGGTGCCGACCTCGATGAAGAGCCGGTCGGCGATCTCCTGGTTCGACGCGCCCGCGGCGATCTCCTCCAGGACATCCCTCTCCCGGTCCGTCAGCGTACCGATCCTCGAAACGTCGAGCCCGGTCCGGTCCAGGAGACTGGCCTGGCCCTGGAGCCGCCGGACGAGGTGAAACGCCACCGGCGGCGGGATCAGGACCTCGCCCCGGTCCAGCAGCGACAGCACGAGACCGAGCCCCTCGATGGAGACCTCCTCGGTCAGGTAGGCGTCCACTCCGGCCTCGAGGTACCGGGCGATGACCGACGGGGAAGGCGGCAGGCCGGCCACCACCAGGCCGGGCCCGTCGTCACGGTCCCGGAGCGTGCGGGCCAGCTCCAGGATCTCCGCCTCCCCCAGGTTCATGGTCGTCACCACGACGTCCACGTCGCCGGCGCCGTCGACGGCGCCCAGCGCTTCCTCCACGGAGAAGACCGTGCGCCGGACGTCCATCCCCTCCTCGGCGCCGAGGCCGGCGGCGAGGCCCTCGCAGGTGGACCGGTTCCGGTCGAGCACCAGGATCCGCATCACGCCGATCCGGGCCCGGTGTCCCCGCCCCCGGCTTCCGCGCCTTCGGCGTCCTCCCCTTCACTGTCCGCCCCGCGCGTGGCTTCCGGCTCGCTGGTGAGCTGGGGCACGCCGGTCAGCACGCCGTGGAACTCCCGCACCTCCCGCCCGACATGGAGGCCGTCATCCCGGATATGGTACCGGTGGAAGACCCGGCTGTGGCCGCTTCTCCGCATCTTGACCACGGTCAACACGTTCTCGAGCTTGCCCCGGATCTCCACGTAGCGCTGGAGGATCACGTCGTCGGCCAGTACGGAGACCTCGTGGGGTGTGAGCCGGAGGGCGTCCACGGTCTGGCCCACCTCGCTCACCAGCATGACGGTCACCCCCCGAGCGGTCAGCGCCTGCACATTCTGGAAGATCCCCTCCCGCACCCGGCGCTCGCTGGGGTCGCTGACCGAGATCTCGAGCCCGGTGAGGGAATCGATGACCACCCGGGTGGCGCCGAGCTCCTTCACCCGCGCCGTGATCTCGGCGAACGCCTCGGACACCGACAGGTCCGGCAGCGGCTGGTGCACCAGGGCGAGACGGCCGTCGGCCTCGGCCCCTGCCCACTCGATCCCGATCTGCTCCGCCCGCTCCCGGTACTGCGACGGGTTCTCCTCGAACGCCGCCACCACCACGCTCTCGCCGGCGTCGAGCCCGGCCCGCAGGAAGTGCATGGCCAGGACCGACTTCCCCGAGCCCGACGGACCGGAGACCATGATCGAGTCGCCCTCCAGCGCGCCTCCGCTCGTCATGGCATCCAGCCCCTCGACGCCGAAGGAGAGCCGCCGGCGGCCACCGTCCTCGTCAATGCCGGCGCCGGCCTCCCCTCCGTGCGCCGCGGGCTCGACACGGGGCGGACCGATCCGCGGGAAGACCTGCACCCCGGTCTCCGTGATCCGGAACGTGTGGAAGCCGGGAATCTCGCGCCGGCCCCGGAGCTTCAGCACCCGGAGCTTCCGGACCGTGGCGTCCTCGTAGATGACCTGATTGACCCGGATGACTCCATCGGCCACCGTGAAGATCGGGCCGTGCGGGAGCGCCTCGTCGCTGAACTCGCCGATCAGGAACGACGTGGCCTCCCACCGGGTCAGGTACATCCCCAGCCGCCGAACGAACCGGCGCAGGTTCGTCCCGCTCTCGTCCACGGCCGGTCCGAAGAACGTGCCCTGGAGGCTGGTCATGGAGTCCACCACAACGAACGATGGGTCGACCCGCTCGACCTCCTCCTCGATCCGGGCCAGCACCGCCTCCAGCTCACCGCTCACCACCTCGTCCTCCAGGTTCACCAGCTCCACCGCGCCACCCACCCTGGCCCGGTCGAAGAAGGTGAACTGCTGCTGGTAGCGCAGCATCTTGATCGGCGGCTCCCCCGCCAGCGTGATGTACAGCGCCGGCGTCTCCTCGGTGGCGTTCGAGAAGAGGATCTGGTTCACCAGCGTGGTCTTGCCGGTTCCGGGATCACCAACGATCAGGTTGAACGAGTACTCCGGGAACCCGCCCCCCAGGATCCGGTCGAGACCCGGCACGCCGGAAGGGATGGAGCGAATCGTGGGCATCCTTCAGGACTCCTTCATCGTGGGGTTCGTGGACCGCTCGACCGCCGCCGGGTCATGGCCCTCCACCACGTCCGGCCATTCGGCCTCCAGGATGCGCAGCAGCAGCCTCCAGCCGATCAGATCGGCCAGGAAGGTGAGCATCTCCTCCACCAGCGTCTCCGCCGCACCTTCCGACGTCTCCGCGCCATCCAGGACGGCACGGACCGACTCCGGCGGCGGCGGGCCTCGCCGGGGGATCTCCAGCCGCTTCAGCCGCCCGTGCCGCCCCGCGCCCCGGATCGCCGCACGCGCCAGGAGCATTTCGTAGCCCGCCGAGCCGATCAGCGGCTGCAGCACCCGGTGCAGATGCTCCAGGAGCGCCGCCGCGGCCGCGGCGGCACCATCGTCCGGTGACGCCCGCTCGCTCCGCAGCAGCTCGATCGCCAGACGGCGTGACGCAGAGGCCGACATCAGACCACGCTGCCGATCTTCAAATGGTCGGACCTGGAGATCACCGCCCCCGTTCTGACGCCGTTCGGATAGCGGAGCGCGCCCGGAGAACGGGCCGCTCGCTGCGCATGGGTTTCAACATATGGGCCGGGGCCCGTGCACGCTCTACCGGTGGCCCGCGCCATCACCCCCATCGCCTCCATCACCGGGCCCGACCCCCAGCCGCCGCTCCAGCTCCTCCAGCACCCGCAGGGGCGAGGCCGGCTTCCGGATGTGGACGCACCCCACCGATTCCACGCGCTCGGCTACTTCCGTCCGGATATCCGCGGTGAAGACGATGTGGACGCGCGGCGTCACCCCCGCCCGGCCCAGCGCGTCCGGCACGCTCCACCCCGGATCCGACGGCAGAGACAGCGTGTACTCGCTGATCACCGCCGCCGGCCGGTGCCGTCGCGCCAGCTCCACGCCCTCCCCGATGTCGTCCGTCTCCACCACCTGCCACCCGGCTTCCCCCAGCATCACGCCCAGGATCTCACGCGTGTCCGCATCCGCGTCGATCAGCAGGACGGACCGCGAGGCGCCCGCTCCGTCCGTGGGCGTCGGCCCGGCTCCGGCGCCGGGGTGGCCTCGCTGCTCGGGTGGCATCGCCAATGGAGTGGTCGCGTTCGATGGTATCGGTGCAGGGGGAACGCCAGCATACGCCACGAAACGCGGCGCCGGCAATCGGTCCGGATAGAGAAGGGGGATACAGGGATGGATAGAGACCCGAAGCCCGGCGTTGAGCGGTGTGGGCCACGTCGATGCGGGTTCGGACCAACCGGCTGACCGAGGACCGGCGCTCGTCGCTCCGTCTCTGAGCACTCGAGCTCGCCGGCGACCTGCTAAGAGCGGACCGCAGGCGCGCTCTTCAGAGCGTGCCGTTCCGCCGCCGTCAGGATTTCCTCGGCCGTGAGCGGCCTCCGGAGCAGGGCGACGATCCCTTCGACCGGCGGAATCTCGCTCCCCTGCTCCGCCGTGATCGTCACGACCGGGATCCGCCACTTGCCGTGCGCCTGTGTGGCGATCCGGTGGGCGGTCCGGCCGTCGAGGCGTGGCGGCTCGATCCCCAGGAGTGCCACATCCGGACTCCATGAGCGGGCCAGTCCTGCGGCCGTACCGCCATCTCCCGCGGCCCGGATCTCATGGCCTCCCTGGCGGAGAACCTCGACCGTGGACCGACGCACCTCAGCGTCACACTCCACCACGAGGACCCGGATCGTCCCTGCTGCCTTCACGACGCCTCGGCGCGGATCTCGTGGCGCTGCCCATGCCGGGACGAGATGGGACGGCGGACCGGAGGACGCCTGCTTCCTGCCGGTTTCCCGGCGAGAACGTCCTCGACGGCCCGGAGAAGCTGCTCGGGTGTGAACGGCTTGCGCACGAGGTCGGCGAAGCCTTCACCCAGGATTTCCTCCCGGTCCACCTCTCCACAGGAGCCGCTGACCAGGACCACGGGGATGTCGGCGGTGCTCTTTCCCCGCTCCAGCAGTCGCCGCGCGTTCCAGCCATCCAGCTCGGGCATGGCCAGGTCCATGAGCACGAGGTCCGGGTGCCAGGACGCCGCGGTGGCCACCCCGACCCGACCGTTCGGCTCGGTCCGGACCTCATGGCCCTCCTTCTCGAGCACACCGGCCATCCGGTCCCGGACTTCCGCATCGTCGTCAACCACGAGGATCCTGGTCGCAGCGTCGCGGTCCGGTCCGGACGTCACCCCCGCCGGGTCGCCCGTACCGAGCAGCGCGGTGACGGCTTCCTCCAGCGACGCGGCGGTCACCGGCTTGGGCAGACAGCGCGCGGCCCCGGCGGAGAGGACGGCGTCGGTGGACTTCTGGTCGATCCACGAGGTCGCCACCAGGATCGGTGGGCACGAACCGTTTTCGGCAGTCTCCCGGACTCCCGATATGCGGCGTACCACGCGGTCGTCCCCGAGCGGCTCGAGAATCACGAGATCCGGCGGATCATTGGCCAGACGGCCGAGGACTTCGTCCAGGGTCGCTGCCGTCTCGACTGTGTACCCAATCCGCTCGAGCAGTGCGGTGTAGATCGCGCGGGCATCATCGTCCGGGTCGATGGCCACGACGGAATCGACTGCTGCGCAGTGAGGCTGCAGGAAGCCGACGGGCTGGAGGTGGGAGTCCACCACGACTACAGGCTCGCTCCTGGACTGACGCAGCACATCGTCGTCCAGCGGCTGATCCCGGAAACAGTACGCGACGTCCGTTGAAAGATGACTCCGCACGACGCACCGGTTCGGGTCGTGACCGAGACCCCAGCACCCTTCTTCGAGGACTCTCCGCGTGACGATCCCCAGCAGCTTGCCGGTGCCGGGAGATACGACGGGGAGCTCGTCGACCGCCTCTCGATTCATGAGATCCAGGGCGAACCCGGTCGTCTCCTCGAACTCCACCACCCCCGGTACAGCCCGGATGTGTCCGTCATCGATGCCGGTCTTCGGGCTGGATTCTTCGCTTGAACAGGCGCCGTTGGAGGCGGGCTCGTAACTCGGCATGATGGCTCCTCACATCGGTCAAGGGATTCTGAAGATGCGACCGAAGTCGAGCCACGCCCATTAGCGAGTGTAGATGTAATGGATGTAGATTCAGATATATTCCGTCAGGGGCGACGCTCCGGCAGGAAGGACATGGCGAGCTGCACCATCGGTTCCGTCCGTTGAGCGTCCCGTCGTCGGTTCGGGAGAGCCGAACCGGGAGCCGGTTCGAAGCGACGGCTCCGCGTCAGAATGGGTCGGAGGTGCAGAGTCGCGCCTGCTGCAGGGTCCGCAGCGCCTCTCGCAGCGCCCGGTCGGGGCTCCGATCCGTGCGAATCCGGTGTGCTTCCGGGCGTGTCCGGTCCACCGGCTCCCAGCGGCGCTCCATCTCCCGGTAGACGCTCCAGTCCGCGTCCGATGCCTGGTCCGCGCCGTTCCGGTCCCGGTTCAGCAGGCGTCGACGGACCGTTTCGCGGTCGGCCTCGCATACGATCAGGACGGCGGGCACGCCCAGCTCGCGGGCCGCGTCGAGGAGCTCGGCCCGGCGCCGGCCCCTGCGGAACGATCCTTCCACCACCACGCGGCCGCCTTCGAACAGCGCGGAGCGTGCCTCACGCAGGCACTCGGCGTAGGTCCGCTCCGTCCACTCCGGCGTGTAGATCCCTTCTTCGAAGCCGTCGCTGTCGGCCGGCCCCCCGTCGGCGGCGATCCGTTTCCGTACCCGGTCGGTGTCGATCCACGCCATGTCGGCCGCCTCCGCGAGCCCGCGGGCGAGCACGCTCTTCCCGACGCCCGGGAGCCCCGCCAGGAGGACCAGCGCCGGGCGCTCATCGGGCGGCGCCAGCCGTCCGAGGGCGCTCAGGAAGTGTCGCGTGGCCCGACCGGCGGCCTTCTCGCGCTCGTCGGGCGGGATCTCCGGGTCCTGCGCGGCGAGGGTGCGCACCTTCCCGCGGACCAGGTCGCGATAGCTCTCGTAGTACGGCAGCAGCCCGGCGCCGTCCGGGTCGTCGGCGGCCTCGAGATAGGCCCCGGTGAAGATCCCGGCGAGATCCGGTCGGCCCTCGAACTCGAGCTCCATGGCGAGGAACGCGATGTCGGCCACGGGGTCCGCGTACCGGAACCGGTCGTTGAACTCGACGCAGTCGACCACCACCAGCCGGCCGTCGGGCGAGCCGTCGTCCAGGTGATAGACGTGGCCGAGGCGGAGGTCGCCGTGCCCGTCGCACGGAACATCCACCCGGGCCCGGGCCTCGATCAGCGGTCGGAGCCTGTTCAGCGCCCGCTCCGAATGCTCCCGGAGCCGATCCAGCACCGTCCGGCTCACCGTGACGCCGACGGCGTCCTCGAGCCCGTCCAGGTTGTCCTCCGCCTTCGCCGTCACCGCCCGGAAGTCGGCCGCCCCGGAGATCGCTCGGCCGCGGTCGGCATCGGTGTGGAAGCCGACGAGGAGGCGGGCGACCCGACGCAGGAGGCGGACCCCGTCGTCGCCGTCGAGTCGCCCCCGGCGAAGCAGGCTCTTGAGCGTCCGCTGCTGCGGCAGCCGCTCCATCCGGACCGCCCATTCCACCACGTCTTCGGCGGCATCCAGGGCCACGGTCTCCCCGGGGTCGTCCAGCGCCTCGTCCGACACCCGGGGCCCGTCCGGGCCCTCGATGATCGGGACAACGCCATCATAGGTGTCGGGGGCCAGCCGGCGGTTGAGCCGGACTTCCTCGTGGCAGAAGTGGCGCCGTCGCTCGAGCGTAGTGAAATCGACGAAATCGAGCTGCACCGGCTTCTTGACCTTGTACGCGTACGGCCCCGCCAGGAAGACCACCGAGATGTGGGTCTGGACGACCCGGACCTGATCGACCGGGTGAGGATACGCTTCGGATCGGGCCAATGCGTCGAGGATCTGCTGATTCACTCCTTTGCCACCACGCTGATCTCCCCGTTCGGCTCCAGGTAGGCCTCGTGGACCAGGTCGAGATTCTCCATGTGCCCCTGACGTCGCAGCTCCACCAGGAGGTCTTCCCGGCTCACATGAAACCGTCGCATCAACCTTCTGTCCAGCCTGCCATCCTCCACCAGCTGTCGACTCCGTCCTCCCACGAGATGCCGGAACCACTCCCATCGGTACGATGCGACCACGATGAGCCGGTCAATGAGGAGGAGCACGAGGGCCGAGCCCAGGGTGGGCAGGAAGGGGGCCGTCCCGTTGACGGCACGGGCGAGGATGGCGCCGAGCGTGATGGCGAGGATGACATCGAACGGCGTGTTGCGTGAAACGAACCGCCGGTGAGCGATCAGCCGCACGGCGACGATCCCGACGGCGAAGACGACCAGGCCCCGGGCCGCCATGTGGAGGAAGTCGAGCTCGGCGCCCGGCATCCCGAGTCCCAGCATGCTGGAGAGCCAGCTTGCGATTGACTGGATCACTGCAATCTCCTGTAGAAGGCGTGTCGCGTTCGGGTATGCATCGTTCAGTCGGAGGACTTGACCTTCTTCGCGTGCACGATCTCCTCGCGCTCCGCCTCGCTGAGCGCATCCTCGACCTTCGCGACGGCGGACTCGGTGCGGGGGATGACCACGTCCTCGAGGGCATTGACGCGGCGCTCGGTGCGGCGGAGCTCGGCCGCGAGCCGCCAGACGGTGTCGGTCTTCTCGGCCAGCTCCCCGACGAGCTCGGCCGCATCCTGCCACGCGGCCCGCGCGCGGTCCAGCGAAGCGTCGGTGTCTCCCGGCCCGTAGGGAAGCCGGGCGGACCGGATCACGAGGTCGATGACCGGGACGTCCACGCCCATGACCGGCCGGGTGCCGACCTCCAGCCCCGGTGGATCAGCCGACGCCAGCGATGCCGCGTCCACGCGCAGTGACCCGAGGCGCATTCGTGCCTCCATGAGCCTGCGATGCGCGCGGCGGATCCGTTCCCGGAATTCCTGCTCCAGCTCTTCGGCTTCCGCAATGGCGTCCTGGAGCTGCTGGAGCAGCGCCTCCCGCTTCCGGCTCAGCAGCCGATGCGCACGGTGCACCCGGTCGAGGCGATCGCGGAGCTCGAGGAGGTTCCCGCGGGTGGGAGCAACGTTCTCTCCCGCCATCACTCCTCCTCGCTCGCCGGATAGCGGGCATCGAGGATGTCCTCCGGGACGCGCGTGAGCTCCTCCCTGGGCAGTCGACCGAGCACCTGCCAGCCGCGGTCGAGCGTCTGCTCGAGTGGGCGCTCCTCGTCCTGCGTCTGCGCGATGAACCGCTCCTCGAACGCCTGGCCGAAATCGAGGTACCTCTGGTCGGTCGCGCCGAGCTCCTCCTCCCCGATGATCTCGGCGAGGTCACGGGCCTCCTCGACATGGGCGTAGGCGGCGTAGAGCTGATTGGCCAGCTCCTCGTGGTCGGCCCGGGTCTGTTCCTCGCCGATTCCGTCCTTCATGAGTCGGGAGAGGCTGCCCAGCACATCGATCGGTGGATACACCCCCTGCTGGTGCAGCTCCCGGTCGAAGACGATCTGTCCCTCGGTGATATAGCCGGTGAGGTCCGGGACGGGGTGGGTGATGTCGTCGTTCGGCATGGTGAGGACGGGCATCTGGGTTACGGAGCCGTCCCGTCCCTGAACCCGGCCACACCGTTCGTAGATGCTGGCCAGATCGCTGTAGAGGTACCCGGGGAACCCCTTCCGCGTGGGCACCTCTTCGCGACGGGTGGACAGCTCCCTCAGGGCCTCCGCGTAGTTGGTCATGTCCGTGAGGATCACCAGCACGTGACGGCCATGCTCGAAGGCGAGAAACTCCGCCAGGGCCAGCGCGACCCGGGGCGTGATGATCCGCTCCATCGGCGGATCATCGGCCAGGTTGAGGAACAGCGCCGTGGTCTCCCCGGCGGCGCTCTCACGGATCGTATGCCGGAACCGGTCGGCCGTGTCGTGGCCGATCCCGATGGCCGCAAAGATCAGGGAGAACCGACCGGCTTCTCCCACGACCCGCGCCTGCCGAGCGATCTGGGCGGTCAGCTCGTCGTGGGGCATCCCGCTGCCGGAGAAGATCGGCAGCTTCTGCCCGCGCACCAGCGTATTCATCCCATCGATCGCCGAGATGCCGGTCTGGATCCAGCTCCGGGGATACGCCCGGGCCGCCGGGTTGATGGCCGGGCCGTGGATGTCCACTCGCTTCTCCCCCACCGGCTCCGGCAGCCCGTCGCGCGGGCGACCCCGTCCATCGAGGACCCGGCCGAGCATCTCACGGGCGACCGGTGCCCGGAACGGTCGACCCCGGAACCGGACCCGGAGATTGGATGGGTCGAAACCGGTGCTCTCGCCCCAGATCTCCACTACGGCCCGGTCCTCGCCGACCTCCAGCACGCGCCCGACGTGGACGGCCCCGTCCGGGGTGACCACCTCGGCCATCTCGGCGTACCTGGCCTCGCGGGCGCCTTCCACGATGACCAGCGGACCCTCGATCCGGCTGGCACCCTCGTGCTCGAGCAACACCTCGGTGGACCCGGTCATTGCCTCGCCTCTTCCTCCCCGCGGCTCTCGTCCGCGTCCCCGGGGCCCAGCTCTCCGAGAGCGTGGTCGACACGTTCCCACTCCTCCTGGAGGCGGTCGACCTCGTCGTTCCCGACCTCCTCCTTGAGTCCGAGGATCCGGGGCCGGTCGAGGGTATCGCGGATCTGTTCCAGCGACACACCGTCCTCCATCAGCTCCCGCCCCCGGTCATGGAGCCGGACCAGGAGCTCGAGGAGCGCGGCCTGCCTCTCGGGCGCCGCGTATGCATCCACGGGGTGGAAGGCGTTCTGCTGCAGGAATCCCTCCCGGAGGTAGCGTGCCGCTTCCAGGACCCACTGCTCCTCGTCCGAGAGCGCCTCGGGCCCCACGAGCTGCACGATCTCCTGGAGGTCCGACTCCCGCTGGAGTATCCGGTACGCCCGGTCGCGGAGCCCGGCCCAGTCCCGGCCGGTCCGGTCTTCCCACCAGTCCTCCATCCGGTCCACATAGAGGCTGTAGCTGTCGAACCAGTCCACGGCCGGGTAGTGCCGCTCACTGGAAAGGTCCCGGCTCAGCGCCCAGAAGCTGCGGACGAACCGCTTGGTGTGCCGGGTCACGGGTTCGGAGAAGTCACCGCCCGGCGGGGAGACGGAGCCGATGATCGTCACGGACCCCTCGTCGCCGCCCAGTGTCGCGACGCGGCCGGCCCTCTCGTAGAAGGAGGCGAGGCGCGACGGGAGGTAGGCGGGGTAGCCCTCCTCGGCCGGCATCTCGCCCAGACGGCCCGAGATCTCCCGCAGCGCCTCGGCCCACCGGGACGTGGAGTCGGCCATGAGCGCCACGTCATACCCCTGGTCCCGGTAGTACTCCGCCATGGTCACGGCGGTGTAGATGCTCGACTCCCGGGCGGCCACCGGCATGTTCGACGTGTTGGCCAGCATGATGGTTCGCTCCATGAGCGGCTGGCCAGTGCGGGGGTCTTCCAGCTCCGGGAACTCCTCAAGCACGTCGGTCATCTCGTTCCCTCGCTCCCCGCAGCCGACGTAGATGATGATTTCGGCGTCCGACCACTTGGCGAGGCTCTGCTGGATGATGGTCTTGCCGCTCCCGAACGGGCCTGGCACGGCCGCCGCGCCACCGCGGGCCACGGGGAAGAAGGTGTCGAGCACGCGCTGCCCCGTAATGAGGGGGATGGTGGGCTGCAGACGGGCGGCGGAGGGCCGGGGCCGACGCACCGGCCAGCGCCTGAGCAGCCGGAGCTCTTGGGTCTCGCCGCTCTCATCCTCCACCACGGCCAGGCGGTCCTCGACGCGGTACTCTCCCTCGGAGGCGCAGTCCACGATCGTGCCACGCGCCCCGGGCGGGACCAGCACCCGGTGCTCGACCAGCCCGGTCTCCTGGACCACGCCCAGAACCGCGCCCGGTGAGACCTCGTCGCCTTCTGACGCACGCGGCTCGAAGGGCCATTCCCTGTCGCGGTCGAGCGCGGGCGGAGCGACGCCGCGCCCCACCCAAATGCCGGTCTGTTCCCGCAGCGCATCCAGCGGCCGCTGGATCCCGTCGAACGTGGCGCCCACGAGCCCCGGGCCGAGCTCCACCGAGAGGGATCGGCCGAGCGTGGCCACCGGCTCCCCCAGTCCGAGGCCCGACGTGTCCTCATAGACCTGGATGGTGGCCCGATCTCGCTCGACCCGGATCACCTCGCCGGCCAGCTTCGCCTCCCCCACCCAGACCTGGTCCGCCATGGCGATCGAGCCTTCACGACGGGCCTGTACCACCGGGCCGCTGATCCAGGTCAGCGTGCCGACCGGCTCCGTGCTCATGCGTCCCTCACCAGCACGTCGGCCACACGGTCCCTGAACTCCTCCCGGGCGGTCCGGAGCCGGGTCGAGAACGTCAGGTCGGCCCGGCGCCGGCCTTCTTCGTCCTGTGCGATGAGGCCGCCCCACGTCTCCGCCGGCTCCGAGCGGCGCTGGAAGACGACATCACGGCCTGCCTCTTCGGTGGCGCTCTCGCTCCACTCTTCCAGTCGTTCCTCGTCCAGCAGCTCGTGGCCATCCGGGTCCGCGGCCAGGAGGATGGGGGAGGTGTCGATGGCCCGGGCGGCCCGCATCGCGAGCTGCCGCAGCACCGCTTCGTACTCGTCTTCCCCGGTGAGATCCCGGAGCTTGCTCTCTGCCCGGCTCCAGACCTGCTCGAGCACTTCATCACGCGCCTCGAGTCGCATCCGGCGGGCCCGGGCCGCCGCGTCCGGGAGCCGACTCCGTCGATGGGACACCAGGGCGGAACGGGCCGCATCGATCACGGCGCGACGTGCCTCCCGCGCGCGCTCTGTTCTGCGGCGCCGTAGCTCCCGGACGCGTTCCTCGCCCTCCGACTCGCGGTCGCGGGCCGCGCGTCGGGCCTGATGCTCGACGGCCGTGACCACTTCCTCCGGGTCCCCAATGATGGTCTTCATCCGCCCCGTCCCGGTGCGCCGATCCGGATGCCCACCGCGGATCGCACCCGCTCCCGCAGCGATGGTCTCTCCTGCGCGGCCCGGCCCGGGCCCGGCACCTCCAGGACCACGGGACCCTCCTCCCGGCCCATGGCCGCGTCTACCCGATCGCGGAGCGCATCGGCCCACCTCTCGCCGATGAGCAGGAGCGCTGTTCCGGACCGATTCAACGCGTCGTCGAGCGCCTCCCGTGCCTCGGCCTCGGTCTCCACGGCCCGACCCGGAAAGCCCATGAGCCTGAAGCCCTCCACCGTGTTCAAATCACCGATGACGTACGCACTCATCCACCACCGCCCTGCAGGATCATGAAGGAGATGATCAGCCCGTAGATCGCGATCCCCTCGGCGAGTCCGACGAAGATGAGTGTTCGTCCCAGCGTTTCCGGCTTTTCGGTGATCGCGCCGATGGCGGCGGCCCCGGCGATGCCCACGGCGATCCCGGCGCCAATGGCGGCCAGCCCCGTCGCGAGCGCGGCCCCGATGGCGACGCTCCCGGCGCCGGCACCCGCGCCGGTCTCCTGCAAGAGCGCCAGTGCGAGCGCCGGCGTCGGGTCGGCGAGCCAGAAGAGGAGAGCGCCCCCGAGTCCGACCAGGGCCAGCGTCCCGTTCGCCGCCGTCAACGTGCCCACCAGCGCCCGCACCCGGGCGCCGCGACCGAGCCGTCGCATGATGATTCCTCCCGCCGCCAGGCCGAGCAGCAGCGGTCCCCAGAGCAGCATGTTCACGTTTGCCTCCCACTCCCCGTTCCGAGAATCGTGCGTTCCGTCATCATCCCCGCCCTCCCGTCGCGTCCACCAGGTCCGGCAGCCGGAGCGGCCGGTACGGACTCCCGGTGCCCCTGAAGAACTTGCCGAAGAACTCGTAGTATTCGAGCCGCAGCGTCTGGACCCCGACGATCAGCCCTTCGAACCCCACGATGATCACCGTGCCGATGGCGATGACCGCCCAGCGCCAGGGGGAGCCGGCCAGGTCCCCGAGGAGGAAGACCACCTCGCTGAGCCCCGCGTGGGCCACGGCGAAGGCGCCCAGGCGGACGAACGACAGGCTGTTGCTCAGATAGCTGATCAGGGTCTCGAACAGCTCGGCGCCGGCCTGGATGGAGAACTCCAGCCCGCCGGCTTCGATCAGCGGGTGCTCCCCCCGCAGCAGACGGCTCAGCGGGTCGTGGAAGAAGATCGCGGTGGCCGCAGCAGTCCCCACGAGGGCCAGCAGGATCCGGGGGAGGTCGAGCCGCCCCAGCGCCTCCAGCGCGGCGAGCACGAGCACGGTGTAGAGGACCAGCCCGGCCAGCCCGTTCCGGTCGACCAGGAAGTCACCCCAGTCTCGTGACCAGGCGGCACTCGCGAGGTGGAGCACGATGCCGACCGTCAGGAGCGCGACCCCGGCGGCCACGGAGAAGACGAGGATCTCCATGATGCTGTCGAGTGGCTCGAGCCAGACGACGGGCAGGAGGCCGGTCCGCCCGAACACGCTCCCGTACAGGAATCCGAACGCGACACCGCTCATCCCCGCCGCCGCGATGAGTCCGCCCAGCATCCGGGAGCGCCCGCTCCCGAACAGCCACATGCCGGCCATGGCGAGCAGCGTCCCGTGCCCCACGTCGCCGAACATCATGCCGTACATGAGGAGGAACGTGGCGGCCACGAGCGGTGTGGGGTCCACCTCGTTGTAGGCCGGAAACCCGAAGGTCGAGAGAACGTCCTGGAACGGTTTGAGGATGCGCGGGTTGCGCAGCAGAACCGGTGCGCCATGACGCTCGCTCCGCCGCCTCGCCCCGAGCAGCTCGATGTCGGCCCGGTCACCTGTCACACGACGCACGGCAGCCACCGCCGCATCCTCGGCGTCCGTGGGAACCCAGGCCTGCACGAGATACAGGTCGCCCCGCCGGGCCAGGCGTCCGAGCGCGCCCGCCACCCGCCGGTCCGTGCGCCCCTGTCGCCACCGGAGGAGCAGCGAATCGCGCCACTGCGCGGCCAGACGGTCCTTCTCAGCCTCCAGCTCTCGCCGCTCCTGTCGGGCCTCACGGAGCCGCCTTTCCAGCGTATCGAGGACCTCGCCCGGTGTGCCACTGACATCGTCCGGGAGATCCAGCGGCTCCACGAACACGCTGCGGAGCGCCGCATCGAGGACAGCCCGGTGCTCCCGGGCACTGGCCGCGAAGACGAGAACCCGGTCGTCGCGCCGGTGAACCGGCAGGATCGCGAACGGGATCCGGAACAGCGCCGTCTCCAGCACCTCGAGATTCTCGCGGGCGACCGTGCCCGTGCGCAGATACAGCCATTCGGTGTCCCGGATCCGTTCCACGGGCACACCCAGCGGGGCCATGGTGTCCACGCTGCGGATCAACATCTCGAGGCGTTCGATGCGCCGGTCGTTCTCCTCCTTCCGATCCCGCCAGTCCCCGACCTCCTCTTCCACGGACTCGAGCAGCGCTTCCAGCTCGTCCGCGTCGCTCCGCAGCTCGACATCCTCCGGACGGGGCCCGCCCTCGCGGCCGATGTCGAGCGTGTCCAGCAGCCTCGCGAGACGCCGGGTCAGTCTCTCGTACCGGTCTTCGAGGTCGCGCCAGTCTCGCTCGGTATCCTCGCCCCAGTCGCCCCGGGACCGCGTCAGGTCGAGCGTGCCCAGTCGGGCGAGGGCCACGACCGTATCCTCGACATCCTCCTCCGGGAGGAAGATGTTGATCTTCTTCATCGCTGCCGGCCTGAGCATCTCAGCGCCCCTCCCCCGCCGTCGTACCGGCCGGAACGACCGTCACCAGACACGCCGCGGACGTCGCGCGCTCGAGGGATTCCCGGGCACAATCCGGGAGGCGCGCGCCGACCATGAAGAGGCCGCCCCGTCGCGCTGACCGGGTCATGATCTCGGCGAAGATCCGGTCCCGCCTCGCACGCTCCCGGATCCTGTGCAGCCGTTCGCCCCAGCGATGCACGAGCTCTTCACGCTCACGCTCCACGCGGTTCCGGTCGGTCAGCCTCTCCAGCTCGTCGTCGATGGCCTGGAGGGTCTCCTCCGGCTTCCCGACGACGTCGGACGGCAGATCCACGAGGTCGACGCCGGCCTCCTGCATCTCGTGCTCGAGGACCGGGGCGTGCTCCGTGAGCGTGGCGGCGAGGATCACCGCCCGGTCATCCGTCTCGGCCATGGACAGCACGAGGACGGGCTTCCGGGCCAGCCGGACTTCGAGGCGTCCGAGGTCGCGTCCGGATACCGTCCCCGGCTTCACGTAGAGAAACCGAGCCCCCGCGATCTCTTCCAGCGGGAGCTCCAGATCGCGAAGCGACGCCACGTCGGTCCGCTGGCGCTCGAGCCGGGCGATCCGCTCCTCCCGCTCGTCCCGGCGGGCCCACCACGTTTCGATGTCCGCCGCGGCCGCGTCGAGCGTTTCCGCCATCTCCGTGAGATCGCTCCGGGGATCCAGCGTCTCGGGCGTGGGCGGGTGATCCTGCACGGTCAGGTCGAGTCGACCCATCAGGCCGGTCGCTCGCTGCGCCGACTCCCGATAGCGTCCCGCTCGCTCGCTCCAGGCACCCACCACCGTCTGCCAATCGGGTGGCACCCGCGGCGGCTCCGTGAGCTCGACATCGTCCAGCGCGATCAGCCGTGCCATCACGCCGCACAGCTCCGCGAACGGGATGACGAGCGTCGCGCGCCAGCGTTCCGGCCGCTTCCGCAGCCTCATGGCGCCTCCCGGATCAGCTGCCGACCGATCTGCTCCGGTGGCCATCCCGCCTGGACCCCCTCGATCACCGTCACCACGTCCCGGACTTCGTCCTCCAGAAGAGTCTGCCAGGCCAGGATCACGCCCAAGTGGAAGGGGTAGCTGCGGAAGACCCGCCGCGCCTCGTTGTGGAGGCCGCGCGTCATTGCTTGTTCCAGCTCCACCACCACGTCCGCGTCGTCCCCGCCCGCGGCCTCCTGGAGTCCGGATACGCGATGCCCCCAGAGCTCGTGAGCGATGGAGCCCGGATCGGCGCCCGTCGCAACACGCCGCACCACTCGATCGTCGACCCGGAGACGACGGTGCAGCGTGTACCCGAGGATCTCCGCGGGGTCGAGCCGGCTGAAGCGACGGTACCGGCAGGCCCAGGACAGGTTCTCCACCTCGATCCGGGTCCGGAGGAACCGCCGGGCCTCCCGCCGGTCCCGACCGCCGAGATCCTCGATTCGCCGCAGCAGGCGCCGCCGCCACGCCAAGTCCAGGGCCACCTCCAGCGCGAAGAGCCCCACGTCCCCGCGGTACCCCTCCATCGCCTGATCCAGGACCTGCCCGTAGAACGTGCCTTCCAGCTGCTCCACGACCGCCTGGACGGAGCCGGCCTGGCTGAGGCCCCGCCAGTCGACGGTCGAATCGTCGCCCAGCGGCACCAGCATCTCGTGGAGCCGGCCGGCGTCCACGGAGCGCTCGACGCCCCGGAGAACGGTCTTCAGATTGTCCACCTCGAACCGACGCCACACCCACTCCAGGAGCCCGCCCGGCTTCCCCCGCACGAACGCCAGTGGCAGCCGGAAGTCCCGGGCGACCCGAGCCGCCAGCCGCCGTTCGAGCTGCACCGGGCCCGCCGTCTCCGCGGGCTCCAGGGCCTCCCGGTAGCCCGTGGAGCGGAGCACATCGACCACGCCGTCCACGTCAGCGCTCTGCAGCAGCCGGTCCCAGTCCCGATCATCCAGGAGCCGGAGTCGCGCACGAAGCCGGGCGTTGACCGCCGCGTACCGTACCGGTCCGAGAATCGACGGCATCAGTCTTCCCGCTCCAGCACAACCCAGTCGACGAGCAGCTCGACCGCGTCCTCTCCCCTTTCGTCCGCGCGGTCGCGGACCGTCCGCACCGCCTCCTCGGCCTCCCGGACCCGGGAGTCGGCCTCCTCGTTCACCGCGGCCTTCATTCGTCTCAACGCCGCCGCCGCCCGGTCCCGGACCCGCTGCCGATGACGCTCCACGAACGCATCGGCCTCCTCCCGGGCCTCCTCCGCCCGCCGGTCCGCCGCCTCCTCCGCTTCCCGGACCCGCTCGGCCGCCGCCTGATCGGCGTCGAGCAGCCGCCCGATGACGTGCTGGGCGTCGCTGGACCGGTCGCCGTTCCGCCCGCTCACCGGTCCTTCCCTTCCGCGCGGGCCACGTGCTCAATGACCTGGAGCACGCTGTCGGGATTCACCGAGATGGAGTCGATACCGGCCTCGACCAGGAACTCCGCGAACTCCGGATGATCGCTGGGCGCCTGGCCGCAGAGCCCCACCTTGCGGTCCTGCTTGTGGGCCCGCTCGATCAGCTGCCGGATGAGCCGCTCGACGGACGGCTCCCGCTCGTCGTACAGGTACTGCAGCTTCTCGTTGTCCCGGTCCACTCCGAGTGTGAGCTGCGTCAGGTCGTTCGTGCCGATGGAGAAGCCATCGAAGCGCTTCGCGAAGGCCTCGCCCTCGATGATGTTGGACGGGACCTCGGCCATCACGTAAACCTCGAGCCCCTTCCGTCCACGCTCCAGCCCGTTCTCCGCCAGAACCTCGAGGGTCCGGTCCGCCTCGCCGGGCGTCCGGCAGAACGGGATCATGATGATGACGTTGCGGAAGCCCATCTCCTCCCGGACCCGGCGGATCGCCCGGCACTCCAGGGCGAACCCGTCGCGGTAGTCATCGCTGTAGTAGCGGGAAGCGCCGCGCCAGCCGAGCATCGGGTTCGCCTCCTGCGGCTCGAACTGCGACCCGCCCAGCAGGTCGGCGTACTCGTTGGTCTTGAAGTCACTCATCCGGACGATGACCGGATCCGGGTGCTGGGCCGCTGCGATGGTGGCGATCCCCCGGGCGAGCAGCGCCACGAAGAACTCCTCGCGATCCTCCCAGCCCCGTGTGGCCGCGTCGATCTCCTCGAGGATCTCATCATCCTCGATCTCGTCATAGCGGGTCAGCGCCAGCGGGTGGACCTTGATCACGTTGTTGATCAGGTACTCCATGCGGGCCAGTCCCACCCCCTGACACGGCAGCCGCCACCAGCGCATGGCCGCGGCCGGGGTCGCCACGTTCATCATGATGGTGGTTTCGGTCTCCGGCAGCTCCCCGAGCTCGAGCTCTTCTTCCGTGAACTCCAGAGCGCCTTCGTACACGTGACCCTCATCGCCTTCCACGCACGAGACCGTGACGTCGGCGCCGTCCTCGAGCACCGAAGAGCCCTCACCCGTGCCCACGACGGCCGGGACGCCCAGCTCCCGGCTCACGATGGCCGCGTGCGACGTCCGACCTCCGTGGTCCGTGACCACGGCGGCCGCCCGTTTCATTGCCGGCACCCAGTCGGGGTCGGTCATGCCCGTGACGAGCACGGCGCCCTTTTCGAACCGGTCGATCTCGTCCACATCCAGGATCACCTGCACGGGCCCCGTGGCTATGGCCTCCCCGATCGCCAGACCGCTCACCAGCCGCTCGCCCTCCTCCTGCAGCGAGTACGCCTTCAGTGTCGACGGCTCGACCCGGGACTGCACCGTTTCGGGACGCGCCTGCACGATATAGATCTCGTCACGCTCGCCGTCCTTGGCCCACTCGATGTCCATCGGGCGGCCGTAGTGTTCTTCGATGACACGCCCCCACCGGGCCAGCCGGAGGATCTCGTCATCGCTCAGGACGAAACGCTCCCGTTCCTCCTGGCTCGCCTCGACGTTCTTCGTAGGGCCCTCATCGCCGGAGCCGTAGACCATCTTCTTCGCCTTCTCGCCCAGTGTCTTACCGATGATCGGACGCAGCGATTCGTCTTCCAGGAACGGCGTGTACACTACGTACTGGTCAGGATTCACCGTTCCCTGGACCACGTTCTCGCCCAGCCCCCACGCGGCGTTGATCATCACCACATCGGGGAACCCCGTCTCCGTGTCGATGGTGAACATCACGCCGGCGCCCGCCTGGTCGGAGCGCACCATCTTCTGGACGCCCACGGAGAGGGCAATGTCGAGATGGTCGAACCCCCTATCCTCGCGGTAGGCGATGGCCCGGTCGGTGAACAGCGAGGCGTAGCACTTCCGGCAGGCGGCAAGGAGCGGCTCCTCTCCCGTGAGGTTCAGGAAGCTCTCCTGCTGCCCCGCGAAGCTCGCCTCCGGCAGGTCCTCCGCCGTGGCGCTGCTCCGGGCGGCCACGCTCACGGCTTCCGTGTCGTACCGTTCGCTCAGCTCGCGGTAGGCCTTCCGTATCGCGTCGGCCACCCCTTCGGGAAACTCGCTTTCCGTGAACATCTGCCGGACCGACCGGCCCGCCTTCTCGAGTCCCTCATCGTCCAGATTCGCACTGGACAGGACATCCCGGATTCTATCCTCGAGGTCGTTGTGCTCCACGAAGGTCCGGTACGCATGAGCCGTGGTGGCGAAACCCCGGGGGACGCGGACGCCGAAGTCACCGAGAGACCGGATCATCTCTCCCAGCGATGCGTTCTTCCCGCCGACCCGATCCACGTCATCGCTCGTGAGCTCTTCGAGTCGTACTGCGAACCGGCGATCGGAAGTCATGGATCGGCCTCGCAATTCGGGAATGGCATCTGCATCGGAAGTGCTGCAGAAGCCGTTCCGCGCAAGCAGGGATCGGCAGAGGCATCGGCTCTCGCCCACGGGAGGTGACATGCAAAAGCGAAACCGATCCCCGGAGCCGGGCCCGGATCCGGGATCTCCCGATCCTGTTCGACCGGGAGCACGTGCTGACGGATCTGGTCGCGTCCGGCGCACCCGCGCTCTTCCTCGACTATGACGGGACCCTGACCCCGATCGTGGACGACCCTCAAGAGGCACGGCTGCCCGCCGCGACGCGGCGCAGCCTCCGGTCGGCACGGCACCAGCTCCCGGTATCGGTCATCAGCGGCCGCGATCTCGAGGTCCTGCGCGATTTCGTCGGCGTGGACGGCCTCTACTACGCCGGGAGCCACGGCCTCCACATCCTGGAGCCGGACGGAACGGAGCACGAGCACGCCCGGGACTGGCTCCCGGTCCTCGACGCGGCCGAAGACGAGCTCCGGGATCAGATCGGCGAGATCGACGGGGCCGCGATCGAGAGGAAGCGCTTCAGCATCGCAGTCGATTCGATTCTCGACCTGATCGATTCCGATCGGCCCAGTCGTCCGGTCTATGTGGGAGACGACGTCACCGACGAAAACGCGTTCCGGGCACTCCCCGCCGCCGGCCTGGCGGTCGTGGTCCGGGGCGAAGATGACGATCGGTGGACCTCCGCGCGGTACGCCCTTTCCGGCCCCGACGAGGTCCGCCGCCTGATCGACCGACTCGTGGACCGGACACGATCGGTGTGAGCCCCACGGAGAAGGACGGCCAGCGGCCGGTCGTACGTCCTCATCCCGCTCTTCCTGTTCGCCAGCGCTTCACGGTGGAGCCGGGCGCGGAGGAGGAGAAGCGGATCCGGTCCCTGGCCGCCGGCCTCCTCCGGGACGACGAGGCGCTTCGGGCCGATCTGGCGGCCGTACCCGCGGTCCGGTCCGGTATCCAGGACGGCCCCGGGCTCGTGATCCATGACATCAGCCGGACCCGTCCCGCGGGCGCGGGCGGGCGCGGCCTTCTGGAGTACCGGGGTCTTCTCCTGGCCGCTGACGCGGACACGGTGGTGGTGGGCGTCCGCCGGAGCCAGGCCTTCGAGGCGCATACCCGGGAGCTGCTGGCCCTCGACGGAGCCCCTGTCCGCAGAGTCCAGCGCACGCCCGGTGTCAGCCTGGCGGCCGCAGCCCGTCGCGATGACCGGCTCCTCGAGGACCTGGCCGGCCGGGCCCGGGAGGCCGGGCGCTTCACCGTTCGCCCGTACATCTCGAACTCGGAGGTCTGGGAGCTGGCCGGCGAAATCGGGAACCGGGGCGACGTGCAGGTGCTGGTGGAGGGTCCGCCCCCGGCCCTCTCGGAGCGGGTCAATGACAAGCTCTGGTTCACGAAGCAGGTGATGGCGGTGCTGGGTCAGGGCTCCACACCGCCCGCGGCGCCGGCCGAGTCCCTGGACCAGCTGGTCGATCTTCTCGGCGCACTCGGGGGCCCGCATGACAGGCTGGCGGTGCGGCTGCGGTCGGCGGCGGCCGGCGAGGGCAACCTGGTGATCCCGAAGGAGGCCATCGCCCGGTCGCCGGCCCCGGCCGTGGAGCCCATGCTCCGGCAGTTCTTCGGTGGCCTGGACCCGGAGGACGTTTTCCCACTCCAGGTGGCCGTCTGGGAAGCACCGGTCTTCGCCTCCCCCTCGGTCCAGACATGGATTCCCCGGGCCGACGATGGCCCGCCCATCGTGGAGGCCGTCATCGACCAGTGGTGCGAAGGGGAGCACGGCGCGTTCAGCGGTGGGGTGCCGTCCACGCTGCCCGACCCGGTTCAGCAGACGCTGGCCCGGGAGGCGGGGCTCCTGGCGACCCTGTTCCAGGCGCTGGGCTGGCTGGGTCGGTGCAGCTTCGACGCCATCCTGGTGGAGTCCGACGCAGGCCGCCTTGCCGTCCACTGGGTGGAGTGCAACGGCCGCTGGGGCGGCGCGTCCATCCCCATGACCGCGGCCGAGCGACTCGTCGGCGACTGGAGCGAGCATCCCTTTCTCATCGTCCATCGGACCTCCCCCACCGGCCGTTGCATTCCCGCGGAGAAAGCGCTGAATGCGCTGGATGAGCTGCTCTTTCACCGGGGCGAGGCCGAAGGAGTGCTGCTCCTGTCCCCGACCAGCCTCGAGACGGGCCAGGGCCTCGACCTGATGGCGATTGCCGGGGACGGGGATCGAGCGGCGGATCTGGCCGCCGCGGCCGGGGATCGTATCCTGGGCGCGCCGCGAGCGCCCCCATGACCGGGGAGCGTCCGGCCGATCGTTGGTACATGCGCCGGGACCGACGAGGGTGGGCACCCCACCCTCACACAAGCCGTGCGGCCCCGGTCTTGCGCCTGTCGACGGATGCGTGCCCGCCCTCGGGGTTCGACGCCAGGCGGAGCCCGCGGGCGCGGTGCGTGAGCGGTCGGTGCATCGAAGCGACGTGAACGCGGACCATGAAGGAGGAGCACGTGACATCACCACCGGAGGAGCCCATCGGACCGGACGCGGGCGAGCAGGCGGGCGAGGCCGTCGGCGGGATCGCCGGCGTGCTGGCAGGCGCCGGGATCGGCAGCGCCGCCGCCGGCCCGCTGGGCACGATCCTGGGCGGCGTGATCGGCGCTGCGGGCGGCTGGTGGGCCGGTGAGAAGGCGGCCGAGAACATCGCCGACTCGCTCGAGGACTGGGCGGAGCTCGAGGAGGAGTACCGGGCCCATTACGAGAAGCACCCGTCGCCACTGACGTGGCCCCAGGCCACCATCGGGTACGGTTTCGGGCACATCGCCGGGTTGAGCCCCGCGCTGATCGGGATGCCCTTCGCAGACGCCGAGCCCCGGGTCCGCGAGGCCTGGGAAGCGGCGGCCCGGGAGCGGGAAGAGGAGCTGGACCTGGAGGACGAGCCCGAGTACGAGGACTACCGGGACTTCGTCCGGGAAGGGTTCGAGCGAGGCCGGTCGGTGCGCCGGCCCTGAAGCGGGGCGCCTGCTCCTACCCGATCGTCAACGGCAGGTCTCCTACGTCTCCAGCAGCAGCCGCTCCGGGTCCTCCAGGACCTCCACCACGGTCCGGACGAACCGGGCGGCATCGGCGCCATCGTTCACCCGGTGGTCGAAGCCCAGCACGAGGGGCAGCTCGAGGCGGGTCGAGAGCGACGGGCCGGAGCCGGCCTCGTCGCCCATCCCGGCCTCGACCACCGGCACCTCCCGGGCCCGGGCCGTGCCGAGGATCGCGACCTGCGGCCAGTTGATGATCGGCGTGAACGCGGTCCCGCCGATGGTCCCCGGGTTCGTCACCGTGAACGTGCCGCCCCGCATCTCGCCGGGCTTCACGTCGCCCTCCCGGGTCCGCTCCGCCAGCTCCGTGAGCTCCACGGCCAGCTCCCTGATGCTCTTCCGGTCCACGTCCCGGATGACGGGAACCATGAGCCCTCGCTCCGTGTGCACCGCCACGCCCACGTGGTGGTACTTCTTCAGGATCAGCTCGCGGGCCGCCACGTCCAGACTCGCGTTGAACCGGGGGTGCTCCTTCAGCGCCGCCACCGCCGCCTTCAGGACGAACGCGGTCAGCGTCAGGCTCCCGCCCGCCTCCTCCACCTCGTCCACGTGCTCCTGCCGGAGCGATTCCAGCGCCGTGATGTCCGCCACGTCCTCGTGGGTGACGTGGGGGATCTGCGACCACGACACGGCCATCCGCTCGGCGATGGTCCGGCGCACGCTCCGCAGCTTCGTCCGCTCCACCTCGCCCCACTCGCCGAAGTCCGGCAGCGACGGGACCTCCTCCACCAGCGTGGGGCCCAGGATGCCCGGCGCACGGCGACCCTCGACGCCGGCTTCCTCGGCCTCGGGCGCGGCCTCCTCCGGCTCCCCCTCGGTCTCGCCCGCCGCGGCCTCCACATCGTCGGCGGTGACGCGGCCCTGAGGGCCGCTGCCCTCCACCGCCTCCAGGTCCACGTCCAG
>JBPRGE010000116.1:0-1614 GCA_051418035.1 Candidatus Longimicrobiales bacterium M2_2A_002
CGTGGACCATGCCCATCAAGGGCCGGATCGACATGCTGGCCACCGGGATCCGGACGCCGGTGGGCGTGAAGGTGTTCGGGCCCGAGCTCGAGGTGCTGTCCCGGATCGGGAATCAGATCGAGCTTGCGGCCAGCGTTGTGCACGGCACACTGTCGGCGTTCGCCTATCGGGCCGTCAGCGGTTACTACATCGACATCGACATCGACCGTGTGGCCGCGGCGCGCTACGGGCTCAACGTGCAGGACATCCAGATGGTCATCAGCTCCGCCGTGGGCGGGATGCAGATCACCCAGACCGTGGAGGGCCGGGAGCGGTACGGCGTCCGGCTCCGCTACCCGCAGGAGCTCCGCGATCAGCCCGAGAAGCTGGCCGAGCTGCTGATCCCCGTGGGGATGCGCCGGGGCGGGAGCATGGGCGGCTCCGGCAGCGCCTCGCCCGCCATGGCCGGCATGGACATGGGTCGGATGAACGGGGGCGCCGGGATGCAGATGGGCTCTTCCGGCACCGCCCAGGTCCCGCTGGGCCAGGTGGCCGACATCTCCATGACCAGCGGGCCGATGGTGATCAAGACCGAGGGCGCGTTCCCCACGGCCTGGGTCTTCCTGGACGTGGTGGACCGGGACATCGGCAGCTACGTGGCCGACGCCAAGGCCATGGTCGACGAGATGGTGGAGCTGCCCGCCGGCTACACGATCCAGTGGTCGGGCCAGTACGAGTACATGCAGCGGGCGAAGCAGAAGCTCCAGTACGTGGTCCCGGCCACGCTGCTGATCATCTTCCTGCTCCTGTACTTCAACTTCAAGAGCGTGGGCGAGTCGCTGATCGTGATGCTGTCGCTGCCATTCGCCATGGTGGGCGGCGTGCTCCTGATGTGGGCGGCCGGCTACAACTGGTCGGTGGCGTCGGTGATCGGGCTCATCGCCCTGGCCGGCGTGGCCGCCGAGATCGGGGTGGTGATGCTGGTCTACCTCGACCAGGCCTACGAGAAGCGACGGCGCGAGGGCCGGCTCCGGGGCCGCCTCGAGCTCTTCGAGGCCGTCCGGGAGGGCGCCGGCCAGCGGCTCCGGCCCGTGATCATGACCGCCAGCGCCGTCATCGGCGGCCTGCTGCCGATCCTCTGGGGCCACGGGACCGGCGCCAGCGTCATGAAGCGGATCGCCGCGCCCATGGTAGGCGGGATGGTCAGTGCCACGCTCCTGACCATGCTCGTGATCCCCGTCGTCTACTCGGCGTGGCGGGAGTGGGAGATGAGCCGGGAGGCGGAAGAGCGTGATGACGCCCCCCCACGGGCACCGGACGAGCGGGCCGTCGCCCCGTGACGCCGGCGCAGTCGGGGGACGCGTCGCCGCGGCGGGCCTGGAAGTGGGCCCGTCGCGCAGGGCTCGCAGCGGTGGTGCTGCCCCTTGCCTTCTACGCACTGTGCTTCATGGGCCTGTTCTACCTCCGCTTCTTTCCCCCGTTGACGACGGGCGTCCAGGTGCAGCGGATGGTCGAGCGCGTGCTGGCAGATGCGGAGCCCGCGCGGGAGTACCGGTGGCGGCCGCTGGAGGAGATCTCACCCCACTTTCGCCACGCCGTGATCGCGGCGGAAGATGCCCGCTTCTACCGGCACTA
>JBPRGE010000117.1:0-1925 GCA_051418035.1 Candidatus Longimicrobiales bacterium M2_2A_002
GACATGAAGACGCACTTCCGAGGATTGGTCCACGGTGAGTTCGAAGACGAACTCGACGAGATAGACGAGGACGCGCTCACGCGCTGGCTGGGCGAGAGCAGCGCCGAAGACGACCGACCCGACGCTGATCTCCCGAAGCCGGAGGTGGGCGATCTGACCAAACGTGTTGAGGTCGACATCGACGGCGAGTCAACCGAGATCGGTCACGGAAGCGTCGTCGTCAGCGCCATCACCAGCTGTACGAACACGTCGAATCCGTCCGTGATGCTCGCAGCGGGACTACTCGCCCGCAACGCCATCGAGCGCGGCCTCGACGTTCCGGCGTACGTCAAGACCAGCCTCGCGCCCGGCAGTCGCGTCGTCACCGAGTACTTGGAGGCATCGGGGTTGTTCCCCTACTTGGAGGACCTCGGCTACAACGTCGTCGGCTACGGCTGTACGACCTGCATCGGGAACGCCGGTCCACTTCCCGAACCCGTCGAACGCGCCATCGACGACCACGACCTCTGGACGACGAGCGTCCTCTCTGGCAACCGGAACTTCGAGGCGCGCATCCACCCGAAGGTCCGGGCGAACTACCTCGCCAGCCCGCCGCTCGTGGTCGCCTATGGGCTCGCCGGTCGCATGGATATCGATCTCGAAACGGATCCGCTCGGCACCGACGACGACGGCGAGCCGGTCTATCTCGCGGACCTCTGGCCGAGTGCTGACGAGATTCACGCGGCAGTCCACGACAGCGTCGATTCCTCGATGTTCGAGGAGAAGTACGCCGAGGTGTTCGCGGGCGACGAACGCTGGGAGGCCCTCGACGCGCCGACCGGCGACGTCTACGAGTGGGACAGCGGCTCGACCTATATCAGAGAACCGCCGTTCTTCAGGGATTTCCCGCTCGCAGAACCGGGCGTCGCCGACATCGAGGACGCCCGTACGCTGATGTTGCTGGGAGACACCGTCACGACCGACCACATCAGCCCGGCCGGACCGTTCAGCCGCGACCAACCGGCCGGCGAGTGGCTCGTCGACCAGGGCGTCGAACCTCACGAGTTCAACACGTACGGTGCTCGTCGGGGGAACCACGAGGTGATGATGCGCGGCACCTTCGCCAACGTCCGCATCGAGAACGAGATGATCGGCGACGTCGAGGGCGGTTACACGATTCACCAGCCGACAGGCAAGCAGACGACTGTCTTCGAGGCGAGCCACCGCTACCGCGAGGACGACACGCCGCTAGTCGTGTTCGCCGGCGAGGAGCTCGGCACCGGGTCGAGCCGCGACTGGGCGGCGAAGGGAACCGACCTTCTGGGCGTTCGTGCGACCATCGCGGAGAGCTACGAGCGCATCTTCCGCGACAACCTCGTCGGGATGGGCGTCCTCCCGCTCCAGTTTGCGGAGGGTGACTCCTGGGAGTCGCTCGGTCTCGACGGGTCCGAGCACGTCGCCATCCGAGGCCTCGACGACGGCCTCGCCGTGAACGACGACCTCACCGTCGTCGCCGAGCGAACCGATGGCTCGACCGTCGAATTCCCCGTGACCGCACAAGTCGGCACGCCAGCGGCCGTCCGGTACGTCGAGAACGGCGGGATTCTACACCTCGTGCTTCGCCGCCTGCTCACCGAGTCGTAGTCGCACCGAGACGGCACTACGGCTTGGTTATTCTCGGCAGGACCGGTTCGGTGGCTGCGGACACGACTTCATCGTACATTGCCTAGCCACGGCATCTATTTATCTGGTGATGAGCTCATCACAGGCGTAAACAAAAATGTGGGAACACTTTTATATGATTAAACAATATACTCTACAACGATGCTCACGAAGGCTGGTCTCGCTGTGTTAGATGTTCTCAGCTCCGGTCGTGAAGCAACCCTCGATGACCTTGTAGCAGAAACCGAACATTCTCGGACACACATCTACCGAGTGCTTGACGA
>JBPRGE010000118.1:0-6315 GCA_051418035.1 Candidatus Longimicrobiales bacterium M2_2A_002
GTGGAAGGCCCCAACCGACCACAGGGTGTAGCGCCACGGCACCTGAAGCCGAGAGCGCCTTTCAGTGAGCGATCGGTGAGACCTTCCAACGCCGGAGCGAGAGAGAGATCCCTTGCTCGGAGGTGAGGCATGGAAGGACTGCTGCAGCCAAGCTATCTCGTGGGAATCGACTGGGCCAGCGACAAGCACGACGTCTGTGTGCTCGACCTCGCCGGCACAATTGTCGACGCCTTCCTCATTCCCCACACCGCCGACGGGCTGCGTGACCTGGAGCGCCGCCTCCGCCGCTTCGACGCTCCAGCGTCCCTGCCCATCGCCATCGAGCGACCTTCCGGTCTCCTGGTGGATACCCTGGTCGAGGCCGACTTTCCGGTCGTGCCGATTCACCCGAACGCTCTCAAGGCCACCCGGCCCCGCTACGCTGCGGCCCCGGGCAAGAGCGACCCCGGCGACGCATACATCCTCGCCGACATCCTGCGCACGGATGGCCATCGCTTCCGGCCGCTCCGTGCGCCGTCGGATCGCACCAAGGCGCTCCGGGCCGCCGTGCGGACACGCGATGACCTGGTCGCGACCCGCACACAGCTCGCCAACCAGCTGCGCAGCCTGCTGGAGGGCTTCTGGGCCGGGGCGGCGGCTATCTTCGCTGATATCGACAGCCCAATCGCGCTCGATTTCCTGGACTCCTACCCCACTCCCGAGAACGCCGCCCGCCTCGGCCCCAAGCGCCTCGAGCGATTCCTTAAGCGCGCCTCCTACTGCGGACGCCGCCCCGTGCATCAACTCCTCGAACGGCTCCGCTCCGCACCCGCAGGCCAGGCCGCCGAGCTCGAGAGTGAGACCAAGGGAAAGCTCGTCCGCTCCCTGGTCGCCGTCCTCCGCCCTCTCGTGGCTCAGATCCGCGAGCTCGACGGTCTCATCGCAGCCCACCTGGCCCAGCATCCGGACGGCGAGATCATCCAGTCCTTTCCCCGTACCGTGACCGTGAGACGGTAGGGTTGACACAGGGTGTCTCATGCGCCGTCTCCGTGGCCGGCGTGCGGGTCCGGCTCCGCTTCGGTGGCAGAGGATTCCGCCGCCGAATCGGAGCTCCCCTCGGGATCGAGCGGGGGCTCCACCGACCCGGCCTCCGCGTCTCCGAACCGACCCCGCTTCGAGGCGAGCACGAGGGTGCCAATCATGGTGGAGAGCAGCGCCACGCCGGCGGTCTGGAAGATGATCATGGACTCCCCGAGCAGCTCCCGGCCCAGCTCCGCCGTGGCGCCCGACGCGTCGGGCAGCGGCGCCTCGGGGAAGGGCGACAGGAGCGCGGCCGCGCCGAGCCCGAGGAACGCGATCACGCCCGCCGAGATGGACGTCCGGTGCTGGTGCACCATCGTCATCGGGTTGAGTCCGGCCGGGTTCATCATGAACATCACCATGAACACGACCATGATCGTCATCTCTCCGGCCATCATCAAAATGAGGATGAAGCCGAGGAACTCTGCTCCGAGGAGGAGGAAAATGCCGGCCACCCCGGTGAAGGACAGGAGCAGCCAGTACGCCGCGCGCATCATCGAGTCGGCCCGGAACACCCGCCACGCGCTGAGCAGTGCTCCGGCGGCAAAGAGCCAGAAGAGTACATCGACCGCCAGGCTGGTGCTCACAGCAGCAGGATCCCCGAGAGGAACACGTCCACGAGCGCGAGCGGGATGAGGACGACCCAGCCGAACCAGACGAAGCTCTCCGTGCGGATCCGCGCGAACGCATGGCGGGCGGCGAGCAGCGGCAGGAGTAGCGCCACGGTCTTGATCGCGAGCCATACTGGATCGGGCAGCCACGGCCCGAGCCAGCCGCCGAGGAACGCCGTCGCTGCCATGGCCGCGATGGAAACGAGGACGGCGAGTCGGGCGGCGCGCCAGAGGAGCAGAGCCGCCCCGGAGGTCTCGGCCTGCGTCCCTCCCGCGATGTCCTCGGCGTCCGGGAGCGCCAGGGGGCCCCAGAAGGCCACACCCAGGCCCGTGGCGAGGAAGATCGGGAGCCCGAGCGGCTGCCGGACCACGTTCCACAGCCCCTCCTGGGCGAGGACGATCTCGGTCAGCCCGAGAGACTCCGCCGGCAGGGCTGTCGCGAGGAGGACCAGCGCCAGAGGGACCTGATAGGAGAGGGCGACCGCTACGAAACGGTACGCCCCGATCAGGGGGAAAGGAGAGTTGGGAGCCCACCCGTGCAGGAAAACGGCCACCATCACCGCCGCAAGCGCCGCCACATAGAGCGCCAGTCCGGCGTCCAGGTCGGCGGCCCCCGCTGCGGGCGCGATCGGCACCACGGCGACCGACACCGCCGCGAGCCCGGCAAGCAGCGCGGGCGCCAGCGCCCACGCCTCAGCGTCCGGCCGCTCCGTGGTGCTCCGGCCCTGGACGAGGAGCAGTGCGGCTGCCCGTGCCGGTCCGACGAGGATCGCGCTCGCGGGACGTCGCCGGCCGGATACACCGTCCGCGACCCAGCCATCCAGGACGGCCGCGACGTAGACGAGGCCCAGCAGGGATGCACCGACCGCCACCGTGGCCACCAGCGCGTCCGCCGCCGCACTCATGCCACATCCTGGGCTGGCGCTTTGATGCCGGGAGGTTGTGCGGCCAACGGTCCGATGTCCAGGCTCGTCACCGTGGCCACCGCGTCGCCCCACTCCTGTCCCGCCAGCAGGTCCGGCAGGAGAGAGGCCAGGTGGGCGGAAGGATCGGCATCCGCGGTCATGTGGCCCCGGGGGGACTCGACGAAGCCACGCCCGCCCGTGTCGAGGTCGCCGGCAGCGCGGGCGAGATCGAGGGCCTGGATCGCTTCCGCCAGCCGCTGCCGCCAGCGCGCGAACGCATCCCCGCCCGTGGTCGTCACGGGGATGAAGCCCAACTCTACGTACGCGCTGTCCTCCATCCGGGCATCCTCGACGGCCCCCGCAGATCGCGCGACCGGTCCCAGCCCCGCACCGGCGACGACCTCCCGCGGGACGACGCCGACTCCGCGGGTCGCCCACGCCAGGCTACGGGTGCGTTCGATCGCAGACCTGAGCCGGACGACGTCGCGGGTCGAGAGGTCCGGTCCACCAGCCAGACGCAGCGCGCGTTCCGAGAGGGCCGGCAGGCCGTGTACCCGGAGGAGCTCCGCGAACCAGCGCAGGTGGTGTCGCGCGCGCGCTTCTTCCATCACCGCGATCCGCACGCGCTCCGAGAGCGCACGTCGGAACGGGTCGAGGAGTGGAGGCCGGGGTCGAACCACCGGCGCGGCGGCGACGCGCGCTTCCTGCACCACATCGCCCTGGAGGCGCACGTCCAGGACGAGCCCCGAAGGGAACGCTGGAAAGTACGGCCCGATCCGCAGTGGCAGCACGTCCAGCTCGAGGCCATCCCGATCGGGAGCACGGCCCGCCAGCGGACGGCCGTACGGCACGCCACCCGTCATGCCTTTTCCGCCATGGCCGTACGGGCCCACGCCTCGCCATGGCGCCGGATCCTCGTCCGGCAGGACCGCGGGATCGGATTCGCGCTCTCCCCGAAGGAGAGCCCCGTGAACCTCCCTGATGACTGCCGCCACCGTTCCGGCATAGGCCGTCTGCGACTCGATCCGGACGATGCCCGGAAACAGCTTCATCAGCCGGGTGCCGCCGGGGGCGAGCGGCCACCAGACGGTGGCGCGGGGAGTAGAGAGTTGGTCGTGCACGGCGAGCAGCGGCCGAAAGGCGGCGCGGGAAACGTCACCGACCACCAGCAGCACGTTCGCGGCCCTCGGCGAGTCGACGAACCGCAGGCCGGGGTGCAGCCGCAGGGGATCCACCAGGGCACCCGCCTCGGGTGCCGCCGCCGGGAACACGGGAACGGGCGCCCCGACGGCAAACTCCCTCAGCCAGGTCGTCAAGCCCACTCGAGGGCCCTTTCCCGCCACGCGTACAGGATGCCCAGCAGCAGAATGGCGATGAACATGAGCATCTCCACCAGCGCCACCATGCCCTCCTCGACGAACACCACGGCCCACGGATACATGAAGACCATCTCCATGTCGAACGCGAGGAAGAGCAGGGCCATGGCGTAATACCGGACGTGGTACCGGCTCCATGCGTGGACCTCGGGCGGCGAGCCGCCCAGGAATGGCACGCGTTCGGGGGCCGCACCCCCGGCTCGCCCGCCGGTCAGAGCGTCCGACGCCCAGCGGACGGCCAGAGTGGCGAACACCCCACCCAGGAAGACGGTGAGCGCAGCCCCGAGCGCCGCCACTATTCCACTACGCCGCCTTCGTCCGCGTAGTCCTCGGGGTTGTCCTCGAACTCGCTGCTGCAGTCCTCGCTGCAGAAGTAGTAGGCCTTCCCCTTATACTCGACGCGGGCGACGGCATCCTCCTTCTCGATCTGCATTCCGCAGACGGGATCCTTTACAGTCATGGCGTTTCCCTCTCCTGTTGTTGGTGACTCCGCAGTGTGAAGCCCGCGAGCGTTGCCCGCTCGTGTAGAATGGGCTTTAGCAGCCATAAATCAACCCCCGCGGTGGGCCGGGGCCCCGGCGTATCTGCCAGAGCCAGGCCGGGGTGCGGCCGGGGCCTACCGCAAGTTTCCATCCCCGGAGCGCAGGTAAATGCGTCGCGGGCGGGTGGGCGTCGTCGCCCCGCGCGACCCCCTGGACGGCCACGCGCCGAGGCACTCCACCGTGCTGGCGCGGACGACCTCCGTCAGGCCCGTGCCGAGCCCCTGTGCCGAGAGAACCGTGTCGACGGCGTCCAGGAGGTGGTGCAGCTCAGCCCGTGCGTTGAGCGGAGAGCATCGGCCGCGGCGAATCCCTTCCGCTACAAGCGCCGCAGCCACGGCTCCGGGCGCATCCTCGTCCGACCGAACCGCGGCGAGGAGCGCCCACCGGGCTATGATCACGGGGTGCGCCTCGTCGTACCGGCCGCGTCCGAGACGTCTCCGCCACTCGTTCCGGACCAGCGTCGCCAGCTCCGGGATCGGGATCGGCAGGCTCACCTCCGCGGGGCAGGCCGCCGCTCGCGCGGACTCCCCGCACGCGGGGCACGGCCGGAGCGTCAGTGGGTCATCGAGGGGAGCGGTCCCCTCGGCGGTGGCCTCCAGATACCGGCGGGGGTCGGCTCGAAATGCGTCGGCACACCCGGGGGCACAGAAGTGAAAGACCAGGCCCTCGTACCGCTCGCTGACAGAGGCTTCCGCGTCCACGTTCATTCCGCATACCGGGTCTCGTGCTCTCATGCCAGTCCTCCGGTGGGGTTTGTCCTCCTCCCGGCAGGATATGCGGGAAAGGGTGAACCAGCGGTGAACTGCCCATGAAAACGCCTTCAGGGCCGGATGCGGCGGTCAGGCAGGGGGCGCGTCACAGGGGCAGCGGCGCGCCCCGGAAGCCGCGCACCAGGCCGCTCGCCAGCCCGATCCCGACGAGCGCCAGCAACAGCCCCACGCCCTGGCGGGCGGTGACGGTCTCCCCGAAGAAGGCCCAGGCGAGCAGCAGCCCGGCCACGGGAACCATGAACATGAATCCGGCCAGCCGGCTCACGGCCTCGCGCTGCACGAGCCAGTACCAGAGTCCGAGCCCGAAGGCCGTGCCGGGTAGCGCCAGAAACGCGACGGCGGCCGTGAGTTCGGCGGTCCAGACAATGCGCGCCTGTTCGGTCACGGCCGACACTCCGAGGAGCAAGACGGCGCCGATCAGGAGCTGCCAGCCCGCCACCGCCATCAGCGCGCTGCCGACCCTCAGCCGCTTCAGGAGCACCGTTTCCACAGCCGCACCCAGCGCCACGCCCAGTGGCAAGGCCACAGTGACAAGCCCCAGTGTGGCCTCGCCGGCCCGGGGCCAGGCGATCAACGCCACGCCAGCCGCGCCGACCAACACCGCCCCTGCCGTGATGGACGTGATCCGTTCCTCGAGAAAGACGGCGGCCAGGAGGATCAGGAGGATGGGCCCGGTGTTGGCGAGCACCGAGGACAGTCCCGCCCCTGCCCGCTCGAGGCTCAGGAACATGGCGGCGTACTGGACCGCCAGGACCGCGCCGAGGACGAGCACCCATGGCCGGAGCCGGAGCGGCGGGATGAGCCCCCGGCCGGCCGCACCGCTGACCGCGATGAGCACCCCGCCCGCGAGGAGCGCGCGCAGCCCCGCGAAGCGCAGGGGCGGCGCGTAGGGGAGTCCCAGCTTGATGGCGACGAAACAGCCGGCATACGCCACGGCCACCAGCGTGGCCAACAGGAACCTGCCGGGGTTCACGCAGCGTCCTCGCCGCCCGGGGTCGGAGGCGGCGCCACAACGCGATAGCCGGCCGATTCGACGGCCGCGCTGAGGTCGT
>JBPRGE010000119.1:0-2145 GCA_051418035.1 Candidatus Longimicrobiales bacterium M2_2A_002
GGCGGGTCCGGCGAGCTCGAGTACGACATCGTCGGCTGGCGCGGCCGGTGCGAGGTCCACGAGCAGTTCACCGTCGAGGACATCGAGAACGTCCGCCGCCAGTTTCCCGACGTCCAGGTCCTGGCCCACCCCGAGTGCAGCCCCGAGGTGGTCGAGGCCAGCGACTTCAGCGGCAGCACCAGCGCGCTCATCAAGGCCGTCCGGGACTCCGACGCCGAGCGCTACCTGCTCCTGACCGAGTGCTCCATGGCCGACAACATCGTGGCCGAGACCGAGGGCAAGGAGATGGTGCGCCTCTGCTCCGTCCGCTGCCCCCACATGAACGAGATCACCCTCGAGAACGTCCGCGACGCGCTCCTCCACGACCGCTACGAGGTGGACGTGCCGGAGCCGACCCGGACCGAGGCACGGGACGCCATCGAGCGGATGCTGGCGATCGGGTAGCGGGCTCGGCCATTGGGCTCGCGGCGGCTCGGCCTTTCCGGAGCCGGCAGGCTGCCGGCTCCGTTCCGTCAGAGTCCCCGGCGCTCTCCAGCGTCATCCCGGCACGGAATCCGTACCAGACGGACCGGTCGCACCATGCTCTCCGCCGGCATCACATCGGTGAAGCTGTGGAGCGTTCCCGTCAGCGTGTCGGCGGCCAGAGCCAGGCGGAGGACGTGGCCGGCGTACGCCGCCGGATGGCCCACCCATACCGAGTCCGGCGGGATCCGGTACCACGCCCTGAAGGGGTGGTCCGTCGGCTCTCCATCGTTCAGCGACCAGGCAGTATAGGCCTGCTGGTCCGGAATCGTGTACCCCTCCAGCGGCGTGGCCTCGAGCCGGACCGCGGCAGGAAGACCCCGGACCACGGCCGAGTCGGCCTGCTCCGCCACCTCGATCCGCCAGCAGCCGGCCGGGCCCTGGGCAGGCGTCTGGTCGTCTGCTTCCGAAGAGGCGCCCGCGGCCTGACAGCCGAGAATGCCGAGAAGCAGTCCGGCGGTGACGACCGCAGCGAGACGTCCCCGGTCGGGCGACCTTCGAATCGCGCTCTGCTGAATTCTCGACACCGCGTCCTCGACTCGCCGGATGGAACCACGTCGATGGGGGCCTGGGCTTCGCCACGTCCAATCTAATTTGCGGTCGGACAGACCGCATCGGTGCCGGCGAACTTGACCTGCGCGGGGTAGAATCGCACCATCAGTTGAGAAAGCCTGCTCGTGTCCCCCAGTACAGCACAGCGGGCGGCGGAGGTGTGCCGACACCCCCCAAGCACCGTCGGTTCCACCGTCGCAAGACAGTCTCAATCCCCCTGAGGCCCCCGATGCCGAAACTCCCCAGCCTACGTCTGCCCGTAGTCCTCCTCGGCGCATCGCTGATCCTCGTCCCCGGCTGTCTCGATGAGGACGCCAGCGGCCCCGCCCTCCCGCCGGAGGACGACCGCGCGGAGCCGACCTCGACCGAAGCCAGTACGCAAGGTTGGATCGTGGACTGCCAGGTGGACGTAGCCGCCGGAGAGATCACCTGCGCCGACGCCGACCTGGACTCCGACACGATCCAGGGGGAGGTCATCGGCGGGCAGGACCAGTACGTCACCCTCGCCAACGACCCGGTGGAGCTGAACGGGAGCATCCTCACCGCCGACGTCTGGGTCGAGAACCTCCTCCCGCAGCCCCTCGGGACACCGGACGGTACCACGGCCACGGGGATCCGGGTCTTCTTCCACTCCGCGCCCACCAACGGCGTCACTATCAACAACGCCGATGGGACCGGGACCTTCACGGCCTCGGGGCAGGACTACTTCGAGTACTCCCGGATCGCCCAGCCCCTGGACAGGACCGTGCGCAAGCCGTGGGAGTTCGCGCTCCCCGATGGCGTCGACGCGTTCACGTTCCAGGTGTACGTCGATGCTGAGCTGCCCCGGCCGGACGGCTGGGTCGAGATCACGCCGGGCACCGACGGCCTGGCGCAATCCGAGTCCGTGCAGCTCAGCGCCCAGGCATACGACCTCGTGGGCCGCGAGGTCACCCGCAGCTTCACCTGGTCCACCTCCGACGCGTCCATCGTTTCCGTGGACGGGTCCGGGAGCATTACCGGCGAGGCCACCGGCGGACCGGTGACCATTTCGGCGGTGTCCGACGGCCCCGAGCCCGATGGGCAGGCAGT
>JBPRGE010000120.1:0-5519 GCA_051418035.1 Candidatus Longimicrobiales bacterium M2_2A_002
GTCAGGACCAACAGTACCTGCGTACAGAACCCGACGGCCGTGGAGCGATACACCCCCCGGACCGGGGGGGCACGCAGTCCCGGCACGGCTTCCAGCACCGGGGGGCTCGGCCTCAGTCCAGCGTCATGAACAGGTTGTTCAGCGACTCGGCGAGGGTGGGGTGGGGGAGCACGGCGTCGCGGAGTGCGGTGTACGGCAGCCGGCCCATCATGGCGAGCTTGACCGCGGACGCGATCTCGCCGCCCTCGATGCCCAGAATCGCGGCACCCAGGATCTGACCTGAACGGGCGTCGACAATGGCCTTCATGAAGCCCCGCGTCTCGTCCATCTCCATGGCGCGGGCCACGCGGCTCATGGGCAGCTTGGCGATCCGGACCTCGTGGCCCTGTTCCTCGGCCAGCGCCTCTGTCATCCCCACGCGGCCTAGCTGCGGGTCAGTGAAGACGGCGTACGTCAGGACGCGCCCGGCGGTGGTCAGCGTCCCGTCGCCGAGGATGTTGTTCTTGATCACGCGGTAGTCGTCGTACGCGGTGTGGGTAAACGGTGGTGCGCCGGTCACATCGCCAAGCGCCCAGATCCCGTTCACCTCGGTCCGCCGTCGATCATCGACCGGGATATGGCCCCGGTCGTCGGTCTCGAGCCCGGCGGCCTCGAGGTTCAGCAGATCGGCGTTGGAACGTCGGCCGACGGCCACGAGCAGCTCGGTCCCCGCGATCGTCTCCTCGGCGTCTTCGGTTTCCACGGTCAGCTCCACCCGGTTGGCGGCGGGGCGGTTGGCGTCGGGTCGACGGGCGGCGGTGGCGGTCGCGTCGGTGCGGATGGTGATGCCCTCGTCCCGGAGGATCTCGGTGATGGCCTCGGAGACATCCTCATCCTCACGGCCCGCGATCCGCGGCCCGGCCTCGATGATGGTCACATCGGAGCCGAACCGCCGGAACATCTGGCCGAACTCGAGCCCGATGAACCCGCCGCCCAGGATGATCAGGTGGTCGGGGGCGTAGTCGAGCTCCATGATCGTGGCGGAGGTCAGGTAGTCGACGTCGTCGAGTCCGTCGATGGTCGGGATGCGCGGCCGGCCGCCCACGTTCAGGAAGATGCGGTCAGCGGCGAGCCGGTGCGTGACCTGGCCGTCGTCGTCGGCCACCTCCATGGTGTGGGGCGCCGTGAACCGGGCGGTACCGCGGATCAGGTCGAGGTCGTCGTGCCGCTCGAGACCCTTGCGGCTCCCTTCACTCCACTGCTCGACGATGTCGCGCTTCCGCTCCCGGACGCGCGCCATGTCGATCCGTACGTCGCCGGTTTCGACGCCGTAGTCTTCGGCCCGGCGGGCCAGGTGCGCGATGCGGGCGCTGGCGGCCATCGTCTTGGTGGGGGTGCAGCCCGTGAGCACGCAGGTCCCGCCGACCCGGTCGTTCTTCTCGATGATGGCGGTTCGGAGGTCGGCCTCGGCGAGGGCGCCGGCGAGGGGCTTTCCGCCCTGGCCGGTACCCACGATGATCGCGTCGTATCGATCGATTCCGTTCATGGCTCGTGTCCGTCCTGGAGGTGCGAAATGGGGTCTGTCATCGTACCATGAATGCATCCGCCGTACCGGTGGTTCCAGTACAGGGAGTACATGGGTTCATCCATTCTGAGCTACGGCGCGCTGCTGGCAGTCAAATACGCCAGCCGGTCGTTCTATACGGTTCGGGAGGAGTGGGTCGGAGACGTACCGCCCGATCCCTGGAAGGATGTCCGGCTGATCGCCGTGCTGAACCACACCAGCCTGGCCGAGGGCATCTACCTGGCCGTGGTGCCGAACCGGGTGCTGCGGAACGTGGCCCGGCATGCAGTCCTGCCGGTGGCCCAGGAGACCATGGAGCGGACCCTCGAGGGGTGGATCTTCCGCACCATGGTCCCGAACGCGGTCCCCATCACCCGGAAGCGGGATCACAGCTGGACGCGGGTGCTGAACGAGATTGACGACGACCGGTCGATGGTCGCGCTCTTCCCCGAGGGGCGCATGATGCGGCCCACCGGTCTCGACAAGAGGGGCGGGCGGATGACCGTGAAGCCCGGGATCGCCGACGTGCTGCTGGGGCTCGGCCACGGTCGGATGATCCTGGCGTACAGCGGTGGGCTCCACCACGTCTTCCGGCCGGGCGCCAGCTTCCCCAGCTTCTTCAAGGTGATCCACCTGAAGATCGAGAGCCTGGACATCGCGGCGTACATCGAGGAGCGGAAGAGCGACGGCTGGTCCTTCTCCTCCTCCGTGGTCCGGGACCTCACGCGACGTCGGGACCTCCACACCCCCATCGCGCCCGGTACGCCCTCGCCGGTGCGGGCCGAGATCCGGCGCCGGCGTGGCCGTGTGCTCGACGCGCTGAAGAAAGCCCGGCCGTCCCGGTCCTCGAAGTCGGACTAGAACGGCGTACCGGAGGGGCCGGTCGGCGGGTCAGCGGCCGGCTCAGTCGTCGTCCCCGGCCTCCTCGTGGTCCGCAGCAGAGGTCGACGCAGCGGGCGAGGCGCCATCCTGCACGGCGGTTGGGGCGTTGACGTACGCGGAGGCGGCGCCGTGCTCGTAGACCAGCTTCCCGCCGGCGTCGCCCACCTGGACGGCCGCGGCCACGAGGCCGATGGCGCCGACGGTGCCCACGAGCCGGGCCGCGGTCCCGGGCGTGCCGGCCAGGAGTCCGCCGGCCATGACCACGAAGAGGATCCCGGAGAGGACGAGGAACCGCTCGCCGGCCTCCTCGTGGGCGTGGAGCGCGTCCTCGCCGACCACCTGCTCGACCCGGTCCTCCTGCGCCTCGCCGGTCTCGAGGGCCACCCAGGCCGAGGCGAGGAGCGCGCCGGCGAGGGCCAGCGGGATCGCCCACGCGAGGCGTGGGCGGGCGTCCCTTCGAATTGCCCACAGGGCGCCGAGGGCGAAGATTGGCAGCAGTACTGCCAGGACGATGGGGAAGTGCACGATGGCGGGGTGCAGCGGCTCGGGCAGCATGATCTCCTCCTGGGTTCGATGGTCGATCCACGGATCGATTCACCAGGAAGGTCGGGGTGTCCGCGCCGTGCGGGTATCCACCAGACGTTGACCAGGGGTCGGCAGCCGCGTGGCGGGGGGTCTACAGATGTCGAATTTCGGGATGCGCGATGAGGGGGGCGGCCGGCTGCGGGTGATCCTCGTGGTCGCCCTGGCGTTCATCATCGTCGGCGGGGTCACCGACCTGATCCTGGACGAGCCGGACCGGTGGCTCTCGTTCCACGTGATCTTCGAGCTGCTGATGATCACCGGCGCGGTGGTGCTGGCCACCGCCCTCTGGCTCGGCTGGTGGCGGGCGGAGCGGTCGGCCATGGAGCTGCGCCGGTCCTTGGAGGAGCGGAAAGCGGAGCGGGACGCGTGGCGGCAGAGCGCGGAGCAGGCGCTGGAGGGGCTCGGCGTCGCCATCAACGAGAAGTTCGACGAGTGGGAGCTGACGCCGGCGGAGCGCGAGGTGGCGCTCTACCTCCTGAAGGGGCATACGCACAAGGGCATCGCCCGGCTCACCGACCGGGGGCACCAGACGGTCCGGCAGCACGCGGCCGCCGTCTACCGGAAGGCCGACCTGGCCGGCCGGGCGGAGCTGTCGGCGTTCTTCCTGGAGGGCCTCATGCTCCCGGAGGCAGGGCCGTGAATGGCCGACCCTCCCGCAGGCAGCCCGCGAGCCCGGCGTAGACCCGACGGAGCCGGTCCCGGTCGGGGGCGTCGCCGAGCGCGTCGACCAGCCGGCGAGCGAGGGTGCCGTGCCGGAGGATATGGTCGATGGCAGTGGCGTGGGCGGGCGACAGCGCGTTGCCGACCCCGTCGCGTAGCCCGGCCCAGACGTCGCCGGCGGAGGCAGATTCGGCGAATCCGGCATCGGCGTCCAGCCCCAGCACCCGGAGGTACGCGACGTCGTCGATCCGGGCCGCCTCGCCGTCGGCGATGCACGCGTCGAGGACCCGGACCAGCCGCGCCTCGTTCCACGCACGCTGGTCGGCATGGGTGCTCCAGCGCTCGTCCACTAGCGCCCGGATCACGGCCACCAGGAGCGCGACCACGGCCAGGTCGGCGCCCGGGTGCTCCTGGAGGTCGATGACCCGGATCTCGATGGACCCCCGGTCGAACCGCGCGATGGCGCCCCGTGAGTTGGCGAAGTACTTCCCGAGGACCCGGTCCGGGTCGTGGGGCGCGAGCGCGGCCTGGACCGACGCGAAGATGCGCGCCTCGTAGTCGGCCTCGGAGAAGACGGCCTCTGGGACCACCCGGCCCACGAGCTCGGGGATCGGGTCCTGGTTGTGGCGGTAGACGTGGAGCCGGGCGTCCATGTACCGGGACCGGCGGCCGTCCAGGTACGGTGTGGACGCGGCCAGCGCCGGGATCAGCGGCAGGACGAGGCGGATGGCGGCGTGCAGCCGGCCGAACTCGACGTCGTCGCCGAACGGCAGGTTCAGGTGCACGCTCTGGAGGTTCGACCAGCCGTGCCCCCGGACGCCGAAGATCCGGTCGTAGGTCCGGTAGACTTCCGTGTATTCGCCCGGCCAGATCACGGTTTCGGCCGCAGGGTCGAAGAACGGGTGGGCGCCGGTCCCGAGGAGGGTGCAGCCCAGCGGCGCGAGCCGGAAATTGACCTCGGCGACGGCGTCGGCAAAGCGCACCTCGAGCCCGTCCAGCGACGGGGCCGGCTCGGTGGTCTTGAGCTCGATGACGTGGCTGACCAGCTCATTGGACCAGGAGATCGGCCCGTGGTCGACCTCGGACTGGACGGTACCGGTGTCGTCGACCAGGAGGCGGTCGGCGATGGGGCGGGTGGCCATGGACGCGGCATCGACGATCATGTACTCGAGCTCGACGCCGTAGCCCTGGAAGAGCCGGAGCCTCACAGCCGACGCTCCGCTTCCATGCGGCTCCGGAGCCCGGCGATGATGCGGTCGTAGAGGGCGTCGCCCGCCACCCGGTCCTCCACGCCCGCGTCGATGTTCGGGTTGTCGTTGATCTCGATGACCACGGCGCCGCCGTCCAGCTCCTTGAGGTCCACGCCGTAGAGGGAGGTCCCGACGCGGGCGGTAGCGGCGAGGGCCGTTTCGATGACGACCGCGGGGACCTGGTCGAGGGGCACGGTCTCGAACGTGCCCTCCCGATCCTTCCGCGACCGGCTCGACCAGTTGTAGATCTGCCAGTGGCCCCGTGCCATGTAGTAGCGGCAGGCGTAGAGCGGCTCGCCATCGAGGATCCCTATCCGCCAGTCGTACTCGGTGGGCGCGAACGCCTGGGCGATCACCAGCTCGGACTGGTTCAGCATGGTGTCCAGCGTTTCCGCCACCTCCATGGCCGACGCCGCCCGCTTCACGCCCGTGGAGAAGGAGCCGTCGGGGACCTTCAACACCAGCGGCAGCCCCAGTGTGTCCACCACGCTGTCCGCGTTGTCCCTGTGCACCACCACCGTGGGGGGCATCGGGATGTCGTGGGCGGAGAGCAGCTCCGCCAGGTAGACCTTGTTCGTGCACCGGAGGATGGCGTCGGG
>JBPRGE010000121.1:0-6583 GCA_051418035.1 Candidatus Longimicrobiales bacterium M2_2A_002
GCACCATCAGCCATGGTTGACGCGTCGGCACCTCTTCCTGTCCGAATCTTCCATGCCGTGGCGGTTCTCCCGCCACCCCGCACGTCCGATCCGCTACCGGCTGGTGGCCGGGGGCCGTTTCCATCGCCGGACGGCATTCGACACCGTGGACTCCGAGGCCTGCATGAACCGCGCGATCTGATTGTTCCGGTAGCCGGCGGCGTGGAGTCGTCGCATGATCGCGTGCCGGAGGTGGCTTCGCCTCTGTCCGCGCCCGGGCCCCCGGATCAGCTTCAGCGGGACGCCGGGCGCCTCGATGGCCAGCGTGCTGCGTGCGAGGGTCGTCATGTCGGGCGCGGGCGAGCCGAGCGCCGGGTCGTCGCGCTGCGCCATGTACGCGGGCGGATGGAACAGGGGACTGAGCGAGGCGGCCCACGAGGAGCCCGCCCAGCCGGCGCGGGGGCGGGCCGGCAGCTCGGAGTCGTCCGCGGCCGGATCCTGGTCGGCGCCCAATGCGTCCATCCCCAACCGCCAGTCGACGACGGCGCGGTAGTCCGCCCGCAGCCCCTCGGCGGACCGTCCGGGTCCGGTGGCGAACAGGGGCAGTGCCAGCAGGGGATCGATGACGCCGGCGAGGGCGGTGACGGGCTCCGGGTCGGGCGGCCGCGTTCCGGCGTAGAGGGAATGCGACGTCCAGGGATAGTCGTCCGCGCGCCGACAGATCCCGGCCCGGACCGGGTTGAGGTGCGTGTAGACGATGGCATTCCGCGCGTGCCAGGGGTTGAGGCAGGCGACGGCGCTGTAGTGGCGCCAGAAGATGGGACCTTCGCGGCCGTTGGCGCGCTGGATCCGGTGCGCGAGGCGCCGCAGCAGTGGCTGCATCAGGGCAGCCAGCGGTTCGGGCCCCTGCTGGAGGACGACGTGGAGGTGATTCGACATGATGGCGACGGCCAGGATCCTCGAGCTCGACGCCGGGGCTACGTCCACCAGGTCGGCCAGAGCGCCCGCCCGCACGTCCGGCGTGAAGAGCCGTTCACGGTGCAGGGTCCGCGCGGTCACGTGGAAGATCGCTCCGGGCAGGTACGGCCGTCGGTGTCGTCCCATGCCCGAGAATGGCGGACGATCCGGGGCGGAGCCATGGCGGGATCAGCCAATCCCGGCTGATGGTGCACCGTCCGCCAGACCGGTCCGCCAGGCCGTCCCTTGCGCTTCCGCCCTCCCGAGCGTACCGTGGCGATACAACCGTTTTGGTTCCATTCTGCAACCGGTGGACGCGCATGGCGAACATCACGCTCAAGAACGTCCCGGACGAGCTGTACGAGCGGCTGAAGGCGGTCGCGGCGCGGCGGCGACGGAGCCTGAACAGCGAGATCATCGTGCGGCTGGAGCGGTCCCTGGGGGCCGGGCCGGTGGATTCCGACGCGCTGTTGGCGCGGACCCGTGCGGTCCGTGAGCGGCTCCGGGTTCCGTACCTGACGGACGCACAGCTCCGTGCCGCTCGCGACGAGGGCCGATCGTGATCGTCGTGGACGTGAACGTCGTCGCATACCTTCTGATCGAGGGCCAGCACACCGACGAGGCCGAGATGCTGCTCGAAGCCGACGGCGAGTGGGCGGCGCCGCTCCTCTGGCGGAGCGAGTGGCGGAACGTGCTGGCGGGCTACGTCCGGCGGGGCACACTCGACTTGACCGCGGCGCTCGAGGGCGTCCGAGAGGCGGAGCGGATGCTGTCGGGACGGGAGTACCTGCCGGACGGGGAGCGGGTCGTGGAGCTCGTCGCCGGCTCCGACTGCAGCGCGTACGACTGCGAGTACGTGGCCGTCGCCGAGGCGTTGGACGTCCCGCTGCTCACGTGGGATCGGGCCGTTCGGGCCGCCTTCCCGGCCGTCGCCCTGGGGCCGGAGGAGTACCTGGCCAGCTGAGCCCGGCCGCGAACCCGGCCGGCGAAAGCAGAGCGACAAGCGGACAGGCGCGCCCCGACCCCGCAGCCGGACACCTCCCCGCTTGCGCTCGACCCTTTCCGGGGGTTGATTACCTGCAGGCCCCCGGACCGCGGCCGGCGGTGCGGGTCCCGCGATGGCCGGCGCGGGTCCGGGTCCACGGACCGCAACGAGGAGCGCCGCCATGGGGTCGAAGTCGCTGTACTGGCTGTACGTCGTGAACCTGGCCCTCGCCGCCGCCCACCAGGTCGTGGCCGCCGACGTCCAGGAATGGGGGCTCCTGGGCCTCGATATCGGGATCCAGGGGTTCACCATCCTCACGTTCCTGATCCTCGCCTTCTTCGCCCACGGGCTGGTCGAGCTGGCCCGCGGCAAGCGCGCCGGGCTCTGGTACTCCATGGTCCTGGCCGGCGGCGGGCTCGTGTCCACCGCCTGCCACGTCGTGCTCCTGGCGGGCGGCGAGAGCGGGTTCACCCACCCCGTCGCCCTCGTCCTCCTCGCCGCTGTCGGCACCGCGTCGCTGGCCCAGCTCACGGCCACGATCCGGGCGACCCCCGGCTGGCCGGGACGGGCGGAGATGCCGAAGCCGGAGTTCTACGACGAGTAGCGGAGACGCTCGCGGCACCGACCGCTCGCGGTAGGGCAGAGTTCGGAACCGCCTTGCCACGGAGGGCGCGGAGGACCACGAAGGGCTCGAAGCCCGGCGGCCGCCGACTACTCGCGTATCGCCACCCACCCGGGCCTCGACACCGCGTGCCCCGTGCCGTGTGCCCCGTGCCCCGTCACATCCCCGGCCCACTAGCTCCGTCCCCACCCCCACCGCAGCACCGCCTCCAGCCAGTCCAGCGCCCCGTCCTCCAGGTGCCTCCCCACGCCGGTCTCCCGGTCCCCCGCCCGGATCTTCACCTCCATCGCCTCGGGCCCCGTCGTTCCGGGCTCCGGCAGCCGATCGACCGACGTGATCTCGGCCGTGGGGATCGTGCGGGTGAAGAGGGTCCGGACGCCGAGCCGGCGGCCCAGGGCGATGGCGTCGTCGCGGATGTCGATGACCCGGCGGGTGAGCATCGGCCACGCCTCGGAGACGGCGAGGACGCCGAAGAAGAGCCCGACGGCGGCCATGAGCGCGCGGCCCAGCGCCGAGACGCCCCGGCCCGGCGCCATCGCATCGAGCCAGACGGCGATCCAGACGGCCACCGCGCCGGCCAGCACGGCGGTGAGGATGTCGCCGGTGGACCGGAGGCGGGGCAGAGTGATGCGGACGCCGTCGTCGCGCTCCTCGACCTCGATCCCGCTCTCCGCCGGCGGCTCGGGCACGCCCGCGGGCGCCGGTGTGCTGCTCGGCTGGTCCATGGCCGGGAATATAGGGCGGCGGCCCGGGGGGCGAAGGGGGTTCGTGGATCGTGGATCGTGGATCGCGGATTGTGGATCGTGGATCCTCCAGGAGCGAGCCGCGGTCACGAAGCCTGCTGCAGGCGGTCAATCTGACGGCTCGCCGCGGACCCCGACCTCACCGGCTCAAACAGAAGAACTCGAAGTCTGCTTCTGCCGGGCAGCCCGAGGATTCGCCGCGAATCCCTTCGACCCCTTCGTGCTCCTTCGACCCCTTCGTGGCAAGGCTGTTCCGAACGCTGCCCCACCGCGAAGGAAGCCCGCGCCTATCCCGGCCCGATCGCTTCCCGCGCCCGCTGCACCAGCGGATGCTCGGGGTCCGCCTCGGACCAGAGATCGAGGAACCGGGCGTAGAGGGTGTCGGCCCGGGCGGGCTCGCCGAGCCGCTCGTGGATCTCGGCCTGACGGATCAGGGCGGGGCCGACCTGGGGTGCGAACCACAGTGACTCGTAGAGCGCGAGCGCCTTCCGGTCGCGACCGACCCGCTCGTAGAGCTCGGCGAGGGGCCAGACGACGAGCGTGGCGAACGCGTTCTCCGGGCCGGTGCTTCCCGCCAGTAGCTCCCGGGCCTGCTCGAGGCGGTCGAGGGCGGTGTCGGGGCGCTCCTCGGTCAGCGCCTCGAGGCCGTCGAGGCCCCGGGCCAGCCCCCGGACCAGTCGGGCGTCCAGCGTATCGCCGCGGGCATCCAGGGAGTCGGCGGTGGCCAGGTAGACGCCGGTAATGGAGTCCTTGACGGCCGGCCGCCCTCGCTCGAGGGCGAAGATCCCGGCGATGAACAGGTCCGGGTTCACGATCCCCTCGCCCGCGGCCACGCTGCTGGCGGCGAGGATCGTGTCGGGTGAGGTGGTCGGTGCGTCCGGGTCGATCCCCGTCTGTCGGAAGGTGAAGTCGAGGACGGCGGCCATGACCGGACGCCCGCTGCGCTCGATGACGTCGCCGACCCGACTGACCTCGTCGATCCGGCCGGTTGCGGACTTGATCCACATGCAGCGGAACAGCTCGTACGGGTTCATGGTCGGGAGCCGGGCCACGACATCACCGCACGCGGCGTTCGCCAGGTGGAACCACCGGGGCCCGGCCTCGCCGTCCAGGGCGATGGGGGCTTCCAGCAGCCTGCGGATGTTGTCGGGCAGGGTGTCGAGCCCGGCGACGACGGCCGCCCGTCGCGCGTCCGTGCCGTAGATGTAGTCGAAGAGGAGCCGGTGCGACCGCACGTACCGGACCCCCTCGCCGGCCAGCTCGATCTCCCGCTCCAGCATCCGGGCGGCCTCGGCGCTGTCGCCCCGGACCATGGTCAGCTCGACCAGGTGGATGCCGTACGGCGCGAAGCCGGGGTCCAGCTCCACGGCCCGCTCCAGCGCGGCCCCGGCCTCCATGGGGCTGACCAGCAGCTGGGGGCCATAGTGGATGTAGATGTCGCCGAGCTGGTACCAGATCTCCGGGTCGTCGGGGAAGCGGCGGACGCCCTCCCGGAGCAGCGCCACGCCGGAGGGCAGCGCGCCGGCCCGCGACCGGTACTCGGCCTCCACCAGAAGCGCTTCCCGCTCGGGCAGACGGTCCCGGTGCTCGTAGGCCTGGAGCCGGGCGTCGAACGCGGTGGGCAGCGCGAGCCACCCCCGGGCGGTCCCCAGCCGGTAGTACGCCAGCGCGAACTCCGGGTCCAGCGCCACCGCACGCTCGTAGGCGTCAATGGCCTCCCGGAACGCCAGCCGCCGGTACAGCGACTCCCCCTCCAGGAACCGGCGCAGCGCCTCCGGCGACTCGGTGGTGATGTTGGCGAGCCGGAGCGTGGAGAGGTCCGGGTCCTCCCGCTCGATGAGCGCCCGGGCCACGTCCACCGACAGCCCGTCCACCAGCCCGAACAGCGAGTCCGGTCGCCCCTCGGCGCTGGCGCCATCCAGGCGACGACCCGTCTCCACCTCGTACACGTCGGCCGAGAGCCGCACCCGGGGCCCCACCTCCACGGCGCTGCCCACCAGCGCCCACCGGGCGCCGGTCCGGCCGGCGACGGACAGGGCGGTGGCCAGGTCCGGGCTGCCCCCGTCGCCGACGACCTCCGACCACCGGGCCAGCACCGTCCGGCTGTCGATGGCCCGGAGCCCGCCCAGCCCGTCCAGGTTCCGGGACAGCAGGTCGACCATCCCCTCCCGCCACGTCTCCAGGTCCGGCCCGCTGGCACGGAACGGGAGCACGGCCACCGCCGGCGCGGCCGGGTCCGCCCGGAGCTCGGGGATGACCCCGTCGTCGCCGGGCATGAGCAGTGACGCCAGCCCGAACAGTGCCAGGAACGCGACCACGCCGCCGCCGATGGCCCGGCCCCAGGTCAGGTGCGGCAGCTGCCCGCCCTTCAGCGACCGGGCCAGGTCGCCCAACGCCAGCTCCCAGTCGGTCGGGACCTCGCCCGCCGCCTCCCGCCGGTCCGTGGCCGGCTGCGCCTGGACCCACGCCGTGGCCAGCACCACCACCGCGCCCACCAGCACCAGGATCAGCGCCACGGGGACCACCCAGTCGGGCAGCCCCAGCTCCTCCTGCAGCAGGTCGGCCGCCTCGATCACCACCCACGACGCGCCCAGATAGACCAGGAGCACACGGATGATGCGGGCTTCTTTCAGGCGATTCAGGAGGGACATGGGGGCAAGATGCGGGGATCACGCGGGGCTGGGCAACCTCGGATCCGGCGAAAGCCTCTTCGTTCGCGGCAGGGCAGGGTTCGGAACAGCTTTGCCACGAAGGGCTCGAAGCGCCACGGAGGGCTCGAAGGGGATTGCGTCGGAGGTCGTCGCGAGACCGCGGGGTTTCCGGCTGGAGCAGCGATCCGGGATGTCCTTTTTTTGGCCCGTCGGATTCAGGGTCCGCGGCGGGCCCTCAGGTTCCCGGCTGGAGCCAGATTCCGGAGCTCGATTCGATCCGGCAGCCCGAGGTCTCGCCGCGAACCCGGCCCCCACCGGCTCAACCCAAAAGGAGTCGAAGGTTGCTTCCACCGGGTGGCCCGAGGGCTTCGCGACGAAGCCCCTTCGAGCCCTCCGATCCCTTCGAGCCCTTCGTGGCAAGGCTGTTCCGAAGGTGGCCCCCCGCCGCGAACCCGGAGGCTTTCGCCGGATCCGAAGCCCTACCCGTCGTCGCTCTCGCCCTTCTCCTGCAGCCGATCGATGAGCTCGCTGGCCGTCCCCTCGGACCCGCCGGTCAGCTCGTCCAGCGACTCGACGCCGACCATCGCGGTGGCCTCGGCCTCGCCGGTCCCGGTCTCCTCCATCAGGCTCTCGATGAACTTCCGCT
>JBPRGE010000122.1:0-3435 GCA_051418035.1 Candidatus Longimicrobiales bacterium M2_2A_002
CCTCGGCGCGGAGAAGTTCTTCAACATCAAGAGCCGGGTGGGCGGGCTGAAGCCGGCCGCCGCGGTGGTGGTCGCCACTGTCCGGGCGCTGAAGATGCACGGCGGCGTGCCCAAGAGCGATCTCGAGACGGAGAACGTCGGAGCGCTGAAGCAGGGGCTCGAGAACCTGGAGGCCCACGTGGCCAACGTGCGGAAGCACGGTGTCCCGCCGATCGTGGCGCTGAACCGGTTCAGCGCCGATACCGACGCCGAGGTCGCCGCGGTGCTGGAGGCGGCGGAGAGCTGGGGCGTCCGCGCGGTCGAGGCCGACCCGTGGGGCTCGGGCGGCCAGGGCTGCCTGGAGCTGGCGGACGCGGCGGTCGAGGTGGCCGACAGCGGCGAGGCCGACTTCCAGCCGCTGTACGAGCTGGACAACAGCCTCACGGACAAGATCGAGACGATCGCCACGGAGATCTACGGCGCCGACGGCGTCGACTACGACCCGCGGGCGACCAAGCAGATCGACCAGCTGGAGTCGGCGGGGCTTCGGGAAGTGCCGATCTGCATGGCGAAGACGCAGTACTCCTTCAGCGACGACCCGTCGAAGCTGGGCCGGCCCAAGGGCTTCCGGGTCATGGTCCGCGAGGTCTCGCCATCGGCGGGCGCCGGGTTCGTGGTCGTGAAGACCGGCGACATCATGACGATGCCCGGGCTGAGCTCCTCCCCGGCAGCCGAGGGGATGCGCGTCGACGCCGACGGCACCATCCACGGGCTCTTCTAGGCGACGACCGGCGGAGTCAGAGCCGGGGGCGCATTCCGGCTCCCGGGCTCGGCAGCGTCCGGTCTCACCGCAGAAGGCGCAGAACCCGCTGAAGGCCGGCAGCCCGGTCTTCCGGGCGGAAGACGAAGAGGTCCGGTGGCTTCGAACCACCGGACCTCTTTTCGTTTTGCCGGGATCCAGCCGCGCCCCGTTCTGCGTGTTCAGCGCATTCAGCGGTGCGCGGTTGCCGCTGGGGAACCGCCCGGGCCGGTCGCGGAAGGGCTCCTGCCGGCCGGGGCCCGCCGGGCTACCAGCCGCAGGTCCGCCCCTGGTTCTGCTCGTCGAGCCACTCCTGGAGCGGCGCGAAGTAGTCGAGGATCGCGCTGGCGTCCATCTCCCGCTGGCCGGTGAGCGCTTCCAGCGCCTCCTGCCACGGGCGGGCCATCCCCATCTCCATCATCTCTTGGAGCCGGGCGCCCGCCTCCGGGTTGTCGTAGATCGAGCACCGGTTCAGCGGGCCGGTGTCGCCGGCCTGCTCGCAGAGCGCCCGGTGGAACTGGAACTGGAGGATCCCCGCCAGGAAGTACCGCGTGTAGGGCACGTTGGCGGGCACGTGGTACTTGGCGCCCGGGTCGAAGTCGGCCTCGGTCCGCTCGACCGGCGCCCGCACGCCCTGGTACTCCTGCCGGAGGTCCCACCAGCCCTGGTTGTACGCGCCGGGCGGAATCTCGCCGCTGAACACCCGCCAGCGCCACTGGTCGACCAGGAGCCCGAACGGGAGGAACGCGACCTTGTCGAGGGCGTCCCGCATCAGGAGCCCGAGGTCGGCCTCGGCGGGCGGGACCTCGTCGATCAGGTCGATCTTACGCAGGTACTCGGGCGTCACGGAGAGGGCCACGGCGTCGCCCAGCGCCTCGTGGAACCCGTCATTGGCGCTGCCCCGGAAGAGGAACGGCTGGAACTTGTACGCCCGCTGGTAGAAGTTGTGGCCCAGCTCGTGGTGGATCGTCTGGAAGTCCTCCGCGTTCACGTTGATGCACATCTTGATGCGGAGGTCGTCCTCGTTGTCCACGTCCCAGGCGCTGGCGTGGCAGACCACGTCCCGGTCGGCGGGCTTCGTGAACAGCGACCGCTCCCAGAACGTCTCCGGCAGCGGGTCGAACTCCAGCGACGTGAAGAACCGCTCGCCGGTCCGGACCATCTCGAGGGCGTCGTACCCCTCGGCCTGGAGCCGCTCCGTCAGGTCGTAGCCCGGGTCGGAGGTCGGCGGCGCCACCAGGTCGTAGACGTTGCCCCAGGTCTGGGCCCACATGTTCCCCAGCAGATGGGCCGGGATCGGCTCGCCCGCCGGCACGATCTCCTCGCCGTACTCCTCGGCCAGCTCCGCCCGGACGTGGCAGTGGAGCGCGGTGTAGAGCGGCTCCACCTGGCCCCAGAGCCGGTCCAGCTCCGCGGCGAACGAGTCGGGCTCCATGTCGTAGTTGGCCCGCCACATGGCGCCCACGTTCTCGAAGCCCAGCTCCCGGGCGCCCTCGTTCCCCAGCTCGACGAACCGGACGTAGTTCTCCCGCATTGGCACGGAGACCTCCCGCCAGCCGGCCCACAGCTCCCGGAGCAGCGGCTCGTCCCGGCTGGTGGCCAGCACCTGGCTCATCTCGCCCAGATCCCAGCAGTCGCCGGCCTCGTTGCAGTACTCGCCCCGTGCGTAGCGCGACTCCATCTCCGTCTGGATCCGGGTCACCGCCGCCGTCTTCTGCGGGTCCGCCGGCGCCGGCATGGTCAGGCCGGAGATCAGGATCTGGAGCTTCCGCTCGACCTCCGGGTGCAGCCCCTCGACCCCCGTGAAGTCGGCCGCGCGGGTGGCCAGATCGACCGACGCAGCCAGGTACTCCTCGGTCGCCTCGGCCGCGATGATCTCGGTGTCATGGGTGATGTACGTGCTCTGGACCCACTGGGCGCGGCCCGCCTTCTCCGACAGCTCCAGCAGCACCGCCTCGGCGCTGTCCACGAACGCCGCCGCTTCCTCGGCCGGCGTGATGGCCGGCAGCGCGCTGATCGGCAGCGGCTTGGGATTGGACGAGCAGGCGGCGAGCAGTGCTGCCGCCGGGATCACGAGCACTCGGGTCATGCTGGTCTTCATCGTCTCCTCCTCGGGTCTCGACTGCCTCCGTCCTCAAGCTACCATCCGCGGGCGCATTCGACACGGGGTGGCAGGCCGGTCGGCCCGTGAGCACCGGGTCGCGGGACCGGCCCGTCTGCCGGTAGCTTTCAGGCATGCGACGACTGCTCCTCCTCGACTGTGACCAGTTCTTCGTCCAGTGCGCCCGTCTGGCCGACCCCGGGGGCGCCGGCCGGGAGCCGCTGCTCCTGGTGGGCGGGACGCCCCAGGGACGCGGGGTCGTGACCTCCGCTTCGTACGAGACCCGGGAGTACGGGTGCCGGTCCGCCATGCCCACGGCCCGGGCGCTCCAGCTCTGCCCGGACGCGAAGGTGGTCCCGGTACCGCGCGAGCTGTGCGGTCGCAAGAGCCGGGAGGTCCGGGCGGTCCTCCGTCGATTCACCCCGCTGGTGGAGGCCGCGTCCATCGACGAGGCGTACCTGGACCTGACGGGGACGGAGGCGCTCTACCATGACGAGCCGCTGGCGGAGACCGCCCGGCGGATCCAGGCCGCGGTGAAGGAGGCGACGGAGATCAC
>JBPRGE010000123.1:0-5147 GCA_051418035.1 Candidatus Longimicrobiales bacterium M2_2A_002
CGGGCCGACGATCGCCGTGACCCCCTCGTGGAACTCGATCTCCGTCCGGTCGGGGAACGACTTGAAGCCGTGGAGCTGGAGCTTCCTGACCTTCATCCGTCCACCTCCAGCGGCACGCCCACGCGCTCGACCAGCGGCGCCCGGATCCGCGCCTCCGTCAGCATCTCCTCCATCACGTCCGCGGCGGCCGGGCTCTCGAACGCGCCGCCGTAGACCCGGTAGCGCAACTCGCCCGGCTCGTATTCGATGGGCGTCACGTAGGCCGGGATCCCCAGCTCCGAGAGCCCGGCGACCCGGCGCTCGGCCTGCTCTCTCGTCCCGAACTCGCCCAGCAGGAACGCGTACTCCGTCGGGCGGACCGCCCAGTCGTCGAACGCCGTCTTGTGCCCGGCATCCACGAGCCGCCGCATCAGCGCGGCCCCGGCCTCGCGATCGGCCACGGGGCCGGCCAGCACCCGGTACCAGACGGAGCCGCTGATGGGGACCGGCGCGATGTAGTAGCTCACGTCCGGGTCGTCCTCCCGCAGCCGCGTCAGCCGGTCACGGGCGGTCGACAGGTCCTGATGGGCCTCCACGGCCACCGAGAAGCCGATGGGCGTCTCCACCGGCCGGGGCTCCGGTCGCGGCGCGGCCGGGGCCGTATCCTCGACCGCAGCGGCCGGGGGCACCGCCGCGGGCGCCAGAAACGTCCGGTACCCCAGCCAGCCCGCGACCGCCAGGGCGACCGCCGCGAGCAGCCACAGCAGCGAAGTGGTATCCGGAGCCCGCTGATCGCTCCGGAACACGACCGGCTCCGTGAGCTCCGGCTGGCCCAGCAGGGTGGCATCGATCTCGGTGGCCGGGCCCGCCTCGGCGGCGAGCTCCTCCGGGGGCACGACGCCGATCGGCGCCACCACGGCCGCCACCTCACAGTCGGGGTCAAGCGCCTGGATGGCCCGGTCCGCGGACTCGGGGTCGCCCACCACGACCGCCCGACCCGCTCGCCGGGAGAGCGCCGCCAGCCCGGGCGCGGTGGCCGGCACGAACACCAGCAGCGCCGCCGACGCCTCGGCCACCTCCTCGGCGATCCGATCCCAGCGGTCGCTCCGCAGGATCGCCCCGGCGTCGGGAACGTACGGGCCCGACGGGATGAACTCGAAGCTGCGCGCCTCCGATCGGGTGACGACACGGCTGAGCGACGCGCCGAACTCGAACATGTCGGCCACGCCCTCCAGATTCGGCACGTCGAGCGTCTCGTGGATCCGGCCGCTGCCGAACGCCGCGTCCGCCAGGATCGTCCGCCCGGCCTCCTGCGCCCGCGCCTCCGCGAGCCCGATCGCCGTACGCACCGCGTCGGCGCCGGCGTCCGGCGCGACGATCAGGAGCAGGGGCGTGTCAGGGTCGGTGAGGGCGGACCCGAGCGCTGGCGGGAGCTCGCCGGACCCGGGGGCGAAAGGGACCGCCTCGGGTCGGGACTCGGGGTTCATGCGTACAACGGGTTCAGGTCCTCCACTGTGACCGTTGTCCCCTCCTCTGGGGTTGCCGGTGCGAAAAGTCGCCTAATGATACACGACCGTTCCACGTTACAAAAGGCGGTCCGGGAGGACCGTCCGAAGGCCCGCGAAGAGACCCGGGCCCGGGCCGATCGCCTACGACTCGACGGCCAGCGCCGGCGCGTCCCCCCAGAGCCGCTCCAGCTGATAGAAGTCCCGGGCGGCAGGGTGGAAGACGTGCACCACGAAATCGATGTAGTCGAGGAGGACCCAGCGACCGCCCCGCACGCCCTCCGCGTGGTCCGGGCGCACGTCGTCCTTCTTCAGCTCGTCCATGATGTAGTTCGCGATCGAACGCACGTGCATGTCCGAGGTGCCGGTGACGATGAGGAAGTAGTCGGTGGCGCTGGACAGGCCGCGCAGGTCCAGCACGGTCACGTCCCGGCCCTTCCGGTCCCGGGCCAGCTCGACGGCCCGGGCCACGTCATCGCTCAGCTCCGTCGGGGCCAGCCCCTGCGTCTCTTCCGCTGCCGGATCGTTGGATCGTTCAGTAGGCATCCAGGGTCCCGACGTCTACTCTTCCTTGATGACCCAGATCTTGATCTCCGGCCGGACCTCCCGGTGGAGCTGGATCCCCACGTTGTAGACGCCCAGCTCCTTGATCGGATCGTCCAGGTCGACCTGCTTGCGGTCGACCTCGAAGTCCAGAGCGTCCTGCTCGTTCAGCCGGTCCGCGATGTCCGCGGTACCGATGGAGCCGAACAGCTTCGACTCCTCGCCCGCCCGGGCGTGGAACGTGAGCTGGACGTCCTCCAGCTGCGACGCGCGACGCCGGGCTTCCAGGAACTCTCTCCGGGCGCGCTGCTCCGTACGCTCCCGCTCCCGCTCGAGCTGCTGGATGGCGGAATCCGTGGCCTCGTACGCCAGCTCCTGCGGCAGCAGGTAGTTGCGGGCGTAGCCCGGCTTCACGCTCACCACCTCGCCGGCCTCGCCCAGCTTCGGCACGTCCTCTCGAAGAATTACGTTCACCGTCTTCATCGTTGGCTCCTTCAGCCTTCGTCGTTCGTCACGCTGCCGGACCTCAGGTCCAGCCACGTATCCGTCACTCCCAGCAGCAGCGTACCTGCCACCACGATCGGGTACAGCAACACTCCTACCACCCCAAGCGCGATCAGCACCGGCAGCTGCGGCCCCACGAGCCCCAGCACCAGCGCGATCAGTACGGCCAGCCCCCGGAGCGCGTACAGCGCGCCCATGAAGAACGCCAGGTTCGAGCCCAGCCGCGTGGCCCACGCGTCCAGCGGGAGCACCAGCAGCGCCAACCCCGCGATCAGGAGCCAGAGCAGCCCGTCCGGGAACCTGAACTCCGTGAGCCGGCCCAGTCGCCGTCCACGATGCGTCAGCCGACCGTACGCCCACCACGCCACGCCCAGTGCGGCCACCGAGGCCACCGCCAGGAACGCCGGGAACAGCCGCGCCTGCATCTGCGCCGCCACCTCCACCACGTCGCTGCTGACCCCGCCCGGCCACGACTCCGCCAGCGTGTCGGCCAGCTCGCGGTACTGGCTGGTGATCGCCCAGTCCAGCTCGCCCCAGCTGCCGAACGCCGCGATCAGCGCGGCGCTCGTCGCCGCCGTGGCCGTCACGGCCGCCACCGCCCGCGTCAGGAACGATCGATCCGGCCAGGCCAGCACCATCACGATGAACCAGCCGCCCAGGACCAGCGCCCACCCGCGCTCGACCGACCACAGCGGGCCCCGGGGCCCCAGGAACGCCAGCGCGACCAGCACCCCCGCAAAGACCAGCAGCCGCGGCGTGCGCGGCGGCAGCGCCACCAGCAGCAGCGCGATCGGCACGACCATCAGCTGAAGCGGGCGGACCACCGAGAAGGTAACGACCGCCAGCGTCAGCCCGAGGACCGTGGGCCACCCCGGTCCCCGCTCCATCGATCTAGTCGGTATAGACGTATGTGTACGGCACGAGTGCCAGGTACCGGGCACGCTTGATCGCCGTGCCCACCTGCCGCTGATGCCGCGCGCACATCCCCGTCGTGCGCCGGGGCAGGATCTTCCCCGCGTCCGTCAGAAAGCGCGAAAGCGTGCCTTCATCCTTGTAGTTGATATACCGGATCCCCGACTCGCAGAGCGGGCAGGGGCGGTTCCGTCCCCGGGCCATCAGTCCTCCTCCTCGTCATCCAGGTCGTCGTCGTCCTCATCGTCGTCGTCCTCGTCGTCCTCCCCCGGCTGGCGGGTGGCGATGGACATGGGCGCCGTCGGTTCACCCTCGCTCAGCACGATGAGGTACCGGACCAGGTCGTCCTCGAGCTTCAGCGTCCGCTCCAGCTCGGGGAGGATCGACGCCTCCGCCGTGAACTGGACCACCACGTAGTAGCCCGACGTCTTCTTGTTGATGGGATACGCGAGCTGGCGCTTGCCCCAGTGGTCGACCGCCGTGATCTCGCCGCCGCTGGCGGCAATGTGGTCGTGGAACTTCTCCAGCCGCTCGTTGACCTGGTCCTCGGTCAGGACCGGATCGAAGATGTAGACAATCTCGTACTCTCTCACGTCTTTCTCTCCCTCGGTCGGAAGGCCCCGCCGATTCCGGCGGAGCGGGATCAAAGAGCCCTACAAGGTAAGGGGTCCGACTCGGGGCGTCCACCCCCGGCATGGCGGTGTTCACCGGTGTTCACCGGGGCGGCGGCCTGAGTCGCCGGTCCGCCGCCGGCCTCAGCCTCGGCCACGCTCCCGGCCCGGGGCGGTCGGCCGCGTGAGCGGACGTGGGGCCTAGAAGGCGTCGTCCTCGAGCGACGCGTCGGCGGAGGGATCCGCGTCGGTCCCGGGCGACGCATCGATGGCATTCTCGCCCAGCTCGGTGCGACCGCTGCCCGGCTCGTCCGTCCAGTAGTACTCGACCACCCCATCGCCGCCCGAGAGCTTGCGCGTCTCGTGGTGCTCGCCCTCGTGGCCTTCCGGACGGAAGCACTGGGGTCGCGTCCCCTGGTCGTAGTCCCAGCCGTCGGGCCACGCCGACTCGCACGCCGGCTTCTTCAACGGATCCGGCTCCTCCACCCAGACGCCGAACTCTGCCTCGTAATACCGTTTCGCCATCGTCCCTAGCCTTCAGTGTCCTCGGTTCCAGTCGAGGGATCCGGGTCTTCGTGCTGAAAATCTGGCGCCTCCCGGTCGATTTGGCCACCGGCTCCTCACACGTTGAACCGGAACATCCCCTAGGGGTCCGAAATCGGAAGCCGCTTCCGCCCATAGAGGCAAACGCCCCTGACCCTTCCGGGTTGGGGGCGTCTCTTTTCCGGGTATCTCCGGCTTTCTGGACACAGTTTGGACACAGTCTCGCGGCCCGACGATAGGCGACTCCGTGAGTGATGGGGCGGGCGGATTCGCAGAGGCCATCCCGGACCTCCCGGACCTTGCGGTTACCGGGCATCCGCCGCGCCTCATCTAATCAGCAATGGGGTGGGGGCAGGGGGTGCCGACAACCCCTTTTCGGAACGGCCATCCTGCCGCCCTAGCCCCGCACCACCTAAACATCACGCCACCGCCGGCTCCGGCGCGGGCATCACGTACGCTCCGCGACTCACCAGGGAGACGTCGATCAGCTCGCCGACGGTCAGGATCTGCCGGAGGAGGGTCCCGTCCGCTGCCTCGGTCCAGCGGTCGC
>JBPRGE010000124.1:0-9291 GCA_051418035.1 Candidatus Longimicrobiales bacterium M2_2A_002
ATCGAAGAGACCGCCATCAAAGAACGCGCGCTTGAAGACGGGTGGGATTTCCTGCTCGTGATTTCACTAGATGGAGCGGATCCGCCCAAGTGGCTGCCCCGGACCAAGTTGTGGTACGGCTTCGAGCGTTTTGGAATCGAAGCAGCTATCGGCGCCATCGATGCGAAGATCCAGGAGGTCGGCGGCGTTCCCAAGGAGGAGTCCGCCCGTGAACGGGCCCAACGCCTCCGATCAGAGAGCCAACGAGAGGCCCGGATTCGGGAGACCTTGGGCTCCCAAGAAGGGGTCAATCTGGCCGTTGCAGAGCTACGCAAGATGGCGGATCATCTAACTGCCGAAGCGAAGGCGATAGCGGACGGCGGTACCCCCATCGAATTCGTCCGTGTTGATCAGCGAGTGTTTTACGTACGCACGCCTCGAAGAAGTGTCACATTTGGATGGTCACAGCAGTTCGCGAACTCATTGAAGTACTCGGGTTTGCTGATCCGGGTTCTGGATGGAACGTACCATCACGACGGCTGGGGAGATGGACCGAGCGAGGTCGCTCGGACTCGGCTCAAACTTGACCTCGACGAAACCGAGAGGCCCGTTTGGCGGGAAGAAGGAGTGAAGCGACCAGTAACCACCCGCGAGCTTGCAGAACGGTATCTCAGTGAAGTGGTTGAGGGGACATATCGACCATACCTCGAGGGCGATCACGGCACATAACAAACGGTTGGCGCCTCCGCTCGCTGCGCGAGCTCCGGAGAACCCGCCGCGGCCGTCTGGGAGCTGGTGAGGGTCGTGAAGTTTCGAAGGCGATCGCGCACTGGAGGTCGCGGTGCGGCGGGTCGCCAACCTGGAAACGTCGTGTGCAATGGCTCCCGGGTTTGGTAGATTGAGGTATGACTGACGAGTTGCAGAATCTAAGAGCGTAGATCGAGGATACGCTCTCGGCCTATGGCGTGGTGCGGGCCTCCGTGTTCGGCTCGTGGGCAAGGGGCGAAGCCGCGGCGGGTAGCGACGTGGACTTCCTGGTGGAGTTCGAGGAAGGACGGTCGCTGCTAGACCTGGTCGGACTCCAGCAAGATCTCACGGACGCGCTCGGCGTCGAAGCGGATGTCGTCACCTATGCGTCGCTGCACCCGCTGCTGCGCGATCAGGTGCTACGGGAACAGGTCCAGCTCTACGGATGAAGAGCCACAGGGTGTTACTCGAGCACATCCTCGAGAGCATTGGGCTCATCGAGCAGTACACGGAAGGCGTGGCCCGAGCAGCGTTTCTGGAAGACCCCCAGCTTCGGGACTCCGTGTACCGCCGCCTCGAGATCATTGGCGAGAGGTAGCCATGGGCTGGTCTCCTGTTGGTGCGACCACAGTCGCATGTGGCTCTGATGTCTCCCGTGAACCGGGGTATCAACCCACGGTAAACGCAGGAGGCCAGCCCTTCCATTTTGTCTATCCGAAAGGGGCCACAGGCAAACATCGCGATGGGACGATCAGATGAGTATCGGCGAGAGCTCCGAAAGCGGGAAGATTGGGAGCCCTTCCTGCTCGAGCACTCAGGTTTGCCGGGACCGCGGGCCAATCTGGAGCTCATGCAAGCGGTGGTCGAGGAAGGCAGCACTTCGTGCTTTCTGACCCTGCTCGAGCAGACACCCGAGCGAGCGCCGAGCGGGTCGCGCGGAGAGTTTCTGGCCCTGTGCGGCGCCGCGGGCCTTGGAAAGAGCATCGCGGGCGGAGAGCAGCGGCTGTGGCGGGTCTTGCGGGCTCTCGCTTCGGATCCCCGGTGGAGGGTCCGTGAGGGTGTGGCCATGGCGCTCCAGCGGATCGGGGACGTGAACAGCGCTGTCCTGCTGGAAGAGCTGAGGCGGTGGACGAGCGGCGGCCTGCTCGAACAGAGAGCGGTCGTCGCAGGACTCTGCGAGCCGCGTCTGCTGAGGGAGGAGGCGCTCGCGCAGGCGTCGCTGGCGATCCTGGATGAGCTCACGGCAGGACTGGAAGGCGAATCAACCCAGAGCGAGGAGAGGAGAGTGCTCCGGAAGGCCCTCGGGTACTGCTGGAGCGTCGCCATTGTGGCGCGTCCAGAAGAGGGAATGCGCCGGTTTGAGCGCTGGGTGGACAATGATCATCCGGACATCCACTGGGTGATCCGGGAAAACTTGAGGAAGAAGAGGCTGCAGAAGGTAGACACCAGGTGGGTGGCGGCATTGGCAGAGCGGCTCAAACGCCATGGTTTTGGCAGGACGGAAGAATGAGGAGCCCAGTGATCCTGCTGGTCAGCGCCGTGATGTTTGCGGCATGCGACGACAACGACGAGGCATCCCAGCTCCAATTCGGGGTGTATGGCAGCGAAGACGCTCTGAGGCCGCTGCTGACACTCACAGCAACAACAGGCGATTGGGGTGTCGAGCTGTCGGGGGCCGAGATCGGGACGCCAGACGACGAGCACCTGAGCGAGGTGTTCGAAACGACGGAGTTGGAAATACGGCGGGACTGGATCTGGGGCGTGCATGTACATCTGAGCGCCGGCCCTCGTGCGCGAACGCGCTCGATGCCCCATCCTACCGTCACGGCGATGCCCCGCCCACACGGACACGAGGCAGGGATGCAGCAGCTACTGGACGAGCTCGAAGCGACCTGGAAGCAGGTCTCCCAATACGACGACATCGAAGCGAGGGTCTGGACGCCGGGGAAGGCGATCGCCGACAAGTGTCCCCACGGGTGTCGTGTCGTGGACACCGGCTGGCGGTCGATGCAGCATGACGGCGAGGGCGAGGATGCGTACCGGCGGACGGTGTTCTGTCGGAACCACGACTTCGCCCGGATCTACGTGATCAGCGGGGCGTCGGCCCGGGAGCACGGCTGGACCCCGTTGCCCGTGGCCTAGGGAGGAGGAACGCGTGAGAGTCGCAGTCCTGGGTGCGGGTGCCGGAGGCACCGCGACGGCGTTCGACTGTGCCCAGCACGGCCACGAGGTCCGACTCTTCGACTTCGCCGGGTTCCCCGACACCATCGCCGCGGTCGCAGCGCAGGGCGGCATCCACGCCGAGGGCGACCTCGACGGCTTCGCGGGCGTCGAGTACGCGGGTCACGACATCGACCGGGCGCTGGCGGCCGTGGAGCTGATCTACGTCGTGGGCCCCGCCTACAGCACGGCGCCGTTCGGCTCCGCGGTCGCCGGGAAGCTGAGGGCGGGCCAGACGGTCATTGTCACGCCGAGCTCGTGCGGCGGCGCGCTGGCGTTCAAGAAGGCGGCGGGGCTGGATGTGGCCGACGACGCGATCAGGGTCGCGGAGACGTCGACGCTGCACTACGCGGTGCGCCTCACGGAGCCGGGCCGGATCCGGGTGTTCCTGAAGCTCGAGGCCGGCAACCTGCTCGCAGCGCTGCCCCGGAGGCACACGGACGACATCCTCGAGCGGATCGCGGACGTCTATCCCGGCATGGAGCCCGCCGACGGTGTGATGCAGACCAGCCTGCAGAACGCCAACCCCATCATCCACCCGGCGGTCACGCTGGCCAATGCGGCCCGCATCGAGGGCACGGGTGGCGACTTCCTCTTCTACGAGGAGGGCGTCAGCGATGCCACGGGTCGCCTGATCGAGGCGCTGGACCGGGAGCGCATCGCCATCGGGCGAGCCATCGGCGTCGAGGTGGTGCCCGACCCGGTGATGGGAATGCGCCAGGGCTACATGCGCGCCGACGACTACGGCGACGCCTACCGCACCGCGCCGGGGTTCCGCGGCATCGGTGCCCAGCCCCGGCTCGATCACCGGTACCTGAACGAGGATGTAGGCTACGGGCTGGTCTTCATGTCCCGGCTCGCGCGCCAGGTCGGCGTGGAGGTCCCGACCATGGACGCCATCATCCAGGTCACGTCCGTGCTGATGGATCGGGACTATGCGGGCGAGGCACTGCGAACGCCGGATTCGCTGGGGATCGGTGACCTCGGGGCGGCCGAACTGGGCAGGCTCTGAGCGCCCCGGGTTCGTGGAAAGGGTTGACTGGTGGAGGTTCTGGAGCCCATGAAGGGGCGAGACCGGAACGCCGAGCTGTAGCGTCAGGTGGGCCCAAGATCGAGACCAGGGGATCGACTATGGAGGCAGGTTCAGGATATGCGATCGGGTGGGGGACCCTCGCCCTGATCAATGCGGGTCTCGCTCAGTCGAAGGGCCGTAGAGGCCTGTGGTGGTTTCTCGTCTCACTGTTTCTTGGGCCGATCGCGACCCTCTTCATCGTGCTCCTGGATACCCTTCCCGCAAAGGGCGATTGAGACCGGGATCGGGCTGAGACTGGCGTTCCGTCCGAAGGCTCGCCGGGAGGGCGCATGAGGGGATCTCCACGAATCGCGCCGCGCTCTCGATCGCACGGATTCGACGGCCCCGCTGTCTGCTCGCCGACGAGCCCTTTGCCGGGATCACTCCGAGTGATGCGGAGGCGGTTGCCATCGCTCTCGTTCGGCTCGCGGACCGCGGCTGTGCCGTTCTGGTGACCGGGCACGAAGTGCCGCAGCTGATGGCGATCGCGAGCAGCGTCGTCTGGATGACGGCCGGTACCACCCACTGGCTGGGCCCGCCAGGCGAGGCCGCACGCCACGAGCAGTTCAGACGGGAATACCTGGGCCCGGGCATGTATGACGGGGGACGCATTTCATCGCGATCCGATCCGGGGATCCCGGAACGGGGAAGCGGATCGATGTGGACGGTATTAACATCTACCGGGTCCTGACGCAATTCGAATCGAGGAGAGGTCGGTATGGAAGCGTTCCCGTGGGGGTTCTTCGTTTTCGCATCTGTGATCAACGTGGCGCTCATCGCAGTTGCGGTCTGGTTCGCGTGGATCATGGTGTCCTCGATCCGGGGGATCCATCAGGAGCTCACGCGGATCCGCCGAAACCTGGTGTCCCGGCAGGACGCGGGCGGTACGGGCGTTTGATGCCATGACGAGAATCCGGACAGCAGTACCGGTCGACGGGCCGGCCGGGTAGACCATGCACGTCGATCCCGAGGCTCCGAACGCGGGGAGCCATGGGGACGGGTTCACGCTGCTCCGGCTCGATCGGGGCGCCCCCGACCCGATGAAACTCGCGAACGCGCTCGCGGAGGTCCGCGGAACGCCGGTCCAGGACCAGGTGCTCGAAGCGAGGGGCGCCTGGGGCATCGTGGCGGAGCACCTTCCCGAGAGCGAGGCGAGGTCGCTGGGCAGGGCACTGAGGTCGGCGGGTGTCGAGTGCGCGGTCGGCCCCTCCTCGGCCGTGGTCGAGCTCCCGGCCGTGGAGCCCGTCGCCACGGTCGAGGCGCTGCCACCCACGACCCCCGCCCTGATCGCGGTGGCCGGCATCGAGGTCACGACGACCACGAGACCGACGAAGGGGAAGGGGGCGAGCGCGGCTCAAAAAGCGGCGAGCGCGGCGATCACGATGACCACGGGACTGCCGATACGGGTCGGGCGCCGGAAGCGGAAGGCGGAGGGGACGCAGGAGGAGCGCAGACTCGTCTTCTACGCGGACCTCCACTACCGGGACGTGGGGAGACGGGCCCGGATCGACGCATCGCAGTTCGACTTCTCCTGCCTCGGCGACCGTATGGTGTACCAGGCGCAGGCGAACCTGAAGCTGCTGGTGGGCGACCTCGTGGAAACGGCACCGGCGGCGTGGCTGAACCACGGGGCCCGGGTACTCCTGGAAGGGCGCCCGATCCGCACCATGGGCTACCGATCACTCGACGACCTGGACCGGGAGGCCCGCTGGCTGCTCACCCTGGCCCGGTCCGGGATCTGAGAGGACCTCGTCGCGAGGCCGTCACGGCTGGACGCGGCGCTCGTGCTTCACCCAGTCGACCTCCATCGTCCAGCTTTCGACGGTCATGGGGGACGGGTTGATCTTGGCGAAGTTGAGCACGGCGAAGAGCGGCTCCGGGAACTGGTCGCCCTGCCCCGGACTCCGGTAGATCACGTCGCCATCGAGGAGGAACAGGAGGTCGCGGCCGTCCCACTCGACGCCGTACTCGTGGAACTCGGCCAGTGTGGCCTCCTGCACGTGCATCAGCTGCTGCCAGTCCCCGCCACCGCAGTAGCCGAGGTTCCTGATCGCCCGGACGGCATAGTGGTCCGGCCCGCCATCGCTGTGGTGCTCGAACACGTCGATCTCGCCCGAGCCGGTCATGGGCCAGCAGACGTCCTCATCCGCGTCCTCGACGGGCGGCTCGTCGTTGCGCGCTCCGAGCAGCCACCAGGCCGGGAACATCCCCGGCTGCCCGCTGTCGGGGACCCGCAGCCGCGCGGTCCAGCGCCCCTTCACGAACTCCTGGCGGTTCTTGGAGATGATCCGGCCGGCCACGTACCGCGTGGGCGGGTGGCGCTCGCCGGTCTTGCTGTAGCTGTCGCACGCGATGGGCTCGCCCAGATCCACGACCCGCAGCTTCAGCGTACCGTCGCCGACCTCGCGCGTGCCGTACCGGCCGTCCCGGACGTAGCACTGGTCCTCGTCGTTGACCCAGAGCAGCTGGTCCTGCCAGCTGTCCGGGTCGAAGCGGTCGAAGTCGTCGAAGAAGTCGACCTCCCAGCCGCTGTCGGCCGCGGGATCGGCCGATGCCGCCGTGCCGGCTGCCGCCGAGTCGCTGCCCGACGCCGGCTCTCCGGCCCGCGGACCCGCACAGGCCAGCGCGATACACAGCGTGCCCGCGAGGGCGAGATGCGAGCGGTGCGTCCCCGCCACCATGGGAACCCTTTCTCCGGAGTGTGTGGATGAAGGTCGGGGTGCCCCGGCACCAGGCCGGAGCACCCCAATGTACGACGGATCTGCGTCGCCGTCAGTCCAGGTCGAAGCGGTCCAGGCTCATCACCTTGTCCCACGCCTCGATGAAGTCACGGACGAACTTCTCCCTCGCGTCATCGGAGGCGTAGACCTCGGCGACGGCCCGCAGCTCCGAGTTCGACCCGAAGATGAGGTCCACCCGGGTGCCGGTCCACATCACGTCGCCGGTCTCCCGGTCGCGACCTTCGAACCGCTTCTCCTCCTCGGAGGTCTTCTTCCAGACCGTGCCCATGTCGAGCAGGTTGGCGAAGAAATCGTTGGTGAGGGTGCCCGGGCGGTCGGTGAAGACGCCCAGGTCGGAGCCGTCCCAGTTGGCGTTCAACGCGCGCATACCGCCCACCAGCACGCTCATCTCGGGCACGGTCAGCGTCAACAGCTGCGCCCGGTCGACCAGCAGCTCCTCCGTCGGCACGGTGTAGTCCGCCTTGACGTAGTTGCGGAACCCGTCGGCCTCGGGCTCGAGGTACTCGAACGACTCGACCTCGGTCTGCTCCTCGGTGGCGTCCGTCCGGCCCGGCGTGAAGGGGACCTCCACGTCGTGGCCGGCGGCCTTCGCCGCCTGCTCCACCGCGGCGCACCCCGCCAGGACGATCATGTCGGCCAGCGAGATCTTCCTGTCGCCGGTCCCGGCGCCATTGAACTCCGTCCGGATGGCCTCGAGCGTGTCGAGCACCCGCCCGAGCTCGCCGGGCTGGTTGACCGCCCAGTCCTTCTGCGGGGCCAGCCGGATCCGGGCGCCGTTGGCGCCGCCCCGCTTGTCGCTGCCCCGGAACGTGGACGCGGAGGCCCACGCGACGCGGATCAGTTCGGGGATCGTGAGGTCCGATGCCACGACCGTCGCCTTGAGCGCGGCCACGTCATCGGCGTCCACCAGCTCGTGGTCCACCGGCGGGACCGGGTCCTGCCAGACGAAGACCTCGTCCGGAACCTCCGGACCCAGGTAGCGGGACGGGGGCCCCATGTCCCGGTGAGTCAGCTTGTACCACGCCTTCGCGTACGCCTCGGCGAACTCGTCCGGGTTCTCCAAGAAGTTCCGGGCGATGGGCTCGTAGATCGGGTCCTCCTTCAGCGAGAGGTCCGTCGTGGCCATCATCGTCTTCACCTTCTTCGACGGGTCGTGGGCGTCCGGGACCAGGTCCTCCTCGTCCGGGTCCTTCGGCTCCCACTGCCACGCGCCGGCGGGGCTCTTCACCAGCTCGTAGTCGTACTTGAAGAGCAGCTCCAGGAAGGTCATGTCCCACGTCGTCGGCGTGGGCGTCCAGGCGCCCTCGAGCCCGCTGGTGATGGTGTCGGCGGCGAGCCCCGTGCCGTGGGTGCTCCGCCAGCCCAGCCCCTGCTCCTCGATGCTCGCGCCCTCGGGCTCCGGGCCCAGCAGCGCGTCCTCGGCGGCGCCGTGCGTCTTCCCGAAGGTGTGCCCCCCGGCGATCAGCGCGACGGTCTCGTAGTCGTTCATGGCCATCCGGGCGAACGTCTCACGGATGTCTTGGGCCGCGGCCTTCGGGTCCGGGTTCCCGTCCGGGCCCTCGGGGTTCACGTAGATCAGCCCCATCTGCACGGCGGCCAGCGGGTTCTCCAGCTCCCGCTCGGCCGCGTACCGCTTCTCGCCCAGCCACTCCGACTCCCTGCCCCAGTAGATGTCCTTTTCCGGCTCCCAGACATCCTCCCGGCCGCCGGCGAAGCCCAGCGTCTCGAAGCCCATGGACTCATGGGCCACGTTCCCCGCCAGGATCATCAGGTCCGCCCACGAAATCTTGCGGCCGTACTTCTTCTTCACCGGCCAGAGCAGGCGACGGGCCTTGTCCAGGTTCGCGTTGTCCGGCCAGCTGTTCAGCGGCGCGAACCGCTGCGTGCCCGACCCGCCGCCGCCACGGCCGTCCGCGATCCGGTACGTACCCGCGCTGTGCCACGCCATCCGGATGAAGAACGGGCCGTAGTGGCCCCAGTCCGCCGGCCTCCACTCCTGGGAATCGGTCATGAGCTCGTACAGGTCCTGCTTCACGGCCTCGAGGTCCAGACTCTGGAACGCCTCGGCGTAATCGAAGTCATCGCCGTAGGGGTCCGTCAGCGGCGAGTGCTGCCGCAGGATGTCCAGGTTCAACTGGTTCGGCCACCAGTCCCGGTTCCCGGTCCCACCGGCACGGGCCTGGGCCCCGCTGTCCGGTCGCGCGTGCGACCCGCCGCCACCACCGCCGTTGCCACCGCTATGATGCACCGGGCAGCCGCCGCCTGTACCTCCGCTATGTCCGTCCATGATGCTCTCTTCTCCTTGACTGATCGCGTTGCGTCCCACGGTTCATGATACTGCCCAATGCGCCCCGGTTCCACCCGCCCGCACACCCGTGCGGCGGGACCGGTCGACAGCCCCTCAGCTCGTCCGGGACCGGGAGCGCCAATCCTGTCCCGATGCGCCATGGATCTGCCCCGATTGCGCAGCAACATTGGCGCCATGGCCATCCCCGTACGAATCGATGACCTGACCGACGCCATCGCCGTCCA
>JBPRGE010000125.1:0-72825 GCA_051418035.1 Candidatus Longimicrobiales bacterium M2_2A_002
GATCATGAGCTGGTCGAACACCCGGACCTACTGCACGAACGTCCACGGCGACATCGAGCTCCGGGTCGACATCGACGGCAACACGTCGGTCACGGTGGAGAAGAACGCCAGCGCGGACTGCGAAGCCGGCAGCGACGCGACGACGTAGGGCGCGGCCAGTTCAGCCGGCGGAGACGCCGGCCTCCTCGCCCACGAACCGGTGGGCCATGTCCACGTACTCGGCCGACCCGATGTAGAGCGGCGTCCGCTGGTGCAGCGACTCCGGCTCGATGTCGAGGATCCGCTGCCGCCCGTCCGTGGCCTTCCCGCCGGCGTGCTCGACGATCATGGACGTGGGGCACGCCTCGTAGAGGAGCCGCAGCTTCCCGTTCGGATTCCGGGAGTCCGCGGGGTACATGAAGAGGCCGCCGTAGAGGAGCGTGCGGTGCAGGTCGGCCACCATGGAGCCGATGTATCGGGAGGAGAACGGGTCGCCGTGCTCCTCGTCCAGCCCCTTCAGGTGGTTGACCAGGCGACGCTGCCCGTCGCTCCACCGGTTGTAGTAGGCCTCGTTCACGCTGTAGATCCGCTTCCCCGGCTGCGGGATCTGGATGTTCGGGTGGCTCAGCAGGAACTCGCCGATGGACGGGTCGAGCGTGAACCCGTGGACACCGTTCCCGGTGGTATAGACCATCATCACCGACGACCCGTAGACGACGTAGCCGGCGGCGATCTGCCGGCTCCCCTTCTGCAGGCAGTCGTCCTCGCAGCCCCGCTCCACGTCGGAGACCTTGCTGTGGACGGAGAAGATGGTCCCGATGGAGACATTGGCGTCGATGTTCGACGAACCGTCGAGCGGGTCGTACAGGAGCGAGTAGCGGCCCGTGGGGAACTTCTCGGGGATGTGCCGGACCTCTTCGTGCTCCTCGGACGCCATGCAGCAGAGGAGCCCGGTATGATCGAAGGCGTTGAAGATCACGTCGTCGGCGAACTCGTCCAGCTTCTTCACCTGCTCGCCGTGGATGTTCGTGTCGCCGGTCAGCCCGATGATGTCCACGAGCCCGGCCTTGCTGACCTCCCGGGCGATCAGCTTGGCCGAAAGCGCCATGTTGTACAGGATGTCGCTCAGGGCGCCCGTGGCTTTCGGGTGCTGCCGCTCCTGGTCGACGATGTGCCGCTCGATGGTGATGACGGATCGCGTGGCCATTCTCTCTCTCCCGACTGCCCTTCGCCCGGTTCTCCAGGCCCGGGTCATCGCCCTGGTAGGTTGGCTCCTGGAGCCAATATGGGCCCGATCGTGACGAAAAAGAAAGTCATGGGACCGGGACGTCGCCGGCCGCCGTGCGGACCTCGAGATCCCCGCTCCGGCGGCCGGCCACCACCACGGAGCCGTGCCGGTCCGTCCGGGCAATGGCCAGCCCGGCCTCACTCAGACGTGCGACGACCCGTCGGTGGGGGTGGCCGTACCGGTTGCCCCGCCCGGCCGAGATGAGCGCCAGCCTCGCGCCGGTCGCCTCGAGGAGCTCCGGCGTCGTGGAGGTGCTGCTCCCGTGATGGCCGACCTTCAGCACGTCCGCCTCCAGCCGACGTCCGTGCAGCCGGACCAGCGTCTGCTCCACCGCCGCCGGCGCATCGCCGGTCAGGAGCAGCTGGAACTCCCCGTAGACCACGCGGAGGACCACGCTCCCGTCGTTGGCGTCGTCCGAGACCACGCGCTCGGCCGGGTACAGAACCCCGACGACCATCCCATCGAGGTCGATCTCCATTCCCTGCCGGGCGGCCACCCACGGGAGGCCCCGGCCGGCGGCGGCCCGGAGCAGCTCGAGGTAACCGCTCTTCGGCGCGGACATCCCGGGGTCCGCCACCCAGCGGGGCCGGAGCGCCCGGATCACGGCGCCGGCGCCGCCCATGTGGTCGGCATCGGGGTGGGTGATGACCAGCCCCTCCAGTCGCCGTACGCCCTGACGGGACAGGTACGGGACGACCACCCGCGCTCCGGCGTCCCAGCTCTCCGTCGCGACGCCGGCATCCACCAAAAGCCATCGGCCGGCCGGCGAGCGGAGGGCGATGGCGTCGCCCTGCCCGACATCGATGACGTGGACCTCCACCCGATCCACGGTCGGCCGGAGCGGCGCCACCAGCACCACCACGGCCGCCACCCCACCCCACACGGCCGTCCGGACCGGCCGGCGAGCGCGGCCCAGCCGGCGCGTGGCCAGGTACCCTGCCACCACCGCCGTCGTCAGGAGCACGGCCACCGATCCCGGCACCGCCACCGTCCCCCACGGCACGCCGGCCGCGGCCCGGGCGGTGGCGTCCAGCGCGTCCAGGAGCGCGATCCCTGCGCCGGCCAGGAACCGGCCGCCGGCGACCCAGAAGCCGCCCACCAGGAGCGCCAGCGCCATGGCGGGCACGGCGGCCGACAGGAGCGGGATCGCCACCAGGTTGGCCAGCACGCCCACGGGCGCGATCCGGCCGAAGTGCCACGCCACGAACGGCGCGGTGGCGACGGTGGCGGCCACACTGGTGGCGAGGCCATCCGCCAGCCACCGTCCCACGTCGAGCCCCCGGACCCGGAGCCCGGCCAGCCGGCCCAGACCCCGGAGCAGCGGTCGTCGGAGCGCCAGGATCCCCGCCACGCCGGCGAAGGAGAGCTGGAACCCGGGTCCGAAGAGCGCGGCGGGCTCGATGGCCAGGAGCATCAGCGCCGCCGCGGCGACCAGCGCCTCGGTGCGGGCCGGCCGCTGTGATGCCCGGGCGGCCAGAACCAGGACGATCTGCAGGGCGGCACGGGCGGCCGAGTGCGGCGCTCCCAGGAACGCCACATAGCCCACAGTGCCCAGCCCCGCCGCCGCAGCGCCCGGCCCCCGGCCCAGCCTGACCGCGCCGGCCAGCAGTACCAGGATCCCGGCCACGAGGGCCACATGGAGTCCGGAGATCGCCAGGAGATGGCTCAACCCGGCCCGCGCGAACCGATCACGGACCTCCCGGTCGAGGCCATCGCGCTGGGCCAGCAGGAGCGATGCGGCCAGGGGCGCCCGATCGCCGAAGAGGGTGTCCACCCGACTCCGCGCGGCGCTCCGGGCCCGGTCGACGAGGCGACCGTGAGCCCGGCCGCCCCCGCCGGTGCGCACGCGGTCCACGAGCAGGAGCCCCACGGGTCGGAGCGCCGGGCCCGGCCCCGACGGGCGCCACCACCGGCCTTCGACGACGATCTCGCCGGTCGATGGCAGCCGCCCCTCGAACCGCGCCGCCACCTCGCCCCGGCACTCCAGCCGCAGACCCCCGGCCTCGAGCTCGCGTGCGGCGAGGCGCAGCCGGTCGCCCATCCGCTCCACGACCTCGGCCCGAACGCTCACCGGCAGCTCGGCCGGCATCACGGCGGCGCAGCTCCGGACCGCCTGGAGCCGGGCGGCGGTCCCGAGCAGCACGCCCGCCAGCAGCAGGAGCGCGAGCGGCGAACGACCCCGTGGGAGCAGGGCCCCACCCGTCGCTCGACCCGCTGCTCGACCGCGGGCCGGACGGGCCACCACGGCGGCCATGCCGGCGCCGGCCAGTGCCAGGAACAGAAAGAGCGGTCCGCCCTCCGGGAGGACGGACCGCTGTGCGCCGACCGCGATCCCCGCGGCCAGAGCCATCACGCCGGTCACGAGCGGGGCGCGCACTCAGGCGCCCCGCCCCGCCGGCCGCGGGAGCTCAGGCCACCCGGGCCTCCCCCTCCACCCGGCGCCCGATGAACGTGGCGCCGGTGGTGTCATCGAGGCGGACCTGCACGAACCGGCCGACCAGCGACGCGGCGCCGGGGAACGCCACCACCTTGTTCCGCTCGGTCCGGCCGAGCATGTCGCCGGCGCTCCGGGCGCTCTTCTCCACCAGGACCTCCTCGACCCGGCCCACCTCGTCCCGGTTGATCTCCGCCTGGATCGAGCGCTGGACCTCGATGAGCCGCTCCAGCCGCGCCTGCCCCACGGCGTCCGGAAGGAAATCCTCCTCCGGCAGCCGTGTGGCCGGTGTCCCCTCGCGGGGCGAGTACCTGTACAAGAACGCGTCATCGAATCGGACCGTCCGCATGAGGTCCAGCGTGGCCTCGTACTCCTCCTCCGTCTCGCCGGGGAACGCCACGATCACGTCCGTCGAGAGTGCCAGATCCGGGATCGCCGTCCGGAGCTCGTCGACGATCTCCAGGAACCGCTCCACCGTGTACCGCCGGACCATCCGCTTCAGGACCCGGTCGGCCCCCGACTGCACCGGCAGGTGCAGCTGTCGGCACACCGCCGGCTCCTCCGCCATCACCCGGATCAGCTCCGGCGTCACGTCATTGGGGTGCGGCGATGTGAACCGCACCCGCCGGATCCCGTCCACCCGGGCCACCGCACGGAGCAGCCGCGGGAAGCTCCAGTCCCCGTGGACGTAGGAGTTCACGGTCTGGCCCAGGAGCGTGACCTCCGGGACCCCCTGCTCCGCGATCCCGCGGACCTCGTCGAGCACCTGCTCCGGCGCCCGGTTCTTCTCCGAGCCGCGGACGTACGGCACGATGCAGTACGTACACCGGTAGTTGCAGCCCCGCTGCACCGGTACCCACGCCCCGATCTCGCCCGTCCGGCGGACCTCGAGTCCCTCGTAGTTCTCGTGCGGCTCCAGCTCCAGCACCGCCAGACGCTGCTGGCCCCCGGGCGACGCGGCGGCTTCCACCGCTCCCTGTGGCAGCACCGGCAGCTCCGCCCGCCGTTTCGCCGGCCCGGCGACCGTCTGCTGGCCGGCCGCCGTCCGGTCCGTCGTGGCCCGGACGACCGGCTCCCCGGGTCGGATCGCCGCCAGCGCCTCCGGCAGCTTCCGGTACCCGTCGGGGCCCATGACCAGGTCGACGTACGAGGCCCTGTGCAGAAGCTTCTCGCCCAGCCGCTGGGCCATGCAGCCCGTCACGCCGATCACGAGCTCCGGGTTGTCCTTCTTCAGCCGGTTCAGCTCACCCACGCGCCCCAGCACGCGCTGCTCGGCGTGCTCACGGATCGCGCACGTGTTCACGAGGATCACGTCCGCCTGCTCCGGCGAGTCGACCATGCCGTAGCCGTGGGACGACAGGATGCCCTCCATCAGCTCGCCATCGCTGATGTTCATCTGGCAGCCGTACGTCTCCACGTACGCGGTACGCCGATTCTGCGTGCCGGAGCGGGGCGAGTCCATGGCGCTGCGGGTCATGGTCGGACGGTCACGTGCCGAAGATCGAGACGCCCAGTGCGAACCGCCAGAGCGTCTCGTCGAGGTCCGGGATGCCGTTGCCACCGGTCGCCGAGCGCGCGCCTCGCTGCACCGTCAGGTCGATCCGGGCGAGCGGCGTGTTGAAGTCGGCCCCGATCCGCATGCCGACGCCGGCGCTCGCCAGCCACTCCGTCGGGTTGTCGCCGACGAACGTGAACGGGAGCTCGCGGTACTGGAAGCCCAGTCGGAGCGGGAAACTGCGGGCCTCACGACGCTCCGGGTTGTCGAGCTCGATCCCACCGCCGACCTCCCACGTGTCCCGGCTGGACGCCGGCACCTCGGAGGCGATCAGCCCGCCCGACGGGTCGGTGACGCTCCAGTCGCTCCACCGACCGGACACCGCCGCCAGGACCCCTGGCGCCAGATAGGCACTGGCTCCCGCAGCGACCTGGAGCGGCAGATCGTATTCCCGGCTCGTGGTCACACCGCTGGCCGAGTCCGCGCTGAGCGTGCCCGACCACGTCACACTGGCCCCCACCCGGGCATCGCTCCCCAGGTCCAGGCGGACGCCGGCCTGGGCGAGGAACCCGCTGTACTGCACGGCGCGGGTCTCGCCGTACGGCTCCAGCAGGCCCACGGCCGTGCTGTCGAACCGGCGCTGCAGCGTCAGGTCCTGGCGGCCGGTGTAGGTCCCCAGCGACAGCCCCACGGCGACCCGGTCGCCGAGCGGCATGGCGGCCCCCAGCCGGGCCTGTCCGACGCCCCCGACCGACCTCAGGATGTCGGTGAACGATGTCGGATCGCCGCCGAGCGTGACGGATCCCGTGCGTATCACCGCCCACGACTGATCCAGGAACGAGCCGTACCCGCCGGTCACGACCACGTCCCCGAGCGGCACGATGATCCGGATCAGCGGGAACCGGGTCGAACCGGAGCTCTCCGAAGCGTCGCCCATGGTCGCTGTCCGGTCATCGGTCACGGCGGTGACCACCACGCCCCGGCGCCGCACATCCACCACCGAGGCCGGGTTCGTGAACGGGACGGTCATCCCGAACACGCCGATCCCCAGGCCGCCCAGCGCTTCGGCCCGTGCATCGCTGGGCAGGACGGGGTAGCCGAGCCCGGTGATCGACGTGAGTGACTGGGCGCCGGCGGTCGAGACGCCGGCCACCAGGAGCGCCACCAGGAACAGGACGGTCCGCGCGTATGCGTTCCTCACTGCGTCACCTTCTGAACGGGGATCGTCACGACGAGCTCGAGCTGCGGCGGCCCGGCGGACGCCACGCCTCCGAACTGGCCGTATCCGAAGAGCGATCTCTCACCCAGGGCCGCCAGCGCCAGCCAGCGGAGCGGGACCTCGTCCTCCGAGCGCGACGCGTTGCGCTGGACGAAGTCCGTGATCGGGACCCGCACCATGACATCGGCGGGGGCCGCGAAGTCGCCGGCGGGCAGGGGCTCCAGCATCTGGCCGTACGCCCGGCTGAGCGGCGATCGGGTCAGCGGGATGTTCGGCCCCTCGAGGACCGCCCGACCCTCGAGCCGCATGGGCCCCTCCGGCCGACGCCCGCCGGCCGGCTGCGTCCGCAGCACGAGGTTCGCCGCGTTCACGTTCACTTCCGAGAGCGGGATCTCGCACGTGGTCGAGCCCGTCTCGCACGGGACCATGAGGTCTTCGATCGGCCGGAACCGGAGCAGCGATCGCCACACCGGCCGCCCGCCGACCCGCAGCTCCCCGGCTGCGGGCGCCGGCGTCGGTGAGGCCACCGTGGCCCGTCCCGTGACCTGGCCGGCCGGGAGGACCGTGTCGGTCTCGAGCGGTACGGCGTTGAACGCGAAGTTGACCGACTTCAGGCGGACCCGCTTCCCGGTCGTGACCATGCGCACCAGTCCGCCCAGCCGGGCGCCCGTGGTGTCGTACCAGACGGCGGCGGCGGCGGAGTCGATGGGGATCTCCACGGTGTCGCCCTGCGTCCACGTGGCCGAACCCAGGACCGCGCCCGTGGTACCGCCCGGGACCGTCCATGGGACGGGCGCACCACCGACCGTGTCCACGCGGTCCGTCCACGTGGCCGAGTTGGGGTCCCAGGACTCGGTGACCTCGAGCACCTCGAACTCGATCGGCGCCTCCGGGTCGTACAGCGAGTCCACCACCAGGGTGAGCGTGCCGCCGACCAGCCGGTCGATGGTGTCCGCCACCAGAACACTGTCCGCGTCGGTGAACGAGATCCGGAACGGACGTTCGATCCGGACCAGCACATGGGCGTCGAGCTCAGCCTCGAAATCGTTGGCCACGATGTCGAACGGCGCCAGAGCCATCGTACCGATCTGGTCGTACGTCGTGTCCCGCTCCAGGAACTCGGGGGCATCCAGGACGACCTCCACCGTCCGGAGCTCCTCGCCCACGAGCTCCGATCCAGCCTCCGTCGGATCCTCGTCGCCACAGCCCGCGACGGTACCCGCCGCCAGCGCCACTCCGAGGCCGATCCGAAATATCTGCCGCATCTACGCTGTCTCGCTCTCCTCTGTGCTGCTCCGTTCGAATCGCGGTAGCCGCGGGCTCAGGCTCGTAAGGACTTCGTAGCCGATCGTCCCGACGTGGTCCGCGACATCATCGATCGTGATGGTCTCTTCACCCTCGCGGCCGATCAGCGTCGCGACATCGTCGCGCCGCGCGGCCGGGACATCGTCCAGCCGGACCGTGGTCAGGTCCATGCTGATGCGACCCACGATCGGGACACGCCGGCCCCGGATCAGTACGTCGCCCCGATTGCCCAGCGCCCGGGGCACGCCATCGCCGTACCCGATGGCCAGCGTGCCCCAGCGCTCCGACGACGACGCCGTGTGCGTGGCGCCGTACCCGACCGTGCTGCCCGGCGGCACCGTACGGGCCAGCAGGACCCGCGCCCGGACCGAGACCACCGGCTCGGGGGCCGGCACGCCCGCCACGCCGGGTGCCGGGTGCCCTCCGTACAGGAAGATCCCCGGCCGGACCGCGTCCAGGCCGTATGCCGGCCACCGCAGCGCCGCGCCGCTGGCCGACGCGTGCACCATCAGCGCGTCGGCCGCCACGGGCAGTTGTACGAGCGTCTCCCCGAAACGTTCCCACTGCCGTTCCGCCGATCCCGGGTCCGCCGCGTCCGCGCTGTGGAAATGCGTGAACACGCCGGTCCAGCGGACCGGACCCCGTGATCGACCGGCCACGGCCGGGCCCCAGTCGCCGACCTGGCGGAAATCGAAGCCCGAGCGGCCCATCCCCGTGTCGATCTCGACGTGGAAGTCCAGTGAGCCGTCCACGGCGTCCGCCGCCGCGACCCAGGCCTCCAACCCTTCGATCGACGAGATGGCCGCCGTCAAGCGGGCCTCCGCGGCAGTCATCACGTCGCCGGCGGGGAGCGGGCTCAGCACCAGGATCGGACGCGTCACGCCCAGATCCCGGAGCGCACGGCCCTCCCCGGCCGTCGCCACGCCGTACCCCCACGGCGCCCGTGGCTCCAGCGCGCGGACCACGCGGCCCGCGCCCACGCCGTAGCCGTCGGCCTTGACCATGGGCAGCACCGCCGTCCCGGCGGCCCGCCGCACCGTATCGTAGTTCGCGCGCAGGGCATCGAGGTCCACCTCGACCCATGCGCGCGTGTCAGCGATTGCCATAACCCCCAAAGACCGAATAGTATAGGCGTCCCGTGGACCCAAAGCAATCGGACGCCCTCGAGCGCGTCATGGACCTGGTTCGGTACCTCCGAGCCCACTGCCCCTGGGACGGCGCCCAGACGCCCCGCTCCCTGATCCCCTACCTCCTGGAAGAGGCCCACGAGTCCGCCGACGCCATCGCGGAGGGCGACGACGATGCGCTCCGCGCCGAGCTCGGCGACCTCCTCCTCAATGTCGCCTTCCAGCTCGTCCTCGGCGAGGAGCGGGAGGCGTTCGACGCAGACGCCGTGGCCGATGCCGTGATCGCCAAGATGGAGCGTCGCCACCCCCACCTCTTCGGCGGCGATGGCGAGCCCGAGGACTGGGAGACGCTCAAGGCCCGGGAGCGCGACGACGACGCCTCCCTGCTTCACGGCGTGGCGAAGGGCCTCGACCCGCTGAGCCGGGCCCACCGGATCCAGGACCGGGTGGCCGGCGTCGGCTTCGACTGGGCCGACTACCACGGCGCCTTCGCCAAGGTCGCCGAGGAGCTCGAGGAGGTCCGCGAGGCGCTGGAGGCACGGACCGGGGACCGGACGGGTCCCGCCGGGGCCGGCGAGCCGGGAGGCGACCGTCCCGGGTCGGAGGCGGCCCGGCCGGAGACCGACGCCCCGGCGCCCGCCCCCGGGTCCCTCGAGGGCACGGCGCTGGAGGAAGAGCTCGGTGACCTGCTTTTCGCGGTCGTGAACCTGACCCGGCTGGCGGGGGCGCACCCGCTGACCGCGCTCCAGCGGGCGAACGCGAAGTTCGTGGAGCGGTTCGAGAAGGTGGAGCACCTGGCCGCCGAGCGCGATATTGTCATGGGCGAGGCGAGCCTCGAGGAACTCGACGCGCTGTGGGAAGAAATCAAGCGGAGGGACCCATGAGCTGGATCCGCGTGGTTTACCTGTACCTGTTCGCGCTGGTGGGGCTGATCCTGATGGTGGTGGGCGGCGCCCAGCTGATCGACCTCGGGCTCCGGACGTACGTGCTGACCGAGGCCGACGCCGAGATGCGCGTCCAGCCGATGCCGGAGCCGCCGCTCCGGCTCAGTCCATCGACGGCGGAGGCGCTGTCGGCCGACTCGACGCTGGACGCCGACACCCGGCGCGCCCTCGACCAGTGGGCCGACGACTACGAGCGCATGCGGGAACGCCGCGAGGCCGTGGACCCCGTCCGGTCCCGACGCCAGCGCCAGCTCGCCACCGCCCTCTCGCTGCTCCTGGTCGGCCTGCCGCTCTTCGGCTACCACTGGCGCGTGATCCGCAGGGAGCGCGCCGGGTTCTAAGCGCCGCGAGCCAACTGGCGGCGCAGCCGCCGCAATGCGAGCCGCAGGCGAGCGACTTGCGGCCGCAGGCCGCGAAATGCGCCGCAGAGCGGCGCGCCCTACGGGTACAGCCGGTTGATCATCCGCGGGAACGGGATGAACTCCCGGATATGGCGGCGACCCGTGATCCAGGCGCACGTCCGCTCGAGCCCGAGCCCGAAGCCGGAGTGGGGGAACCCGCCGTACTTCCGGAGGTCGAGGTACCAGGCGTACGCGTCCTCGGGCAGCCCCTCCTCGCGGATCCGGCCGAGCAGCTTCTCGTAGTCGTCCTCGCGCTGGCTCCCGCCGATGATCTCGCCGTACCCCTCGGGCGCCAGGAGGTCGTTGCACAGCACCGTGCGCGGGTCCTCCGGGTTCTCCTTCATGTAGAAGGCCTTGGCCTCCTTCGGGTAGTTGTAGACGAAGACGGGCCGGTCGTACTGCTCGCTGATGGCCGCCTCGTCGGGCGCGCCCAGGTCGCTGCCCCACTCGATGTCGTGCCCCTGCTCGTGGAGGAGCTCGACGGCCTCGGTATAGCTGATCCGGGGGAACGGCGGCTGGATGGTCTCCAGGTCCTTCGGGTCCCGCTCCAGGACCTCCAGCTCGTCGGCGCAGTTCTCCACCGCCCGCTGCACCAGGTACGCGACGAGCTCCTCCTGCAGCCGCATGTTGTCGTCCGAGTCGGCAAACGCCACCTCCGGCTCGCACATCCAGAACTCGGTCAGGTGCCGGCGCGTCTTCGACTTCTCCGCCCGGAAGGTGGGCCCGAAGCAGTAGACCTTCCGGAAGGCCGCGGCGGCCGCCTCCACGTACAGCTGCCCGGTCTGGGCCAGGTACGCGGTCTCGCCGAAGTAGTCGGTCTCGAAGAGCGTGCCCGCGCTCTCCCCGATGGCGCCCGACAGGATCGGCGTGTCGATGCGGACGAAGTCCCGGTCGTAGAAGAAGTCGTGGATCGCCTTCTCCACCTCGTCGCGGACCCGGAGCGTGGCCCGCTGCTGCGTGGACCGGAGCCAGAGGTGTCGGTGGTCGAGCAGGAACTCGACGCCGTGCTCCTTCGGCTGGATCGGGTACTCGTCGACGGGCTGTGCGAGCACGTCGAGCCCGGTCAGCGTCATCTCGTGGCCGCCGGGCGCGCGGTCGTCCTGGCGGACAGTGCCGGAGATCCGGACGGTGGCCTCCTGGGCCAGCGCCTCGAACGCCTCCCAGGTCGCGCCATCGACCTCCCTCTTCGGGACCACGACCTGGACGATGCCGGTCCCGTCCCGGACCACCACGAACCCGATCTTCCCGTGCGACCGCGTGGTCTCCACCCACCCCGCGATCTCGATCTCCTCCCCGACGTGGTCCTCGAGGTGCCGGACCTCCACCATGCCGTCCGCTCCGCGCTGTTGTCTGTTTCGGTTCCGGGCAACAATGGCGACGGCCGGCAGCACCGTCAACGTGGACCCGCCCCGCTGGCGACCGCTCCCCGAGCCGCGGCCGGCGGCCGACGACAGGCGAACTTCCGGGGACTCGTCGCGTACCACGGTTGTCGCATGCCCCCGCTCGGGATACTCTCGGGGGCGAGATCGCCCGGTTCCGGGCACCCTTCAGACAAGGACGACGACGCATATGAGCAACCGTACCGGCAAGCCGAGGCTCCGGCTCTCGCCGCTGATCCTGATCCCCGCGCTGGCGGCGTGCGCCGGCGGTGGCGGGCCGGAAACGCCCGACCCGGAGGCCACGGCCCACGCGGCGATGGAGACGATCACGGCGGCGGACATGGCCCGGGAGATCGGGGTCCTCGCCCACGACTCCATGGCGGGCCGCGACACGCCGAGCCCCGAGCTCGAGGAGGCGGCCGACTATCTCGCGAACCGGTTCCGGGCCATGGGGCTGGAGCCCGCCGGCGAGAACGGGACGTATATCGACCGGTTCGAGTGGGAAGTCAGCCGGCTGGACGACGCGGCGACCGTGATCGGCGCCGAGGGCGTGGAAGGCACGGCGCTCGAGTACGGCGTCGACTTCTTCCTGGTCCCCGGCCGGGAGCCCACGACGGCCGAGGCGGTCTATGCCGGTGTGGCCGGCGAGGCGTCCGCGTCGCCGGACTACCAGGGCAGGATCATGGTCATGGACCACCCGGTCGCGACCCTGGACCAGTCGTGGCAGCAGACCCTGATGGCGGGGCTGCAGCCGGCCATGATGAGCGGTGTGGCGGGGATCATCTTCATCCTCGACCCGGCGTTCCCGGCGGACATGGTCGGCCAGCTGGCCGGCGCCACGGCCGGTCAGCAGGCGCCGGTCCCGATCGCCGTCATGACCAGCACCGGCGCGGAGCGGCTGGTCGAGGGGGCCGGCGGCGACCTGGCGGCGCTGCGGGCGGCCGAGGGAGCGCAGTCCGTCGGCGACACTCCGATCGCCATCGACTGGGAGCGTACGAACGAGACGCACAGCCCGCCGAACGTGGTGGCGGTGCTCGCCGGCTCCGACTCCGTGCTCCGGGCCAGCTACGTGGTGCTCACGGCCCATTTCGACCACGTCGGGATCGGGTCGCCGGACGAGTCGGGCGACTCGATCTACAACGGCGCCGACGATGACGCCTCCGGGACGGCCGCCGTCCTCGAGATGGCCGAGGCGTTCGCATCGCTGCCCGTCGCGCCCGCCCGGTCCGTGATCTTCCTGGCCGTCAGCGGTGAGGAGAAGGGGCTGCTGGGCTCCATGGCGTACGCCGCCGACCCGCCGATGATCGAGATCGGTGACGTGGTCGCCAATGTGAACATGGACATGATCAGCCGGAACGCGCCGGACACGGTGATCGCGATCGGGCAGGAGTACAGCACGCTCGAGGCGCACCTCGACGAGATCACGAGCCATCACGGCGAGGAGCTGGGGCTGAACGTGATCGAGGACCCGTTCCCCGAGGAGAACTTCTTCTTCCGGAGCGATCAGCTGGCGTTCATCCAGCAGGGGATCCCGGCCGTGTTCTTCACCACGCACGAGCACGAGGACTACCACAAGCCCTCGGACGAGCCGGAGCGGGCGGATGCCGACAAGGCCGCCCGGATCGCGAAGCTCGGGTTCCTGCTGGCGTATCATATCGCGCAGGATCCAACGGCTCCGGAGTGGACGGAGGAAGGCCGGGCCCGGATCGAGGAGATGCTGCAGCAGTCGCCGTTCTAGTGCCGTCGATCCGGACCGACAACACGGGCACCGCGGTGCTCATCGGCGCATCACGCCTCCTCCGGCCGGTCCTGGCCGGCGGCGCCATCGTGCTGCTGCTGATCATCGTGCCGGGCCGCTCACCCCACCCCGCCATCCGGACGGCCCGCGTGTTCCTCGGCGATGCGCTGGACGTCCGGGCCGAGTGGCTGCGATGGTCGCTCCTCCAGGAGCACCCCGCACCGGCCGAGCTGATCTACCGGCTGCCGGAGCTCCCGCCCCCGCTGGCGGGCACGGCGCCGTGAGCGAGCCCGGGCGGGAGCCGGCGGACCGGGCCACCGGTCGGGCGGTGTGGCTGGGTGCGCTGGCCCTCGCGGTCGCGTTCGTCGCGGGCATCGGCGTCGGCACGCTGATCTCGGATCGCCCGGCCGCCGGGCCGGCTCCCGGCCAGCCGTCCCCCGCCCTCTTCGACGACCTGGGATTGACGGCCGACCAGCAGGCCGTGGTCGACTCCGTGCTGGCCGCCACACGGACCGCCACGGCCGCGTCGCTGGAGAACACCCGTCGCGAGCTCACGACCCGGGCCGTGACGGCGCTCCGCGCCATCGAGGCCGTCCTGGACCCCGACCAGATCGAGACCCTCAAAGCGAGGATCGAGGCCCGGAAGGCGGGGACGGAAACGAACCCCGATCCGCCCGGCGGGTAGTCGCCCACCTCCAGCCCCACCAGCGAGCGGAGCGAGCGTTCCACCCCCCACCAGCGAGCGCGCAGCGCGAGCCATCCGTGGGGCAGGCTACCCCACTTCGTACATCTTCGCCCGTTCGCCGTAGCGCTCGATCAGCTGATCGCGGAACGCCCGGTGCTCCGGCCGCTTCAGCTCCGGGTCGGCCTCGATGACCCGCCACGCCTCCCGCCGGGCGGTCAGGAGCAGCTGCTCGTCGCGCTCCGGGTCGAAGAAGCGGAACTCGGGGACGCCGTGCTGCTTGGCGCCGAAGAGGTCGCCCATCCCCCGGAGCCGGAGGTCCGCGCGGGCGATCTCGAACCCGTCGTCGCTCTCGGCCAGGATCCGGAGCCGCTCCATGGCCTCCGGACCGCCACTGGCCAGCAGCACGCAGTAGCTCTGCTCGGCACCCCGCCCGATCCGGCCCCGGAGCTGGTGGAGCTGCGAGAGGCCGAACCGCTCGGCGTGCTCGACCACCATGACGGTGGCGTTGGGCACATCGATCCCGACCTCGATGACGGTGGTGGAGACCAGGATATCGAGGTCGCCGGCCACGAACCCGGCCATGACCTCCTCCTTCTCCCGGGCGGGCATCTGGCCGTGCATGAGGCCCACGGCGAGGTCGGGGAAGACCTCGTCGCCGAGCGTCTCGTACTCGGCCGTGGCGGCCCGCAGGTCGACCTTCTCGGACTCCTCGATCAACGGGTACACCACGTACGCCTGGCGGCCGACCTCGACCTGCTCACGGACGAAGTCCCAGACCTTCGACCGGTCCCGGTCGCGCCGCAGCCCCGTCCGGATCGGCCTGCGGCCCGCGGGCTTCTCGTCCAGCACGCTGATGTCCAGGTCGCCGTAGAGCGTGAGGGCCAGCGACCGGGGGATCGGCGTGGCGCTCATGACCAGCACGTCGGGGTCGCCGCCCCGCTCGGCCAGCTCCATCCGCTGCCGGACGCCGAACCGGTGCTGCTCGTCGACCACGGCGAGCCCGAGCTGCCGGAACTCCACCCCCTCCTGGATCAGTGCGTGGGTACCGACCACGAGCCGGGCCCGCCCGCTCCGGACCGCCTCCCGCGCGGCCTCCCGCTCCCGGCCCGTCTGCTTCCCCAGCAGCACCGCCACCTCGAGCTCCAGTGGCGCCACCATCTCCCGGATATTGCGCAGGTGCTGCTCGGCCAGCAGCTCGGTGGGCGCCATCAGCGCCGCCTGGTACCCGGACTCCGCGGCCAGCAGCATGGCCAGCACGGCGACGACGGTCTTCCCCGACCCCACGTCGCCCTGGAGCAGCCGGTTCATCCGACGCCCGCTGGTCATGTCCTCGAGGATCTCGCGGACGGCCCGCTTCTGGGCATCCGTGAGCTCGAACGGGAGCGCGTCGTGGAACGGTCGCAGCAGCTCGTTGGTCCGCCGGAAGGTGATCCCCTCCCGCTCCTTCGTCGCCGCCCGGTGCGCCCGGGCGTGGAGCAGCTGCAGGAAGAAGAGCTCGCCGTAGGCCAGCCGCCGCCGACCCTGCTCCGCCTCGGTGATCGACCGGGGCCGGTGCATGGTCCGGAGCGCGTCCTGGAGCGGCGGGACGCCCACCCGCTCCAGATGGTCGGCGGCGAACGGGTCCTGGTCGGCCAGGAGCGGGAGCAGTCGGTCGAGGTTCGTGTCCAGGATCTTCCGGAGGATGCCCTGTGACAGACCCTCCGTGGCCGGGTAGATCGGGAGCACGCGGCCGCTGTCCCCGGGCGCGTCGCCCCGGTCCAGCTTGATGTGCTCCCGGGGCTGGAGCTGCCGGCCGTGGAAGAAGCGCACCGGCCCGGTGACCAGGAGCCGGTCGCCCTTGTGGATGCTCCGATCCAGGAACGGCTGGCCGGGCCACGAGCACTCGATCAGGCCCGTGTCGTCCCGGATCACGGCCTGGAAGATCCGCAGCCCCTTCCGCGTCGGCAGGACGCCCTTGCTCACGACCTCGCCGATCACCGTCGCGTCCATCCCGACCTCCAGCGACGAGATCGACGCCACCGTGCTGGCGTCCTCGTACCGACGGGGCACGTGGAGCAGGAGGTCGCGGGCGCTCCGCACGCCCAGCTTGTCGAGCTGCTCCGCCCGCCGCGGACCGACGCCCTTCAGGTACTGGGCCGGTCGGTCGAGGAGGAACGCGTCGGGAGCGGGCATCCGGTCAGCCTTCCAGCACGTCCCTGCTGAACTGACGGGCGTCGAACGGCTCCAGGTCGTCGACGGACTCGCCCGTACCCACCAGCTTGACCGGGAGGTCGAACGCCTGCTTCAGCGCCACCACCACGCCGCCCTTGGCCGTGCTGTCGAGCTTGGCCAGGACCAGCCCCGTGAGCGGGAGCGCGGCATTGAACTCCTCGGCCTGACGGACGGCGTTCTGCCCGACCGTCGCGTCCAGCACCAGGAGCGTCTCATGGGGGCCGCCCTCCACCTTCCGGCCCACGACCCGGCCGATCTTCGACAGCTCGTCCATCAGGCTGCCCTGGGTATGGAGCCGGCCGGCCGTGTCCACGACCACCGTGTCGCACCCCCGGGCCACCGCCGCGTCCATGGCGTCGAACGCCACCGACCCCGGGTCCGCACCCGGCTCGCCGCCCACGAACTCCGTCCCGACGCGCTCCGCCCAGATCCGGAGCTGGTCGATGGCACCCGCACGGAACGTGTCGCCGGCGGCCAGGAGCACCTTCCGCCGCTCCCGACCCAGCCGATGGGCCAGCTTCCCGATGGTCGTGGTCTTCCCCACCCCGTTCACGCCGACGACCAGGATCGCCGCCAGCTCGCCGGCGGGCGGCAGCTCCAGCGACGCCGAGCCCGTCTCGCCCTCCGTCAGGATCCGGTGGATCTCGTCCTCCACCGCCGTGCGGAACTCGTGTTCCGTCTTGACGTTACCCGACCTCGTGAGCTCCTCGACGTGGTCCACCAGCCGGAGCGTCGCCTTCACACCGAAGTCGTTGGCCAGCAGCAGCTCCTCCAGCCGCTCCAGGGCGTTCTGGTCCAGCCCGCCCCGCATGACCACGTTCACGTCCGTGAAAGCGACATCCCTCACCCGCTCCCACAGACTCTTCTTCTCTTCACCCGTCCTGAACAGTCTCTCCGCCACGTTCCCCTGTCGCCTCAAAAGTCTTGCACTCTTGCACTCTTGCACTCTTGCCCTCTTCCTCAGTCCCGCCTCAGCGCCCGGGCCGGGTCCACGCGGCTCGCGCGCATGGCCGGGATGGCGGACGCGACGAGCGCCGTGGTGGCGAGGAGCGCGGTGATCCCGACCCACACACCGGGGTCGAGGGGCTCGACGCGGAACAGGATCTCGCGCAGCGCCATGGCGAGGCCGGCGGCGATCCCGAGCCCGAGCACGAGTCCGATGCCGATCTGGACGGCGCCCTGTCTGAGGATCAGCCGCATGACGTCGCGGGTGGCGGCGCCCATGGCCATGCGGATCCCGACCTCGTGGGTCCGCCGTCCCACGGAGAACGCGGTGACGCCGTAGAGCCCGGCGGTGGCCATGACGAGGGCGATGAGCCCGAACGTGATCATGATGGAGCCGAAGACATCGACCACCCAGAGGTCCCGTGCGATCCCTTCCTGGAGCGTCCACACCCAGTAGAGCGGCGTGTCGGGCGCCGCCCGGAGCACGGTCCGTCGGACGGTGGGCGTGATGCTCATGGCCTGTGCCGCCCGGGGCCGGACGGCGATGCTCATGAACCGGGCGTCGTCCTGGGTCAGCGGGACGTAGAGCCCGCGGGGGCTGTCGCCCGGCTCCATGTACACGCCCTCCATGGCCAGGTCGGGGACCACGCCGACGACGGTCCGCCATGGCGCCTCCCCGGCGGCCTCCCCGTCGAGGGTCTCGCTCCGGTCGATGGCGCCGACCCGGATCTGCCGGCCGATGGGGTCCTCGGCGCCGAAGAGGTCCTCGGCGAAGCTCTCGTTGATGACGGCCACGGGCAGCGACCCGGGGGTGTCGCGCTCATCGATCACGCGACCGCGCAGCGGCTGCGCGTCGAACGTCTCGAAGAACCCGGCCGAGACCATGGACACGCGGGCCTCCGGCTGGTCGGTCGCCTCGGCGTACGCCTCGCCCTGGAGCGCGATCCGGTTCTCGGCGGCGCCGGTCCCCGGGAGGCTGTTCGTGAGTGCGGCCGCCGCGATGGCCGGGTCCGACCGGAGCCCGGCCAGGAGGTCGTCGTATACGAGCTGGCGTGCTGGTGCGTCGGGGTACTCGCTCTCGAAGAGCCCGAACCGCGCGGTGAAGACGGACTCGGTCGGGAACGGCAGGTCGAGGCTGCGGCGCTCGAGGATCCCCTTGGCCATGAGCCCCGCCACCACCAGGAGCCCGAGGGAGAGGGCGATCTCGCCGACCACCAGCGCGCGGCTGATCCGACCGATCCGCATGGACGACGAGCCCCGGGAGTCGTCCTGCAGGATCCCCTGGAGATCGCCGCCCGTCGCCTTGATCCCGGGGATCACGCCGGAGACCACGGCCGCGAAGATGGCGACCAGCGCCGTGAACGCCAGGATCGGCCCGTCGACAGTGAAGACGAACCAGAAGGGCGGCTCCGTGTGGGCGATGGCGTTACTGAACCAGTGCATGGCGACCCACGCGGCCGCCGCGCCGAGGGCGGCCCCGGCGAAGGCGAGGACGGCGGCCTCGGCGATCAGCTGGCCGATGAGCCGTCCCCGGCCGGCGCCCATGGCCGTCCGGACGGCGATCTCCCGGGTCCGGGTCGATGTCCGGGCCAGGAGCAGGTTCGCCACGTTCACGCACGCCACCAGCAGGATCAGCATGACCGCGGCGAGCATGGTCAGCAGGATCGTGGTGGTCTCGGCGTTCATCTCGGTGAACGGCATGACGTTCACGCCCAGGTTCTCGTTGTGCTCCGGGAATTCGGCCTCGAGCCGGGCGGCGATGGCGGCCAGCTCCGCCTGCGCGGCCTCCGGAGACACGCCGTCCTTCAGCCGGCCGTAGACCAGGACGCCGATATCCGCCCCCCGCTCCTCCGCGGCGCTCCGTCGCATGGGGACCCAGACCTCCTGCGCCTCCGGGAACGCGAACCCGGCGGGCATGACGCCCACCACCGTCGCCGGCTCCCCGTTCACGCGCACGGCCCGGCCGATGACGGACGGGTCACCGCCGAAATCGTCCTGCCACGCCCCGTGCGACAGGACCGCCACCGGCTCCGCGCCCATGGCGTCCTCACCCGGCAGGAACGTGCGGCCGAGGGCCGGCCGGACCCGGAGCACGTCGAACGTGTTGGCCGTGACGAACGCGCCGTCGTATCGCACCGCGCGATCGCCCAGGCTGACGTTCACCGTCCCGCTGTACCCCGCCGCCAGCGCCTCGAACGACGTCTGCTCCGCCCGCTGGACCAGGAAGTCCGGGTACTGCACGCTGCCCCGGTCCCACCCCTCGACCGGGTTCGCCGCGTGGACCCGCATGATCTCGTCGCCATCCGGGAACGGCAGCCCCCGGTAGAGCGCACCGTGCACGATGCTGAACATGAACGCCGTGGACCCGATCCCCAGCGCCAGGGTCAGGACGGCCAGTACGGCCAGGCCCCTGCTCCGGCCCAGCCCGCGAACGCTCTGCTTCAGGATGCGCGCGATTTCCATACGGGGCTTCCTCGTGTTTGGGGGTTGGAGTACAGAACGAGGGATGGCGCGCGGGAGTTTCAGGATCGTGGATCGTGGATCGGGGATCGGGGATCGGGCACGCTTGGCTTGCCCCTCCCCAGCTCTCCGGCCACCTTTCGTCGGTTCTCGTCGAGTTCACCCCGGCCCGGAGAGCGCGTGCCGCCGACCGCCACAAACGACGATTCCGCCGGGTACTCCGGCCCCGACCGCGCCCTGCTCCAGGGGCTGCTGAGCCGGTACCCGTTCGGCGCCATCGTGATGTTCGACGACGAGCTCCGGTACACGCAGGCGAGCGGCCGGGGGCTGGCCGAGGTCGGGCTGGACCCCGACGCCATGGTGGGCAAGCGGCTCGAGGAGCTCTTCCCGCCGGAGACCGTGGCGCTGCTGGAGGAGCCGTACCGCGCGGCGCTGGAGGGTGAGGAGAGCACCGTGGAGGTGCCGTTCGCCGACCACACCTACATCGTCTGGATCGCGCCGCTCCCCGACCCGGCGACCGGCGGGATGGCCGTCACCTTCGATGTCTCGGAGCGGACGCGGGCCGAGACCGACCTCCGACTGATCCGGTCCGCCGTCGCGGCGCTGGACATCGGCGTCTGCATCGCCGAGGCCGGCGGCGACCAGCCGCTCATGTTCGTGAACGAGGGCTTCACCCGGATCACCGGCTACACCCGCCAGGACGCGCTGGGCCGCAACTGCCGGTTCCTCCAGGGCCCGGAAACCGACCCTGCGGCCGTGGAGGAGATGAGCCGGGCCATCGACGCAGGCGAGCCCGTCCAGGTCACGCTGCTCAACCATCGGAAGGACGGCGCGGCGTTCTGGAACCGGATCACCATCTCCCCGATCACGAGCGCGGGCGGCGGGGTCACCCACTTCGTCGGGGTCCTGGAGGACGTCACCCACCACCGGGACCTCGGCAGGCAGCTGGAAGTCCGCGAGCGGCTGGCCGCGGTGGGTCAGCTGGCCGGCGGTGTGGCCCACGACATCCGCAACGTCCTGACCGGCGTGGGCGGGATCCTGGAGCTGGCCCTGGAGCGCGACGACGTACCCACCGACCTGCGTGCCGACCTCGACGAGGCCACGACCATCCTCGAGCGCGCCACCTCCGTGGCCGAGCGGCTCCTGGTTTTCTCCAGCGGCCGGTCCATGAACCCCGAGCCCGTGGACCTGCGGGCGCACCTCGAGAACAGCGTGGACGTCTTCCGGAAGATGCTCCGGGAGCACGTTCGGATCGGCACCGAGCTGCCCGGCCGGCCGCTCTGGACGTTCATGGACCCGGGGCAGCTCGACCAGGTCATCCTCAACCTGCTCAAGAACGCCGAGGACGCCATCCCCAGCGGCGGCGAGGTGGTCGTGAGCGCGGTGCTCGGCGACGAGGCGACCCGACCGTTCGAGGGCGACCCGGCCGTCGACACCGACCGCGACTGGGTCCGGATCACCGTCGCCGACACCGGCACCGGGATGGACGAAGCGACGCTCGAGCGCGCCATGGAGCCGTTCTTCACCACCAAGTCGAGCCACCAGGGGACCGGTCTCGGCCTCTCCACCGTCTATGGCGCCATCAAGCAGTCCGGCGGCCACGTGGCCATCGACAGCACCCACGGTCTGGGTACGGAGGTCCACCTCCTCCTCCCCCTGACCGGCGACCGGCCGGCCGCCCCGGAAGACCGGCCGGAGACAGGCCCGGTCCGCGGCCGGATCCTGCTGGCCGAGGACGAGGCCGCTGTCCTGCGGGTCGCGACCCGGGCCCTCGAGATCGACGGCCACGAGGTCACCGACACCGGCGATGGCGCCGATGCCTGGACCCTCTTCAAGGAGGACCCGTACCGGTTCGACCTGGTCCTCACCGACGCCGTCATGCCCCGCATGTCCGGGATCGAGCTCGCCCGCCGGATCCGGTCGGTCTCCGGCGACATCCCCATCGTCATCATGACCGGCTACACCGACGAGGATCTCGAAGACGACGTCGACTGGGGCGACGTCCACTACCTCGAGAAACCCTTCAAGCTCGACCGGCTCCGGGCCACCGCCCGGCAGCTGCTCCAGCAGGCGCAGAGCGACCGGTAGCGGGCCCGGCCCGTCAGCCCGGCGTCACCATCAGGGACCCCGGCCCGGGCGCGAGCGCCGCGGCGAAGCCCGCGCCATGGGCCACGACGACGCGCTACATCAGCTCCACCCGCCACCCCCCGCTCGTGCGCTGCGGCAGCCGGATCGACAGCTGACGGTCCCGCGCCACCGCGTACAGCTGGCGGGCGTGCACGCGGCGCTCCAGGATGGCGAAGCCGTACGCGCACAGGTCGAGGAGCGCGGTCTGCAGCTGGGCGCTGTCGAGGCCCCCGGTGACCGGATCGGGCAGCACGAGTCGGGCACTCATAAGCGTTCGGCGCTCCATCCAACGGCGATTCTCTGACCAGATCCCTCATGAAGGTGCCCGCGCCCGCAGTGGGAAGCGATAGCTGGATGGGACAATCTCCGGCTCAGCGGCCCGGTACGGCGTCCGGATCCCGGCTCGATACGGCGTCCGGCCGGGAGCGCGTCGCGTCGGTGGGCCCCGTGCCACCGTCACCGCCACCGCGCCGCACCTCGATCACGGCGAGGACCGGGAGGTGGTCGGAGAGCTCGGGGTCGCCGCGGAGCACGCGGCTCTCGAGGACCCGGAGCGGCGGCTCGGCCAGGACCCAGTCAATGGCCCGTGCCGGATCGGGGTTGGGGAACGTGAGCTCGTCCGTCGCGGGCTCCATCGCGGCCCGGGGGCTCCGCCACCCGAGGCGGATCAGCGCCCCGACGGCGGTGGTGGTGTCTGCGCCGGGCCAGCCGGGCGGCGAGGTGTTGAAGTCGCCGGCCAGGATGAGGGGCGGCGCGTCGTCCCGGAGCGGCGCGTCGTCGCGGAGCGCCGCGAGGGGCTCGACGGCGGCGAGTCGGGTCGCGGCGTCGCGGAACTCGAGGTGGATCGGGACCACGGCCACGGGGCCGGCCGCCGTCTCGACCCGAATGACCGCGGCGGTCTTGGCGCCGATGAGCATCGCCTCGATCCGTCGGTACGGCGGGATCGGCACCGGTCGCGCGGCCTCGACGGGGAGGCGCGAGAGGAGCGCGTTCCCGAACGCGAAGTCGGCCCACAGCAGGCTGTAGTCGAAGTTCCGCTGCTCGACCCACACGTCGTACCCGGCGCCGCGGGCCAGCGCCTCGGCCTGGTTCACCCCGTCCGACCACGACGCGTCGAAGTCGACCTCGTTCAGTGCGACGATGTCGGCGTCCGCCCCCAGGATCACCCGCGCGATCCGGATCATCCGGGCGGTGCGCGTCGTCTCGTCGCCGCCCCGGAAGTTCTGCAGCGTCCCCTGCATCAGGTCGCCCCGGCCGTGGGCGATGTTCCACGCCAGCACCCGGATCGTGTCGATCGCGGCCGGGGTCACCTCTGCCGGCGACACGGCCGCCGCCGTCGACGCCGCGCCCCCGGCTCGGCGCACCTCCAGCGCCCGGTCCGACGCGGTGATCCGGACCACGGCCCACCAGACCACCGCAAGCGCGATGAGGGCGAGGACCGCGATCCGGGCGCCCTTCCGGACCGTGGCCCGGCACCCGCCGTCCCCGTCCTGCCGGTCGTTGTTCATCCGCTTCTCCGGTTCTTGCAGTAAAGTGCGCCCGATGAACCTGTTACGGCATATTTCGGACCTGCTGGGGCTCGGCCCCGGCCCGACCCGCGTGCTGCTGGGACTGGTCGCGGTGCTGGGCGTCGCGACGGTGCTCCGGGCGGTCCGGCTGGCGGTGCGCCCGACGGCCACGGCGCGGCGCCGGTGGCGGAGCCTGGCGACGTGGTGGGTGCTCCTCGTGGTGGGCGTGGCCATGCTCGCGCTCGGCCGTGGCGCGGTGGTCGTGGTCATGGCGCTGGTCGCGGTGCTGGCGCTCCGGGAGGCGATGGCCATTGTGACGCCGGGCCATCGGCTGCTGGCGGTGGCGCTGGCGGTGGTGGGTCCGGGGTTCGTGGTCGCCGTCGCATACCTCCCGGCGCCGTCCGCGCTCCCGACCACCGAGCTGGGGTGGCTGGTGCTGCTGCTGGTGCTGACGGAGCTGAACGACATCGCGCAGGCGTTCTGGGGCCGGACGGTGGGCCGGCTCCGGATGACGCCGGAGCTGTCGCCGCGGAAGACGTGGGAGGGCTTCTGTGGCGGTGTGGCGACGACCGCCGTCGTGTCGGTGCTGCTGGCGCCGTACCTGACCGACTACGGCCGGTCGGTCCCGCCGGCGGCCGGCCCGCTGGCGTCGGCCCCCGAGTGGGTCTGGCCCGCGCTGCTGGGGCTGCTGGTGGGCGTGGCGGGGACGGCCGGCGACCTGACGGCGTCGCGGCTGAAGCGGAGCGCCGGCGTGAAGGACAGCGGCGACGTGCTCCCCGGCCAGGGCGGCGTGCTCGACCGGGTGGACAGCCTGACCGTCGCCGCGCCGACGTACTTCGTCCTCACCTGGCTCCTCTGGTTCCGGCCGTGAACGAGCCCTGGCGGCCGGACGAGCCGGTCTTCACCGTCCCGAACGTCATCGCCATGATCCGGCTGCTGGGTCTGGCGCCGATGCTGTGGGTGGCCCATGCCGGCCACCGGGAGCTCTTCTTCGGGATCATGGTCTTCCTCCTGGCCACCGACTGGGCCGATGGCAAGCTGGCGAAGCTGCTCGACCAGGAGACCGTGCTCGGTGCCCGGCTCGACAGCCTGGCCGACTGGCTGATGTACAGCGCCATCGGGATCGCGCTCTGGTGGCTCGAGGCCGAGGTCATCCGGTCGAACGCGTGGCTGATCGTCGGCGTCTTCGCCACCTGGGGCGTCTCCGCGACGATCTCGCTGATCCGGTTCCACAGCCTGCCGAGCTACCACAACCGCACCGCCAAGATCGGCTGGTTCATTGCCGCCCTCGCCGCCGTGCTCCTCTTCCTCGCCGGCAACGCCGTGCTCATGCCGTGGGCGTTCGCCATGGTCATCGTGACGAACCTGGAGGCCGCGGCCATCGGGCTGGTGCTGCCGGAGTGGCGGGCGAACGTGAGCTCTGTGGTGGCGGCCTGGCGGCTGCGGGGTGAGAAGGACTGAGCTTCGGGCTCTCGGACAGCATGAACAGCCTTGCCACGAAGGACTCGAAGCGCCACGAAAGGCTCGAAGTTTTCCACTTTTGGTCAACGTCCCCGGCTGATCGGGGCTCGGGGCCATGCCTCTTCGTTCATCTCGCCTTTGGGCGGCTGCGTTTTCGGGGGTGCGCCGGGTCAGGGCCCGGAGACCTTCAGGAGCGGAAGACGCGTTTGATGCCGCCGGCGGCCAGGGCCTCGACGTTGAAGTTGAAGAGGAGGCCCACAGTCAGGTTCCTTAGTCGGAGGTGGGTGAGGACCTGGGCGATGTGGACCTTGTTCAGGGCCGACACGACCTTCAGCTCGACAATGACCTTCCGTTCGACCAGCACGTCGATCCGGTAGCCGCATTCCAGCTGGACGCCCCGGTAGGTCAGCGGGACCGGCACCTGCCGCTCCGTAGCAATACCCGCGACCCGGAGCTCCTCGACCAGACACGCCTCGTACGCCGATTCCAGGAGCCCCGGCCCGAGCTCCCGGTGCACCGTGATCGCCGCCCCGATGATCTTCCCTGTCAGCCCCCCGACCCCGTCGTCCTTCCGCAGACCTGCCACCCGGCCATCTCCTGAGCGAGATACTCCGTACACCTCTCGCCCGAACGTTGCCGGGCACTCCGGGGCAGGACCATGGCCGGATGGGTCGCCCCGCCTCAAAAAGAAAAGAAGAAAAGAGCGACGAACAAAGAGAATCCGCCGCGAACCCCTCTCAAACGGGGACATTAGAAAAACAAAAAGAACTTCGAACCCTTCGTGGTCCTTCGAGCCCTTCGTGGCAAGGCTGTTCCAAGCCCGGCCCTGCCGCGAACCCGGAGTGCTATCGGATGATCCCCAGGGGCATCAGCACCACGTACGCCAGCCCCAGCAGCAGCGGTGCGGTCACGACGGAGCCGCCGGCCAGGAGGTAGAACCCGACCGCCAGCGTGAGGATGCCGGCGCCCATGAGGGCGTAGTTGACGGGCGTCCACCGCAGCGACGGCGGTCGATGTTTCCGGGCCTTCCGTTGAGACTGTGCCATGCCGTGAATCTAGCCGGCCCCGCCGTCGGGTTCAACGGGGGGGGGGACTGCGGAGTCAGGAGTCAGGAGTCAGGAGTCAGGATGCACGAATGCACGATCGGACCTTCGTCGGTATCTCTGGTCTCTGGTCTCTGGTCTCAGCTCTGCTCCCAGAACGCGGGGTCGTCGGGGGGCTCGGTGGCCTTGAGCTTCTCGAGCTTGGCGCGGTCGCGTCGTCGTCGGATGAAGAAGAGGACGATGAGGGCGAGTGCGGCCAGGAGCCAGAAGAAGAGGGACTGGCCGAGGAGCACGGTCCAGCCGTAGCGCTCCTTGACGTGGGCGCGCCAGTCCTCCTCGAACTGGCCGAGGGTGAGGCCGTAGACGGACCGGAACGCGGCATCGAAGTCCTGGGTCTCGCGCCACTCCTCGAGGAAGATCCGGAGCCCTCGCTCCTCGCTCCGCTCCACCAGGTAGGCGACGGCGCTGGCCGACAGCAGGTACGCCATCCGCGCGTCCATCTCGCCGATCGGCCAGTGGAGGGTCAGGGAGTCGAGCTGGGGGGCATTGCCACCGAGGAACGTGAGCCGGAGCCGCCACGCCGACTCCCACTGCCACTCGCCGGCGGCCCACTGGGCGTACCCTTCGGTGAACCACCGGGGCGTGCGGGCGTCGCCCAGGTACCGCTGGAGCGCGACGTGGGCCAGCTCGTGGCGCAGCGTCGTGTAGACCGTGTACGGCGGGGTCCGCTCCCAGTCGAACGTGGGGAGCACGATCAGCCCCCGGTCCGGCACGGCGATCCCGGCCCCCCACTCCGGCACCGCGCCGCCGGTCAGGCTGTCCCACCGGGCGGGGTCCGGCGCCAGCCAGACGTCGATCGGCTCGCCGCCCAGCACGTCGGCCGGCAGCGCCGGCAGCGCGACCTGCCGGCCGAGCTGCTGGAGCACCCGCTCCGCGAGCGCCTGCTGCCCGGGCCAGTAGTGGAGCCGTACGGGCCCGGCCCGGTCGGTCTGCTGGGCGGCGGTCGGGACGGTCAGGCCGGTGACCATCGTCACCGCGATCACGAGGCGGCGCACCGTCCTGCCCGGGGCACCGGCCGGACGCGCCGGGCCGGCCCGTGCGCCGGGGCTAGCTCGTCGCACGGGCCACCACCTCGAGGCGGTTCCGGGCGGTCTCGTTGTCGGGGTTCAGCTCGACGGCCTTCCGCCAGCACGCGATGGCCTGCCGCCGGTCGTTTCGCCGGTAGTGGAGGTCGGCGAGGCGGCTATAGAGCTCGTCGCCGAGATCGGGCGCCAGCTCCGCGGCCCGGCGGTAGTGGTCGAGCGCCTCGGCGTCGAGCCCGCGCCGGTAGGCCAGGTCGCCCAGGTTCCGGTGCGGCTGGGGCAGCGCCGGGTCCGCGTCGGCGGCCCGCCGGTACGCGGCCCGCGCCGCGGCCAGGTCGCCCCGCCGCTCGGCCACGTTCCCCGCCAGGTTGTGGAGCGGCGCGGACCCCGGGTGGGCTCCGAGCCCGTCATGGACGATCGCCGCCGACCGGTCCAGGTCGCCGGTCACGGCCGCGGCCAGTCCGGCGCAGTAGTAGTACGTGGCCGGTGGGCGCGTGTCCGGGCCGAGGCGTTCGCGGTAGTCGGCGAGGACGCGGGCGGCGGTGCGTGCGTCGCCGGCGAAGAGGCGGGTCGCGCCCCCGGCGAGCCGGATCCGGGGGTCGCCCGGCGTCTGACGTTCCGCCTGGTCAAGGACCTTCAGCGCGTCGTCGTACCTCCGCTGCCGGCGGAGCGTGTAGGCCAGGTTCAGGAACGCGCCCGGGTGCGGCCACGCGCTGTCCAGCAGCGCCTCCAGCCGGCGGACGGCCACGGCCAGCCTGCCCTCCCGCAGCGCGATCAGCGCCCGGAAGTGCCGGGCCGTGGGGTCGTGGGGCTCGCTGGCCAGCACGCGCCGGAACTCCCGGTCGGCGTCCTCGAACATGGACGTGTCGTAGAGAGCGACGCCGAGGTTCCTCGCCGCCTGCACGCCCGCCGGCTCCAGCCGCTCCTCGGGCTCGCGGCGTCCGACCCGGTGGGCGAACCCGGCCTGGAGCAGCCCGTAGATCGCCTTCCCCGTGCCGAACTCGCCGAGCCCCGACGCCCCGGCCAGCTCCCCGACCGTCCGCTCGCCGTCCATGACGTCCAGGAGCGCCTCCTGCGCCTCCGTCAGGGCGACGTCCGCCTCCTCGAGCCGGTCGCGGTCGAGGCCGAAGATGAGGTCCATGGACGGGATCTTCTTCTCGATGATCCCCCACTCGTCCACCCGTCGCGCGCCCTCCAGCAGCAGGTTCTCCGGGTTCGCCGAGATCAGGATCTCGTCGCTCTCCGGCGTCTTCCCCGGCTCGAAGTGGAAGCTCCCGCTCCTCCACGTGAAGAGGTAGTAGATCGCGTCCTCGATCTGCCGCTCGATGGCCGCGGTCAGCGTGTCCGCGTCGATGAGCCCGCGCTCCAGCAGCAGCTCCCCGAGCCGCCGGTCCGGCGTCTCCGCCTGCGCGTCCACCGCCTCCATCAGCTGGTCGTGCGTGATCTCGCCGCCCCGGACCAGCAGATCGCCCAGCCGGTCCCGCCGGTTCACGATCGTCGCGTACGTGAACCGCCCCCTGTCGAAGAAGATCTGCCCGAACCGCGACCGGTCCGTAACCGACAGACACCCGGTCTTCTGCCCCATGGAGAGCAGCTGGCATACGTCCGCCAGCCCCTCCGCCCCGAGACTCCCCTTGATCGGCATCAGGCCGGCTCTTCCTCGATCCAGTCGCCCGGGTAGGGCCACTCCCAGAGCACCTTCTCCCTGCTCACCAGCCCGGGCGCCCGACGCGGTCCTGCGGTCCCGGCTCCCTCCGGAGCCTCCGCGGCCCCCGGGTCGCCGGTCTCTTCGACCTCGGCGCGCTTCGCGGCTTCGCGCTCCTCCACCGGTTCGTGCTCCTCCCACGGAAAGAGGTCGCCCTGGTCCCGGTCGGACGGCATCGGGGGCTACGACTCCGTCGGCTTCGGCGCGTACTGCCGGGAGACGCTCTCCAGCACCAGCTGGCTGACCGCGCGGAGCGTCGGCACGACGCCCTCGCCCCGGATCGCCACGGCCGCCCGGGCGGGCACGTCACGGAAGTTCAGCACCTCGTCCAGCGCGCCCGGTGTCTGGGCGGCCGAGAGATCCTGCTTGTTGTACTGGAAGACCAGCGGGAGGCTGCGGATGTCCAGATCGTTGTCCAGCAGGTTCTCCTGGAGGTTCCGCAGGCTCTCCATGTTCTCGACGGCGCGGCCCGGGTCGCTGTCGGCCACGAAGACCACGCCATCGGCGCCCCGGAGCACGAGTGTCCGGGTCTTGTTGTAGTACACCTGCCCGGGCACCGTGTAGAGCTGGAACTTGGTCCGGAACCCGGAGATGGTGCCCAGGTCGAGGGGGAGGAAGTCGAAGAAGAGCGTCCGGTCGTTCTCGGTGGCCAGCGAGACCAGATCGGTCCGCCGGTCCGCGGGCAGCGACCGGTGCACCCACTGCAGGTTGGTGGTCTTCCCGGACCGGGCGGGCCCGTAGTATACGACCTTGCAGAGGATCTCCCGGGCCGAGTACTGGACCAGCGGCATCTACGCCTCGTCCCCGGGCTCCGGCTCCGGCTCCCGCTCCGACAGGAGGCGCTCCAGTCCGGCCTCCAGGTCCTCCTCGAGCCCCTCGGCATCGCCGCCCGGCAGCCTGCCCCGGAACTCGGGGATCTCCCGGATCCGGTCCACCAGCCGGTCGAAGAAGAGCTGGACCAGGCCGAGCGTCGACTCGTCGTCGAAGATGGCCACCAGAATCAGGTCGCCGCCGGCCACGGTGAACGGAGCCAGGAAGATCTGCTTCTCCCGGCCCGCGTGGTGGAGGTGGACCCACCGGCCCGACTCGGTGAGCTCGGCCAGCGCGTGGGCGGACGAGTGGGCGGCGGCGGCCAGCGTGGCCACGTCGCCGACATCGAACCCTCTGGAGAAGCCGTGCTGCGCCAGCACCTGCCCGCTGTGGTTCACCAGCAGCGCCGTCCGGACCCGGGACTCCCGGACGAAGTCCTCCATCGGCCCGTCCAGCGACCCGGCGATCCGCTCGAGATCGTCTCGCTTCATTCGCTCAGCTCCCCGGCGGCCCGTGCCGCCTCGACCCGGACCCGTCCCAGCTGCGCGGTCGGCTCCGTCAGCGCGACGACCAGGAGCGCGCCCGCACCGGCGACGACCACGTGCCCTCCGCCCGTGTCCAGCTGCAGCAGCCGGACCTCGCCGAACCCCGACGAGTGGGACGCGTCCAGCGTGCGCCGGAACAGCGACCCGGCCATGGCCGCCAGCGCCGTCTCCTGCACGCCGGCCTTCAGCTCCGACGCCACGGCCACGCCGGCCCGGGCGTCCACCACCAGGGCGCCCTGCACCCCCGCGGCCCGGGTCAGGCGGGTCAGCGCCCGATCGACTGGCTCGTTCATGCCTCGACCTCCATGTACCGCCGCGCGAGCCGTCGGGCCCGCGCCGCCATCCGCACCGCCCACCCCGCCGGCGCCTCGCTGTCCACCGCCAGCAGGACCACCATCCCATCGTCGAGCCCGGCCACGTGGAGCGTGGCCTCGTCGCAGTCCAGGAGCATCCCTTCCCAGCCGCCCAGGCCGAGGAGCTCCGTGGCCCGACGGGCCTCCTCGACCGCCGTGTTGATCAGGGCGCCCAGCAGGTCGCTCCGGACGCCATCCAGCTCGAGGCGGCCCGCCAGGATCAGCCCCTGCTCATCCAGCACCACCGCGCCCAGGAACGGCGCGCCCCCGTCCAGCTCGTCGAACAGCCGCGCCGGGTCCCCGACCCCCCGATCCCCGATCCGCGATCCACCATCCACGATCCGCGATCCCCGATCCACCATCCGCGATCCACCATCCCCGATCCCCGATCCCCGGGCCTCCTCCCGACGGTCGAGCACCTCCAGCGCCTGCCGGACGGCCGGGTCCCGGGGTCGGGCTTCGGCCGCCGTCTCCAGGTGGCGCCGGGCGGCCGTCAGGTCGCCCCGCTCCAGCGCGAGGAACCCGAGGCCGCGGCTGGCGTCGAAGTTCCGGGGCTCGAGCCGGAGCACGGTCTGCCACTCGTCGCCCGCCCTCTCACGGTCGCCGTCCTCGACGTGGATCAGCGCCAGCAGCGCGTGGGCCGGGATGTGCTCGGGCCTCTGCTCGAGCCCCTGGAGCACCACGTCCCGGGCGGCGTCCTGCCGGCCCTGGGCCCGGTACGCCCGGGCCAGCTCCACGAAGGACGGGGCGCCGGGGTCCTCGGCCACCTCACGGGTCCAGCGTTCGATATCGCGTTCGTTCATTCGGCAGGTGCGGATTCGACAGCGCGTTGGAGCTCGTTCAGCGCGGCGACCGCCCGGTCCACGTGCTCGCGGCGGTCACCCGTATGGGTCAGTCGCAGGAACGTCGACCAGGCGCGCAGCGCCCGGTCGAGGTCGCCGGTCTTCACGGCGGCCAGCCCGAGATGATAATGGGCGTCCGCGGACAGTGGGTCGAGGGTGACCGCCCGATCGAACGACTCGGCGGCGGCCCTGAGCCGGCCCTGGGCCGCGAGCGCACGGCCGGTGAGGAGCGGCAGCTCGACCCGGTCCGGGTACTCCTTCTGGAGCTCCCGGGCCCGGCGTTCGGCGCCCTCCAGGTCGCCATCGGCGAGCACCAGCTCGAGGTCGTCGAGGAGCGGCTGCAGCGCCTCCTCCCGGGCCGCGACCGGGCGCTCCCTGACCTCGACCAGGTCCATGGTGGCCAGCCCGTAGACGATCCTGGCCACGTCAAAGGCGCTCCGGCCCAGGTCGGACGCGATCATCCGGAGGTCCCGCTCCCCGTCGATCTCCGCCAGCACCTCCCACTCCTCCGGGCGCAGATCGATCGGGCCGGGGCTGTCCTCCCCGTCCGCCGGCGCGAGCGTGGGGACGGCTTCGGGGCCCGGGACCCGGGACTCGAGCCGGGCCCACTCGTCGAGCCGGCGGGCGCCCTCCATGAGGAGCGAGTCGACCCGGATCCGGATCGGGCCGTCGGGCGTTTCGTCCGTCTCCCTGAAATGGAAGTAGCCCGCGTCCCAGGCCATGAGGTCGTAGATGGTCTCCTCGATCTGGAACCGGAGCTGACGGTCCAGCTCGCGACGGTCGACCGTGCCCATCTCGACCAGGATCGCGCCCAGCCGCTGCGTCGGGTCGTCCCGCTGCAGCTCCAGTGCGCGGTCCAGCTCGCCGGCCGTGAGCTTCCCCTCCCGCAGCAGCTGCTGCCCCAGGAGCCGCATCGACCGCCGGCGGCTGGCGAAGACCAGCTCGCCATCGACCACGTGGACCACGGCCTCGTCGCGCATGCGCTGGGACCGGACAGTGAGCACGCCCGTCTTCTGCGACAGGTCGAGCATCTGCAGCACGTCCGCGATGCTGAGCTCCTCGAGCGGGCCCTCGATCGGCATGTCAGCGCCCCCCGCGGATCCGGGCCAGCCCGCCGGCCGCCCGGGCGTGCGACGGGTCGAGTCGGACCGCCCGCTCCAGCGCGCGCACCGCCTGATCGGCGCGCCCCGTCTCGTGGAGCCACGTGCCCAGACGGACCAGCCCATCCACGTGCCCCGGGTCCAGCTCCAGGAAGGCGACCAGCCCCCGGAGCGATTCCTGCCGGCGGCCCGCCCGCCACCGGAGCTCGGCCAGGCCCAGCGCGGCATCGCCGTAGCTCGGGAGCACCCGCACCGCGCGCTCGTACTCGGACTCCGCGCCCTCGACATCGCCCAGCGCCAGGAGCGTCCGGGCCAGCCCGACCCGGGCCGCGGCCGCGCCGGGCGTGAGCTCCAGCGCCCGCCGGAACCGCGGCTCGGCGTCGCCCGGCCGGCCCGCGGCGCGCAGCGCCTCGCCGTACGCCCGGAGCGTGGTCGCCGTCAGGGCGTCGCGCGGCAGCGACTCGAACACCTCGATGGCCGACTCGGCGTCGCCGGCCTGGAGGAGCGACCGCGCCAGGAGCGCGGGCGACGCGCCCAGCGAGATGGCCTCCTCCGCCATGGGGACCGCCTCCCGGGACCGACGGAGCATCAGCAGCGCCCGGACCCGGCCCTCGGCCGCCTCGCCCGCGTACTCGGCGTCGCCCCGCTCCAGCACCTCCGTGTACCGCTCCAGCGCCTCGCCGGCCAGCCCCTGGTCCAGGTAGATCCGGGCCTCCAGCAGCCGCGGCCGCGGTCCCTCGGGCGACAGCGCCACCGCCCGGGCGGCGTGCTCGGCCGCCCGGTCCAGCCGTCCCCGGCGGATCTCCCGCTCCGCCGCCTCCAGCCTGTTCCCTACCTCGGCCGGGTCCGGCGGCTCCGGCTCGCCGAACGCGCCGAACGCGTCGTCCAGCACCCCGGCCTCGAACTCGAACGAGTCGATGGGCTGACCCGTGACCACCCGCTGCGGCGCGTCGGTGTCGGGCGCCGGGAGCGAGCCGTCCTCGAACTGCACGTCCACCAGCAGGCGGTAGCGGGGCGGCGGGAAGACCGACTCCTGGGCCAGCGCCTGCCTGGTCTCCCGGAGCGCGCCCTTGAAGTCGCCGAGCGCGGACAGGACGAACCCGAGCTGATAGCGGGCCTCGGCCAGCTCCGGGTCCCGCTCCAGCGCCTGCTCCAGCGCGTGTCGGGCCTCGCCGGGCCGGTCAGACTGGAAGAGCACGCTGCCCAGCCGGTTCCACGACTCGGCCTCGTTCCCATCCTCCCGCACCGCCGCCACGTAGACCTCGATGGCCTCCTGCAGCTCGCCCTGGAGGTTCAGGAAGAGCCCGAGGTTCCACAGGATCTCCAGCGTGGCCGAGTCCTCGGCCGCCTTCCGGAAGGCCCGCTCGGCTGCGCCGTGCTCGCCGAGCTGGACCCGGGCCACGCCCAGATTGTTCCACCCGAGGGAGTAGGCGTAGTCGAGGGCCACGGCCCGCCGATACGCGTCCACGGCGTCCGGGAGCCGCCCGGTCCGGTGCAGCGCCACGCCCCGCTCGTTCCACAGCTTCGGGCTCTCCGGCTCGTCCTCCAGCAGCCCTTCGTAGAGCGCTGCGGCGCCGGCCGGGTCGCCCTGGAGCAGCCGGACCTCCGCCAGCGCCTGTCGGACCTCGAAGGCGTCCTCGTGGGCGAGGGCCCGCTCGAGCAGCTTCGCGGCCTCGTCCAGCTCGCCGGCCTGCCGCAGCCGCGTGGCCCGGGCCAGGCGGCCCAGCGACGCGTCCACCGGCTCGGGGCTGCCCCGCTCCTCCCGGAGGTCCTGGGCCGACAGGTAGCGGGCCAGCGACAGGTGCTGCTCGCCGCCCGCGAGCCGCGGGTCCAGCCGCTGGGCCTCGGACCGGGCCGCCTCCGCCTCGCCCTGATGACCGGCCGCGTCCAGGATCCGGGCCCGGAGCAGGTGGGCGTGGGCCGAACCCGGATCCAGCGCCAGTGTCCGCCGGATGGCCTCCCGTGCGGCGTCCAGCTCGCCGGCCTCGTGGAGCAGCTCCGCCCGCTGGAGGTGCAGCGTCGGCCGGTCGGGCTCCAGCTCCAGCGCCCGCTCCACCAGCCGGAACGCCTCCTCCGACGCGCCCTCCTCGGCCCGGGCGGACGCGAGCTTCATGTGCAGCGGTGCGTGGTCCGGCCGGTCCTCGAGGAGCGTGCTCCATGTCCGGGCCGCGGCGCGGGGGTAGCCGCCCAGCAGGTATGTGCGGGCCAGCGCGTCCCGGGCGTCGGCATCGGTCGGGTCCCGCCGGATCCGGCTCTCCAGCGACTCGATCCGGCGGTCGAAATAGCCGGAATCGAGGTACGCGATCTCGACATTGGACCGGGCCACGTCCAGCCGCGGGTCCAGCTCCAGCGCCCGCTCGAACGCCCGGATGGCGTCCTCGACCAGCCCCTTGTGATAGAAGACCACGCCCAGGTTGTTATGGGCGCCGGCGTCCTCCGGGTCGATCCGGTCGGCCAGGGCGCGGAGGATCTCCTCGTCCCGGGGCGACATGGCCAGGCGACGCGACGACCCGGCGCCCGCCTCGCGGGCGACCGCTGTTCCGGGCTCCGCTTCCGGCCGTTGCGTCATGCGAGAAGGGTCTGTGAGGAAGAGCCGGGGAGTGCGTCCGGAAGATACGACAGGCCGGAGCCGGGGGTCAACGCGACGACCCGGCCGCCCACGCGGCCGCATCCGCCAGTGGCCCGGGCAGCGGCGCGGTGAAGACCATCTCATCGCCGGTCGTCGGGTGCCGGAAGACGAGACGGTGGGCGTGCAGGAACTGGCGCGGGACCTGTCGCTCCAGCTTCCGGGCCCAGACGTGGCCCGGCCCGCTGATCCCCTTCGCGCCGCCGGCGCCATAGAGCTCATCGCCGATCACGGGGTGGCCGATGTGCGCGAGGTGGACCCGGATCTGGTGCGTCCGGCCGGACTCGAGGGTGGCCTCCAGCAGGTCCGCGGCCACCCACCGCTCCAGCCGCTCGAAGTGGGTCACCGCCCGGCGCCCGTCCTCCACCACGGCCATCCGCTTCCGGTTCCGGTGTGACCGCCCCACCGGCGCGTCCACCGTGAGCCGGTCCTCGTCCACGTGCCCCCAGCTCGCCGCCAGGTAGACCCGGTGGATGTCGCGACGCTTCAGCGCCGACGAGAGCGCCCGGTGGGCGCGGTCGTGCTTCGCCACGATCAGCAGCCCGGACGTGTCCTTGTCCAGCCGGTGTACGATCCCCGGCCGCTTCACCCCGCCGATCCCCGACAGGTCGTCCAGGTGGTGGAGCAGCGCGTTGACCATGGTCCCCGTCCGGTGACCCGGGGCCGGGTGGACCACCAGCCCCGCCGGCTTGTTGACCACCGCCAGGTCCCCGTCCTCGTAGACGATGTCCAGCGGGATCGCTTCCGGCTCCACGTCACTGGGCTCCGGGTCCGGGATCTCGACCTCCACGATGTCGCCCGGCGCCAGCCGCTCGCTCTTCTTCGCCGGTGCGCCGTTCAACAGGACCCGGCCGTCGGCGATCAGCTGCGCCGTCCGGCTCCGGGAGAGCCGGTCCAGCCGGTCGGCGATCCAGGCGTCGAGCCGCTCCCCCTCCCCCGCCGCCTCGACCTCCAGGCGACGCGTCTCAGCCACCGCCCCGCGCCTTCCCCGACCGGCCGGGCCGGGTGTCGTCCTCCTCCCGCCAGAGCGACGCCGCCAGCAGGATGGCGCCGATCGTGACCGCCACGTCGGCCACGTTGAAGACCGGCCACCGCGTGGTCCCGAACCCGATGTCCATGAAGTCCACCACACCGCGCGGCGATCGGACCCGATCGATGAGGTTGCCGATGGCGCCGCCGCAGACCAGCGCGATGGCGGCCAGCCGGACCCGGTCCCGGGCGGGGGTCACCCAGTACATGGCCAGGAGCGCGGCCAGCGCCACCAGCGACAGCAGCAGGAAGATGATCCGGGAGTACTCGCCCAGGTGGATCCCGAACGCGGCGCCCGGGTTGTAGATGTACGTCAGCCGGACGTAGTCGCCGAGCAGCTCCACCTGCTGGGCGATCCGGAACGTGCGCTGGATGGCGAGCTTGGTGGCCACATCGAACACCAGCACGAGCCCCACGACGCCGGCGAAAAGCCGGCCCTTGGCCCCGTTCCAGCCGACCGGGCCGCCATCGCCGTCGCCGCTCGTCGCGCCCTCACTCACGGGCGCCTCACGGACCGCTCTCCTCCGTACGCTTGCACTCGATGCACAGCTGCGTGTACGGGAGCGCCTCCAGCCGCTCGAACGCGATGTCCGTGGCACAGCCGCGGCAGACGCCGTACGACCCGGGCTCCCGGTTCAGACGGGCCAGCGCACGGTCGACCTGCACCAGGCGCTCGCCCTCCTCGCCCGCCATCATGAACGCCTTCTCCCGCTCCGCCGACGCCGACGCGGCCTCCGCCATGTGCTGGCTGAACCCCGACTCCGCCAGCTCGCCGACATCCTCGCCGAACCGCTTGAGCCGACGCGCGAGCTTGCGACGCTCCCGTTCCAGGAGCTCCCGGAGCTCCTGCCGCTGCTGCTCTGTCAGCGCCATCAGTCGGCCGCCACGGTCAGCGCGATGGTGCCGGCGACGCCGTCCAGCTCCACGTCCCGGGTGTGCACGCCGTCACCGTCGGGCGCCGACCCCCGCGCCAGCTCCACCGCCAGCGTCTCACCGGTGATGTAGCCGGCGTGCCGGTCGGCGGCCGTCAGGAGGTCGCCCTCGCCGGTGACCCAGAGCCGGATCCGGTCGCTGACCTCCAGCCCGCCATCCCGACGGAGCCGCTGGATCCGGTTGACCAGCTCCCGGGCCAGCCCCTCCAGCCGGAGCTCGTCATCGAGCGTCGGGTCCAGCGCGACCGTGAACCGGTCGCCGCTCTCCACCACCAGGTCGCCCTTCGCCACCTGCCGGATCTCCAGCTCGTCGTCCTGCAGGTCGTGGGACTCGCCCTCGACCTCGATCACGATCTCGCCGCCCTCACGGAACCGGGAGAGCGCGTCGCTGCTGAGCGCGCGGATCGCCGCGGCCGCCTCCTGCGTCTCGCTCCCGAACCGCTGGCCGAGGGCGCGGAAGTCCGGCTTCGCCTCCAGCGTGACCAGCTGCTCCACGTCCTCCAGGAACTCGACCTGCTTCACGTTCAGCTCGTCCTTCAGCACGGCCAGCAGCTCGTCGGAGAGCTCGAGCCGGGCGGGCGTGACGGCGTACAGCGTGCCCAGCGGCTGCCGGACCCGGATCCGGACCTGCTCCCGGGCCGCGCGGCCCAGGCTCGACAGCGTCCGGACGCCGTCCATCCCCCGCTCCAGCGTCTCGTCCCGGAGTTGCGGGTGCTCCGCCGGATAGTCGGCCAGGTGCACGGAGTCGAGCCCGAGCGCCCGGTGCAGCCAGTCGCTGAGGAACGGCGTGAGCGGCGCCATGAGGCGGCTCACGGTGACCAGCGCCTCCCAGAGCGTCCGGAACGCCGCACGGGTGTCCGCGGCGTCCGTGGAGCCCCAGAACCGGTCCCGGCCCCGGCGGATGTACCAGTTCGACAGGTCGTCGACCACGAAGTCGCCGATCTGGCGGGCGGCGCGTGTCAGGTCGTAGCCGTCCAGCGCGGCCCGTACATCCGCCACCAGGTGCGCCTGCCGGGAGAGGAGCCACCGGTCCATGAGGCTCCGCTCCGATGGCGGGACCGGCTCCTCGGTGCGCTCCCACGTCTCGAGGTTCGCGTACATGGCGAAGAACCGGTACGTGTTCGCCAGTGTGTCGAACGTCCGGCGTACGGTCTCCGTCAGCGCGTCCGGGTCCCACCGCTTGGGCATCCACGGCTGGCTCACGCTCACCAGGTACCAGCGGATGGCGTCGGCGCCGTACTCCTCGATGGCGTCCCACGGGTTCACGGTGTTGCCCCGCGACTTGGACATCTTCTGCCCGTCGGCGTCGAGGAGCAGCCCGTTCACGAGCACGTTCCGGTAGACCGGCCCCTCGTCGGGCTTCACCATGGACGCGATGGCCATGAGCGAGTAGAACCAGCCCCGGGTCTGGTCGAGCCCCTCGGCGATGAAGTCCGCGGGGTAGTTCCGGGCCCACTCTTCCTCGTCGCCGAACGGGTAGTGGTACTGGGCGAACGGCATCGACCCCGAGTCGAACCAGGTGTCGATCACCTCGGGCGTGCGGCGCACGGTCCCATCGCACTCCGGGCACGGCCACGTCAGCTCGTCGATGAACGGCTTGTGGGGGTCGAAGTCGTCGCCCAGCTCGCCGGCCCGCTCCTCGAGCGTCGCGAACGAGCCGATGACCTCCCGGTGGTCGCAGTCGTCGTCACAGAGCCAGATCGGGAGCGGCGTGCCCCAGTACCGGTCCCGGGAGAGCGCCCAGTCGATGTTCCCCTCGAGCCACTCGCCGAACCGGCCGGTCCCGATCTCCGGCGGGTGCCAGCTCACCCGCCGGTTGTTCTCCAGCATGGTGTCCTTGACCTCGGTGGTCCGGATGTACCACGAGTCCCGGGCCATGTAGATCAGCGGGCTGTCGCACCGCCAGCAGTGCGGGTAGCTGTGCGTGACCCGCCCCTGCCGGAACAGCACGCCCCGCTCCTCCATGACGTCCAGGAGCACCGGGTCGGCGTCCTTCACGAACATCCCGCCCACCAGGTCCACGCCCTCGACGAACTTCCCGGCATCATCGATGGGCCGGAGCATGGGCAGCCCGTGCTCCTGGCCGACCGCATAGTCGTCGGCGCCGAAGGCCGGGGCGATGTGCACGATCCCCGTGCCCTCCTCGTCGCTGACGAACTCCGCGGGCAGCACCCGCCAGCCGGCCTCCGCCTCCTCGGCGGTCACGTCGACGAGGTCCAGCGGACGACGGTAGCGGAGCCCCACCAGCTCGGCGGCCGGGACCCGGGTCACGATCTCGACGTCCTCGCCGAAGACGCGCTCCACCAGCGCGTCCGCCACGATCAGCCGCCGGCCCCCGTGCCGGACCTCCGCGTACGTCATGGCCGGGTGGATGGCCAGCGCCGTGTTGGACGGGATCGTCCACGGCGTCGTGGTCCACGCGACGAGCGCGCGGTCGGTCTCGTCGCCGTCCTCATCCAGCACGGTGCAGAGGAAGTGGACGGACGGGTCCTCCACCTCCTGGTACCCCTGCGCGACCTCGTGCGACGAGAGCGCCGTGCCGCACCGCGGGCAGTAGGGCACGCTCCGGTAGCCCTGGTAGATCAGTCCGCGCTCGTCCAGCTGCTGCAGCAGCCACCAGACGCTCTCGACGTAGTCGGCGTGGAAGGTGACGTACGGGTCCGAGTAGTCGAGCCAGTACGCGATCCGCTCGCTCAGGCGCTCCCACTCGTCCTTGTACGTGAACACGCTCTCCCGGCAGATCTCGTTGAACCGGGCGACGCCCAGCTCCTCGATCTCCGGCTTCCCGCTGATCCCCAGCTCCTTCTCCGCCTCGATCTCCACCGGCAGCCCGTGCGTGTCCCACCCCGCCTTCCGGACCACGTGCCGGCCCTTCATGGTCTGGTACCGGCACACCAGGTCCTTCAGCGTGCGGCTGAAGACGTGGTGGATGCCGGGACGGCCGTTCGCCGTCGGCGGGCCCTCGTAGAAGACGAAGGGCTCGCCGTCCGCGGTACGCTCCAGCGTACGGGCGAACAGCTCCTCATCGCGCCAACGCTGGAGGATCTCCTCCTCCAGCGCTGTGTGGTCGGCCGGATACTCCGGGTATTTCATTCGCTTCTGTATGCTCTCCGCCCCGCCGCTCACTCCTCCACGAGCGAGCGGAGCCAGTCTTCCTGTGGGTCGTTGTCCGACGCGTCCTCCTCCTGTGACGCGTCGCCCTCCTCGGTCTGCGGCTCGCTCCCATCGCCGCCCGCCGGCTCCGGGGCCTCGTCCCCACCGACCGCGGCACGCGGCTCGGGCTCCTCGTCTCCGCCGACCGCGGCACCCGGCTCCGGCTCCGGCTCCGGAGCCTGCTGCCCGGCGTCCGGGGACAGCGGCCCCGGCGTCCGCTCCGGCGAGGCCGGCCGGGCTTCGGGCCGGCGGCCGGCGACCCGTCGGTCCTCCGCCTTCTCGGCGTCAGCCCGGAGCTCCAGCGCCTCCTCGATCACGTCGAGCTCGTTGATCTCCCGCTCCAGCAGATGCCGGAACGACTCGACCAGCGACGCGCGACGGGCCCGGACCTGCCGGAGCGTCTCCTCCTCCCGGGCCAGCGACTTCGCCGCCCGCTGCCGGGCCTCCTCGGCGTCCGCCCGGGCCTCCCGGATCATCAGCTCGCTCTCCTTCTCGGCGTGCTTCCGGGCATCCTCGCGGAGCTTCTGCGCCGCCATCAGCGCGTCCGACAGCGCCGCCTCCTTCCCCTTGTAGTCCTCGAGCTCCTCCTCCAGCGCCGTCACCCGGTCGGTCAGCGCCAGGTTCTCCTGGACGAGCTCCTCCATCCGGTCGGCCACCAGGTCCATGAAGTCGTTGACCAGCTCGGCATCGTAGCCACGGAAGGCCCGGCGGAAATCGCCCTTCTTCTGACGTACCTCGAGCGGTGTAAGATCGATCATCCGTTCTCCCTCTCCCCGAACAGGACCGTTCCGAGACGGACGCAGGTCGCGCCCTCCTCGATGGCGATCTCGAAATCGTTGCTCATCCCCATGGACAGCTCGCGCCCCGAGAGCGCGCCCGGCGCCTCCTGCCGGCACCGGTCCAGCAGCTCACGGGTCCGGCGGAACGTGTCCCGGAGCACCCGCTCATCATCCGTGTACGGCGCCATGGTCATGAGGCCGTGGATCTCCACCGCCCCCAGCTCCGCGATGGCCTCCAGCGACGCCACGGCGTTGCCCCGACCGAAGCCGCCCTTCGACTCCTCCCCGGACACGTTCACCTGCATGTACCCCCGGACCACCGTTCCGGCCCGGACGGCTTCCTTCGACAGCTTCCGCGCCAGCCGCATCGAGTCCACCGAGTGGATCACATCGAAGAGCGGGACCGCGTCACGGGCCTTGTTCCGCTGCAGGTGCCCGATCATGTGCCACCGCGCCGCGTCCCGGCCCACGACCTCCACCTTCCCGGCCATCTCGTCGACCCGGTTCTCGCCCAGGTCGGTCAGCCCCGCCCGTACGGCCGCCCCGGCCGCTTCCACCGGGTGACCCTTCGTCACCGCGACGATGCGCACCTCATCGTCCCGCCCCGCCCGCGCGAGAGCCCCGTCGATCCGCTCCCGCACCACCGGCACCGTCTGCTTCAGCTGGCTATCCCACATAACGGCGCAAGTTTAACCCGTGCGCGGGGGTGGGACAATGCAAGATGCAAGAGTGCAAGAATGCAAGAATGCAAGAGTGCAAGATGCAAGAGTGCAAGATGCAGGAGTGCGCGGGATCAGAGTCCACAGTCCAGAGCTCGGTTCACGGTGCGGGGCGCGATTCCGGATTCGAGGCCTGACTCGGGTCTCGGGTCTCGGGTCTCGGGTCGTGGGCGGCGGTGGAGCGGATGTGGAAGCGCCCCGGACTCTCGGGGAGTCCCGGGGCGCTCCGTCCGTCGCGGATCGGGAGCCTCAGCCTCGTCCTATCCGCCGAGTCGACCCGTCACGCCGCCCGGCAACGATTCCTGACTCCTGACTCCTGACTCCTGACTCCTGACTCCTTACTCCTTACTCCTTACTCCTTACTCCGCAGTTCCCTACCGCTGGACCTCGAACGTGATCGGGATCGCGACCCAGACGGGGACCTTCTTGTCCCGGTTGTAGGCCGGTGAGAACTCCATGATGTCGGCCACCTTCAGCGCGGCCTGGTCGAAGGCGTCGTAGCCGCTGCTCTCGTTCACCAGCGTCCGCTGGACGCGGCCGTTCTCGTCGATGAAGAACCACACGTTCACCTTGCCACCGATCCCGGCATCACGGAGCAGCGGCGGATAGTAGCGCTGGAGCGCCTTATTGACCTCGGAGCTGTTCCGCAGCTGCGGCGACACGGTCATCGGCGTGAAGGTCGGCGCCGCCGCCAGATCCTGGTCCCCCTCGCCCGGCGGCGGCGGCAGGTTCTCGATGGGATTGTCCTCGAACGTGGTCGGCGCGATGGTGATGTCCTCATCCACCGACGCCTCCGCGATCACCGGCGTGGCCGGTCGGGAGATGGCCTCCGGCGGCGGCGGGATCTCGATCTCGTCGGGGATGTCCACCGACTCCAGCTCCTCGGCGCCGAAGCTGACGTCCTGGGTGAGGAAATCCGGGGACACCAGGAACATCCCGGCGTGCAGCCCGGTGGCGATGATCAGCGCCATCCAGAACCAGCTGTTGAAGCCCCGCTTGAACCGATCGTTGGCCGTCTCGTGCGACGTGCCCGTGCTCCCGGCCATGCTTACCTCCGCTCCCGCGTGATCCGCTCTTCGAGGTCGGTGTAGAAGGTCAGGCGCAGCGCGCCGGCCTCCTGCAGCTCCTCCTGTATGTTATAGATCGTTCCGTACGAAGTGTTCCGGTCCGCACGGAGCGAGATCAGCAGGGACTGGTTCTCGGAGTACATCGGAGCGATCAGGTTCGAGACCTGCTCGTTGGGGATCAGCTGGTCGTTGATGAAGATATTGCCCTCCTCCGTCACGAAGACGTGGAGGATGTTCTTCCGCTGCTCGTCCAGCTTCTCGGTGGCCTCGGCCTCCGGCCACGGCATCCGCCGCGGTCGCTCCTGCGGGAACGTGGTGCTCACCATGAAGAAGATGAGCAGCAGGAACGCCATGTCCGCCAGCGACGAGTCCGGGATGTCGCTGGACGCCTTCGACTTCCGCTTGAATCCTCCGCCCGTGATCATGCCCTACTGCTCCAGTAGTCCGAGGTTCACACGCTCCGCACCGACGGACTGGAGCTGGTCCAGCACGTCGATCATGTAGCGGTACGGCGCGTTCGGCGCCGTCTTGACCGCCGCGATCAGATTGGGGTTCTGCTGCACTTCCAGCCGCCAGATCCCGCCGATGTCGGCCGGCCTCACCTGCTGGATCTGCGGGCTCTCGCCCCGCTTCACCTCCACGATCCCGTTCGGCTGGACCGTGAGGTGGAGGATGTTGTTCTGCGAGACCTCCGCCTCCACGCCCGCCTCCGGCAGCACGATGCTCAGGCCCTTCTCCTCGTCGAAGATCGTCGTGACGAGGAAGAAGATCAGCAGCAGGAACGCGATATCGGCCATGGACGACGTCGGGATGTCGCCGGAGGCCCTCGACTTCTTCTTGAGCATTGCCATGGGTGTGTCGCCTCAGTCTATGTCTTCGGGCGGGCGCTGGACGGGGTCGGTATGGCCCCTCTGCTTCCGCTCCACGTCGCCCATGGGCTGCGTGGGCTGCTGGCCCTTCGTAACCGTGCCCCGCGTCCGGGTTCCCCCGGCGGCCGCCGTGGCGAGCCGGCCCTCCTGGTCCATGTCCCAGATCAGGTTCAGGACCGCGCCCGTCCCCTCCTCCATGTCCACGATCAGCTTGTCGACCCGGGTCACGAAGAAGTTGTAGGCGATGTTCACCGGGACGGCGATGGCCAGCCCGGTCGCGGTCGTGATGAGGGCGACCTTGATCCCGCCGGCCACCAGTGACGCGTCGACCTGCCCGGCCTCGGCGATCGCGCCGAACGCCGAGATCATTCCGGCCACCGTCCCCAGGAAGCCCAAGAGCGGTGCCACATTGGCGATGGTCGCCAGAATCACGAGCCCGCGCTCCAGGAACCCGAGCTCGATCACGCCCGTGGTCTGGACCGCCTTCTCCACGTCCCGGCCCGAGGCCTGGCGCTCCTTCACGCGCCGCAGCCCCGAGTACAGGATCGCGGCCACCGGCCCCGGCCGCTCCTCGGCCATATGGAGCGCCTCGTCGAGGCGCCCTTCCAGGCTCAGGGACTTGATCTCTTCGAGCAGCCCCTGCGACTCCCTGTGCGCCACGAAGAGCGTCCAGCCCTTGGCGATGATCACGCCGAAGGCCAGGAGCGAGCAGATGACGAGGGGGTACATCATCGCCCCGCCATCGGCGAACAGGTTCATCAGGTTGAAGGCGTTTTCAGCCGCTCCGGCTGCCGCTCCGGCCGCTTGTTCCGCCGCTTGTAGAGTCATTGGCTACCACCTGCGATCCGTACTCCGTGAAGAGGACGGACCGGGTTGAGTTCATGCTCAGGTCAAAATCCGGGTGAATGTACGAGTGGCCCCCTGGAGTGTCAACGCGCCATCACTCCGGTACCGGACGGGTTCCGGCCACGCCGGAGAGGGCCGCCCGGAGGCGCTCGGCCGAGACGTTCCGCTCGAGTCGGCCGCGCTGCGCCATGGAGATCTGGGACGTCTCTTCGCTCACCACCACCACGAGCGCGTCGGTCTCTTCGGAGAGCCCGATGGCGGCGCGATGGCGGGTGCCCAGGCTCTTGTCGGCCACCGGGAACTGCGTCAATGGAAGAATCACACCAGCGGCGATCAGCGTGTCGCCGCTCACGAGCACCGCGCCGTCGTGGAGCGGGCCGTAGGGCGCGAAGATGCTGACGATGATGTCCGCCGAGACCCGTGCCTGGATCCGGGTCCCGGTGTCGGCGTACTCGTCGAGCCCGACCTCCCGCTGGATCGCCACGATCCCGCCGATCTTCGCCCGCGACAGCCGCTCGACGCCCTCCACCAGCTCCTCGACGACCTCGCTCTCCTCCATCTTGTTGAACAGCCGCAGCATCCGGCTCTGGCCGAGCCGCGCGAGGGCGCTCCGGAGCTCGGGCTGGAACACGATCAGCGCCGCGATCACGCCGTACTGGAAGGCGTACTCGAGGATCGTGCCGATCAGCGTGAGCCCCAGCAGCTGGGCCGCGAAGTAGATCACCGCCAGCAGCACGAGCCCGAACAGCATCTGCATCGCCCGGGTCCGGGCCAGGAGCTGCAGGATGTAGTAGACGCCGATGGCGACGATGAAGATCTGGATCAGGTCGCCGAGCTGCGGCAGCAGGAACTGGTACCGGGCCAGCCAGTCGAGGACGCCGCTCATCCCAGCACCGCCTCCGCCACGGCGAGCCCGTGCCGCACCGGGGCCACGTCATGCACCCGGAACAGCCGCGCGCCCGCCGCCAGCGCCAGCACGCACGCCGCCACCGTCCCCGGGAGCCGCTCCTCCGCGGGCAGCCCGCCCGCCAGCTCGCCCACGAACCGCTTCCTCGACGGGCCCACCAGGACCGGCCGGCCCAGGGCACGGACCCGGCCCAGCTCCCGGAGCACCGCCACGCTGTGCTCGGTCCGCTTCGAGAACCCGAGCCCCGGATCGACGACGACCGCCGCGTCCGCCACGCCCGCCGCCCGCGCCCGCTCCAGCGCGGCCTCCAGCTCCGCCACGACCTCCGACACCGGGTCGTCGCCGTACTCGGCCACCTCGTAGCTCGCCATCCGGTCCACCGGGCCGCGGGAGTGCATCAGCACCACGCCGGCGCCGGCGTCCGCGCACACGGCCGGGAGCTCCGGGTCGAGCCGGAAGCCGGACACGTCGTTCACCACGGCCGCACCGGCGTCCAGCGCCGCGCGGGCCACACCGGCCTTCACCGTGTCCACGGAGATCGGCAGATCCGGCCACTCCCGGACCAGCGCCTCCACCACCGGGACCACCCGGTCCCGCTCCTCCGCCGCGGGCACCGGCTCCGCACCCGGGCGCGTGGACTCGCCGCCCACGTCGACCAGCGCGGCGCCGTCGGCCACGAGCCGCTCGGCCTGGCGGAGCGCTGCGTCGACGCCCGCGTGCCGGCCGCCATCCCAGAAGGAGTCGGGCGTCACGTTCAGGATCCCCATGACCCGCGGCCGGTCCAGCGTCAGCTCGCCCCGGGCTGTCGCCCAGATGGCCGAACGGGGATCGGGCTCCGCTGAAGAGCCGATCCCCGTCGCGTGCCGGGCCGGGAGGGACGAGACCGCGTCGCTCATGGCCACCGTCAGGAGGCGTCCGCCTCCGCCTCGTCGGCCACCGGGCGCGACTCCCGGGCCGCCGGCTTGGCACCCTCCTCCTCGCCGGCCCCCGACTCCTCGCCGTCCGCTCCGGCGTCCTCGCGCTCCGCCGCCTCCGGACCCGTCGTGCGACGGTGCGTGCCCTCGGGCGGGCCGACCACCGGCTCCTCGGCATCAGTGTCCACATCGAGGGGCTCGTCGACCGTCATCTCGGGGAGCGGGCGGCCCTCGTCCAGCGCGTCGATCTCCTCGCGGTCGAGGCTCTCCCGTTCGAGCAGCGCTTCGGCGATCTGCTCCATGAGCTCCCGGTTCTCGCTCAGCGTGTCCATGGCCTTCTGGTACGCCTCGTCGAGGAAGCGCTTGACCTCGTCGTCGACCAGGCGCGCGGTGTCCTCGGAGATCTCGCGGCGCTGCACCAGCTCGCGGCCGATGAAGACCTCCTGCTCGCTGTCGCCCACCGCCATGGGGCCGACCTTCTCGCTCATCCCGAACCGGGTGATCATCCGCCGGGCCATGGACGTGGCCCGCTCGATGTCGTTGCCGGCGCCCGTCGTGATCTTCTCGGGGCCGAACACCATCTCCTCGGCCGCCCGCCCGCCGTAGAGCATGACGAGGCGGGACAGGAGGTAGTCCCGGGAGTAGGAGTGCCGGTCCTCCTCCGGCAGCGATGCCGTCACGCCGAGCGCACGGCCACGGGGCACGATGGTGACCTTGTGGACGGGGTCCAGACCCGGCACCCGCAGGGCGACCACGGCGTGGCCGGCCTCGTGGTACGCGGTCAGCTTCCGCTCGCCGTCGCTCAGCACCAGGCTCTTCCGCTCGGCACCCAGCATGACCTTGTCCTTGGCCGCCTCCAGGTCGTCCATGGTGACCTGCTCGCGGCCTCGACGCGCGGCCAGGAGCGCCGCCTCGTTCACCACGTTCGCCAGGTCGGCCCCGCTCATCCCGGGCGTGCCCCGGGCGAGGACCTCGACATCCACGTCATCGGAGAGCGGGACCTTCCGCAGGTGGACCCGGAGGATCCCCTGTCGGCCCCTCACGTCCGGCGAGTCCACCACGATCTGGCGGTCGAACCGGCCGGGGCGCAGCAGCGCCGGGTCGAGCACATCGGGCCGGTTCGTGGCCGCGATCAGGATCACGCCCTCGTTCGACTCGAACCCGTCCATCTCCACCAGCAGCTGGTTCAGGGTCTGCTCCCGCTCGTCGTGCCCGCCGCCGAGCCCGGCGCCACGGTGCCGGCCCACGGCGTCGATCTCGTCGATGAAGATGATGCACGGGGCACTGGCCTTCCCCTGCTCGAACAGGTCCCGGACCCGGCTCGCGCCCACGCCCACGAACATCTCCACGAAGTCGGAGCCGCTCATGGAGAAGAACGGCCGCCCGGCCTCGCCGGCCACTGCACGCGCCAGCAGCGTCTTCCCCGTCCCCGGCGGACCCACCAGCAGCGCGCCCTTCGGCAGACGGCCGCCCAGGCGCGTGAACTTCTGCGGGTCCTTCAGGAACTCGATGATCTCCTTGAGCTCCTCTTTCGCTTCATCGGCGCCCGCCACATCGGCGAACGTCACCTTCGGCGACTCGCCCGACAGGATCTTCGCCTTCGACTTCCCGAACTGGAACGCACGGTTCCCGCCGCCCTGCATCTGGCGGAGCATGAAGACCCAGAAGACGATGATGATGACCATCCAGAGCACGGGGCTCAGCAGCATCATCCACCACGGCTGCGTCTCTTCCTCCGCCCGGATCCGGACGTCGCTGGCCTCGAGGCGCGAGATGAACGACTCGGGGTCCCGGGTCGGGAGCGTCATGGTGAACCGCTCGGTCTCGCCCTGCCCCTCCGGCCGGGCGATCGGCGATGTCAGCTCACCCTTGACGTTCTTCCCCCCGATGATCGTGACCGCCGCCACGTTCCCCGAGTCCAGCTGGTCGAGGAACTCGCTGTACTCGAGCTCCACGGCCTCGGGCGGCTGCGGCGTGAACAGCTGGACGAGGAGGATGGACACGAGCACGAACAGGATCCAGAACGAGAGCGTCCTGGAGTTCCGTGCCCAACTGTTGCCTCCGTCGTCCGGACTCCGGTCCGGCTTCTTCTGATTCGCCATCGACTCCCGGTTACTCGGGGGACTTCAGGCTGCCGATGAACGGCAGGTTCCTGAAGTTCTCACTGTGGTCGAGCCCGTACCCGATGAGGAACTCGTTGGGCGCGTCGAACCCGACCCACTTCGGCTCCTTCACCAGGTCCTTCGCCACGTGCTTGTGGAGCAGTGCGCAGATCTCCAGCGACCGGGGCCCGCGGGCCTCGAGCATGGGGATCAGCCGGTTCATGGTGGTCCCGCTGTCGACGATGTCCTCGACCAGGATCACGTGCTTGTCCTCCAGCGTGTTCTCCGGGTCGTACAGGAGCTGCACCTCGCCGCTGGTCACCGTACCGCTCCCGTAGCTCGACGCCACCAGGAAGTCGACGGTCACCGGCCGGGCGATCTCGCGGACCAGGTCGGCCAGGAAGATGAACGACCCCTTCAGCAGCCCCAGCACCAGGATCGGCTCCTCCGGGTGCGCCTCCGCGATCTCGTGGCCCATCTCCGCCACGCGCTCCGCGATCCGGTCGGCGGAGTAGACCACCCGCTCCAGCTCCGCCCCGCCGGTCCTCGCCCTTATCTCAACACTGTCCGCCGACATCCGATACCGTGATTCCGAAGCCCGTGCCATCCTCGCCCACGCCCTCTGCGCGGGCGACACCTGCGATCCAGAGTACTCGCCCGCTCGCGTCCACCACCAGCGGCGTCCGCCGCCGGGCCCGACGGCCCATGCGCTTCTCGACGAACAGCCTGGTCAGCTTCTTCGTGCCGTAGCCGAAGCGGATCCGGTCGCCCGGTCGCCACCCCCGCACCGTCAGCGGGAGCTCCGGCGACGGGATCACGACCGCCGCGCTCGCGCCCGGCGCGCCCTGCGCCGATCCGGCTCCCTGCGACGGGCCCCACGCCACGTCCACGGCCCGGCCGGCCACCACGGCCCGGCCCCGTCCCGGGCCCGCGTCCGCGATGACCAGCGGCACTTCATCCGGGTCCTCCCCGGAGACCGGGGCCACCCGGATCCGGTCGAAGTCCCGCTGCAGCCGGAGCCCGCCGGAGACATGGAGCTCCCCGCCGCTCGGCCCCGAGCTAATAAACTCCAACGCCGCCTGGGTTCCCGCCCGATCGGGGGTACTTCCGAAGCGGCGAAGCACGTGTCGCAGCACGCGGGCGCGCAGGTCGGGATGATAGGAGTGGAGCACCCCGCGGGCAAGCGTGACGCCCGCCTCGTCCTCGTCCAGCACGACGTCCTCCTCGAGCCGCTCCAGCGCCGCGGTCCACGCCCGCTCCGCGGACCGGGCCCGTTCGGCGAGCCGGGCCAGCGACCGGGCCGCGCCCGGCCGGACCCGCTCGAGTGCCGGCAGCACCTCGTGACGCAGCCGGTTCCGGGCGAGCCGCACGTCCCGGTTCGTCGGGTCGACGCGGAAGCCGAGGCCCACGGCCGCGGCGTACGCCCGGATCTCGGCCCGGCCGAACGGGAGCAGCGGCCGGAGGACGCGGCCCCGACGGGGCGCGATGCCCCGGAGCCCCCGCACGCCCGTGCCCCGGACCGCCCGGAAGAGGACCGTCTCCGCCTGGTCGTCCCGGTGGTGCGCGGTCAGGATCCACGCGCCCGCCGGCGCTGCCTCCTCCAGGAACGCGTACCGCCGTGACCGGGCGTCCGCCTCGCTGCCGGCGGGCGGGTCGAGGCGGGCCGCGGTCAGCGGGATGTCCCACGCGGTGCAGAGCCCGCGGACCCACGCCGCGTCCGCCGCGCTCCCGGGCCGCATGGCGTGGTCGAGGTGCGCCGCCCGGAGCCCCAGGTCGAGGTCCCGGAGCGGGAACCGCAGCAGGTGCAGCAGCGCCACCGAGTCGAGCCCGCCCGAGACCGCCACCACCACCGCGTCACCCTCCTCCACCGGCCCCGCCGCGAGCCGCCGCCGCAGCCGGTCCGGGAGCGAGCCGGCCTGCACTCCTGACTCCTGCACTCCTGACTCCTGCACTCTTGCATCGTGCACTCTTGCATCCTGCACTCCTGCATCGTGCCTCCGCCTCACCCCATCACCCGGGCCGCGCGGTCCGGGTAGTCGGTGATCAGGCCGTCCACGCCCCACTCCAGGAGCCGGGCCATGTCGTCGGAGTCGTTCACCGTCCACACGTGGACCGGCACGCCCCGCCGTCGCGCGTCCCGGACGAAGCGTGGCGTGACGATGCGCCGGGCGCCCTCCTCCTCGGTCCCGTCCCACGGCTGCAGCTCCGGAACCTGGAAGACGTCCGCCGTCCGGGGCCAGAGCCGGCTCAGCCGGAGCCGGTGCAGGACGTAGAAGACCTGGACGTCCCGGGTCGGTGCGCTCACGGCGCCCCGGTACCGCTTGAAGAGGCTCCGGTCCCGGTGGTCCATCCCCGCCACCACCACCCGGTCCACGGCGTCGTGCCGGCGGATCGTCTCGAGCATCGGCGCCTGGGCGCGCCCGTCCTTGATCTCCACGGTGAACGGGAGGTCCGGGAACGCACCGAGCGCCTCGTCCAGTGTCGGGACCCGTACGCCCCGGCCCCGGAACGGGTGCTCGCCGGCCGGGTCCGATGCACCCTCGGACGGGCCCTCGTCCGGACGCGAGCCTTCCGGACGCGGACCCGTGAACCGGAACCCGGCATCCAGCGACTGGATCTCTTCCAGCGTCATCCCGTCCACGGGTCCGCTCCCGTTGGTGGTCCGGTCCACGGTGGCGTCGTGGATGACGACGCAGTGGCCGTCGACGGTGGCGCGGACATCGAGCTCGATCATGTCCACGCCCCACCGCTCGGCGGCCTCCCGGAAGGATGGCAGGGTATTCTCCGGAGCCAGTCCGGCGGCGCCCCGGTGCCCGATGAGGAGCGGGCCTCCGCTCAGCACCGGGTGGGTGTTCACGACTCGTCGGGGTCCGGGAGCGGGGCCTCCGCCTCGAGGTGCTCGAACTCCTCCACGTCCACGTCGTGCTGTCGGTAGAGGACCAGGTCGATCAGGCGGGTGGTCACCTCGCGCTCGATCCGGGCCTCCTCGTCGTCGATCCCCCGGAGCTGGACGCACCGGGTGGCCAGGAAGAGGAGCACGTCCTCGACCACCTCCGGCCGGGGGCTGGCCGGCGCCTGGGAGTCGGGCATGACCTCCCGCAGCAGCAGCCCCTCGATGAAGGCCAGGAACCCGGGGAACGTCAGCTCCACGAGCCCGCTCTCCGAGAGCCCCTCCTCCTCGGTCACCTGCTCCCACGACAGCTCGTTCCAGTACAGCTCCTCGGCCTCCTCGAGGAGGAAGCGACGCCGGTCGTCCGCCAGGTCGCCGGAGCCCGATGGCGGGTCCAGCGGCCGCTGGATCAGGCGGGCCAGCCGCTTCCGGCGCTGCTCGAGGAACTCGCGGCCCCTCTCCAGGGCCTCTTTCGTCGGCTGTTCCATGGTCTCTCGGGGTTGCTGGGGCTCCTGCCGAAAGGATACGCCGGGGAGCGGCGTGAGGCAAAGGTGGGGCGCCGGGTGTGCTGCGGACGTCGTCGCCTAGTCCAGCGGCAGTACGAAGTAGAGCATCCGGCCCGCGGCCTCATCCCACCGGACCCGCCCGCCGGCGTCCTCGTCGGCCGTGTTCGTATGGCCGTCGATGACATCGCTCACGCGCTGGGTCTGGAGTGCCGTGATCCCGTCGAATCCGAGCGTGAGCCACCGGTCGCCCCGGTACGTGCCGACCCCGAACGCCGCATCCGCCTCGATCCCCAGCGCGATCCGCAGCGTATCGGGCTCCGACCCGCCCTCGATCACGGAGCCCATCTCGAGGTACGGTCCGCTCCAGTCGTCGAGGAGCGGGGCCGGGATGGCGCTCCCCGAGAGATCGGTGGAGTCGACCCAGGCGTCCGGGGCGACCACGAGCTGCTCCGGCGTGCCGGGGAACCGCTTCACGTCCACACGGAAGAGCCGCACCGCCGACCGGATGGACTCCAGGTCCTGGGCGATCCGGGTGGGCTCGTCCGACTCCAGCTGGTCGATCACCGCCGGCACGACGATGCCGAGGACCAGCACGATGAGCGCCAGCGTGATCAGCGCCTCTATGATCGTGAAGCCGGTCCGCGTGGCCGTCGCGATTCGGTCGTTCAATGTCTCTCCGCCTCCCGTGGCTGCGCCCCCACGTTGCGGATGGAGCGGGTCGCTGTCAACGATTCCTGAACACGAAGAACGCGGCCGCCCGGACGGACGGCCGCGTTCCCTCGCTCACCGGGTCCGGCCCGGAGCCGCTACGTGGCCGGGTCGTACGGCGTCCGCAGGTAGCCGCGGTCTCCGGCGGTGTGACAGGTGATGCAGCTCTCCACGCGCCCCGCCGCGTCCACGGAGCCGTCCGCCTGGTACTTGGCCCAGAAGTAGTCGTTGTTGTCGGGGTCGTACCCCTCGGCGGAGTACATCACCGTGACGGCGGCCAGCGTGCTGTCCGGCCTGTAGTTCTCCTTCACGATGATCGCGCCGTTCGGCATCGGCCCGCTCCCCGTGGTCAGCGCCTCGTGGGCGGCACCGTTCAGGTACGTGGTCAGGAGCATGCCGTGGGGCTCGGTGCCCTCGTACAGCTCACCCTTCTCCGGCCACAGCTCCCAGCTCCGGTAGTCGACCTCCTGCAGGTACGACCAGACGGCCTGGGCCGTGATGTCCGGGAGCTCCATCATCGGGCGCGTCTGCTCGGGGGCCTCGGCCATCGGCTCGGCCTGACCGGCCTCCTCGGCGGCCTGCGCGTCGGCGTCCGGGCCGCCATCGCACGCGGCGACGGGGAGCATGCCGGCCATCAGAACGATCAGCCATCGGTTCTTCATACGGTCTCCTTCTCCGGGGAACCCTTACGGCGACGCCGGTCCGCTCCGGCGACTCGATGACACGTATGCGAAATGCGTTCCAGCGCGCGGGGGTTCCGGGCCCCCGGGTGCCGGCCGGCCCGACACGCACCGGCCGACACGTCGACCTCAGTACCGGGCCGGCGTCCCGGCGGCCTCCAGCGCCCACCGGATGAACTCCCGGATATCGTCGTTCGAGGTCGCCAGGTCCTGCTGCCGCAGGTACATCATGTGCCCGCTCCGGTAGCCACGGAACCGCATCCGGTCCTGGAGCCGGCCCGCCGGGTCCATGTTCCAGAGCGTGTACTTCGCCGAGAAATAGTCGGTCCCGCCATCGAAGTACCCGGCCTGGACCATGACATGGAGGTACGGGTTCTCGGCCATGGCCTGCCGCAGCGCCTCGCCCGTGGTGTCGCCCTCCCGGTTCCACGGGTGGACGGGGCCGAAGACCCAGTACCGGAGGTCGGTCTCCCAGCCCAGGTCGTCGCGCAGGTAGTGGTTGATGGCCGGCGCGAACGCGTGGTTCCACGACGTGAGCGCAGGGTCGTAGTCGTACGACTCGCCGGCATCCGACCGGTCACGGCCGCGATAGCGGGCATCGAGCCGCCCGACGGTCAGCCCCTCGTCCCGGAGCAGCTCCTTGCGGAACGCCTGGACCGGCGGCGCCAGGTTGTGGTCGCGGACGAAGCCCGGGTCCAGCCCGGCCCACCGGCCCACCGCCTCGGCGATCTCCGCCCGCCTCGCCTCCGACAGCGACCCGCCCCGGGCCAGCGCCGGGAGGTAGGTGTCCAGCGTGAACGCCTCGACCTCCGGGAGCAGCGCCTCCAGGTCGCGCGCCTGGAGCTCCGGCGCCAGCGCGTCGTGGTACCACGCCGTGGCCGTGTAGTGCGGCAGGTAGAGCGCGTCGCCCACCGGCCCCTCCCGGTCCACGCCCAGCCCCGTGGGCGAGACCAGGATCACGCCGTTCAGGTACATCCAGTGCCCGTTCTGGAGCGCGCCGGCCAGCCCCGAGACCCGGGTCGTGCCGTAGCTCTCGCCGATCAGGAACTTCGGGCTCGGCCACCGGCCCTGCCGCGACACGAACGTGTCGATCCAGTCGGCCAGGTACGCCACGTCCTCGTTCACGCCGAAGAACCGCTCCCGGTCCGCGTCGTTCACGATCCGGCTGAAGCCCGTGTTCACGGGGTTCACGTACACGATGTCCGCCACATCCAGGATCGAGTGCGGGTTGTCCCGCACGCCGTACGGCCGGACCGGGAACCCCTCCGGGTCGATCACCAGCTGTCTGGGGCTCGTGTATCCCAGGTGCATCCACAGGCTCCCCGAGCCCGGCCCGCCGTTGAACGAGATCATCAGCGGGCGCCGGGTCCGGTCGTCCACGTCCGACCGCTGGTAGTACGTGTAGAAGAGCGACGCCACCGGCACGCCGTCCTCGTCCCACACCGGCTGCATCCCCGTGGTCACCGTGTACGGCACCCGCCGGCCACGGATCCGGGCCTCCCGCGCCTGCGTCACCGCCGTGTCGATCGGTGGGGCGACGACGGGGCCGCGAACGTCGGCGTCGGGCCCCGTCGCCTGCTGCCCGGGCAGCGGTCCGGCCAGCCCGGCCAGCCCGGCGAGACCGGCAAGGAGGACGACGGCGGGGTGCGTGACGGGAGGGCGCGGGCGGTGCGGGCGCATGGGTCGTTCCTGGCTCGGGGTCGGGTGCGTGGACGCCCAAAGTGCGGTGGCGCCCGAGCCCCGGTCAAGCGAGGACCGCGACCCGCTCAGGGCTCGAGTACCGCCTCCGGCGTGCACCGGTCCGTGCCGCGCTCGCACACGCGGTACGCCAGCGCGCTCCCGCCGGGCGGGACCGAGTCGAGGAAGGCGCCGTCATTGGCCCCCGTGACGACGAGCTCGCCGTCCCGGTAGATATCGACCTCCGTGGCTTCGAGCCCGGCCCACCGGAGCCGGACGTGGACCCACCCCGCCGTCGTCGACGCGATGGCGCCGCCCGGCGGGCGGTACCGGGCGACCACCGGGTAGTGGTCGCTGGTGGACTCGGGGTAGGCCGCGAGCCAGTCGTCGGCGGGGACCACGGCGGCGGAGCCGGCCACGTAGTCGGCCATCAGCTCGTCGGTGGCCAGCTCGTGGTCGATGATCTCCGGCCAGAAGACGGTGGACGAGGCGCCGGCGGCCGTGAGCGCGGCCGTCGGGAACGCGTAGCCCGGCACGTCCACGAAGTTCTGGTACGGCGACGGCTCGCCCGTGGTGATGGACAGGTCCGTGTCGTCGTTGAAGTCGCCGGCCACCACGACCCGGGCCTCCGGGTACCGGGCATCGAGGTACCCCTTCAGCGCCCGGGAGCCCGCGGCCCGCCGGTCCCGGTCCTCCGGCTCGTCGCCGGCCTTGGCGTGGAGCACGATCACCACCAGCTCCGTGGGCGATGGGCCGTCGCCCGCCCGCAGGTGGACCTTCAGCGGCGGACGACCCGCGAACTCGTAGTCGTAGTCCGTCAGGATGACCCGGGCGCTGTCCACCGTCACCGACCCCGACCGGTACACCAGCCCCACCTTCAGCTCGTTCCCGCCGAAGCCGCTGTAGTGGGCCCGGCCATCCGCCACCCGCGGGTCGGTGGCCAGGAGCCCGTCGTAGCCGGCCAGCTGGGCGAGGAGAGCCTCGAACTGGTCAGCCCGACCGACCTCCTGCACGGCCCAGACGTCCACGGCCGTGGCGTCCAGGAGCGCCCACACGTTCTCGAGCTGGCGCGGCTCCGGCGCGGGGCCGTTCGACGGGTCGCCGAACCACTCCAGGTTCCACGTCCCGATGTCGAGCGTCGTGTCGGTCCCGAGGACCGGGATCGCCGGCAGCTCCACGGGCGCGACCTCCAGCGACCCGACCGGCTCGGGGCCCTCGCTGTCCGGGACGTCCACCGGCCCGGGGCCGTTGATGGCGCACCCGCCAAGAAACAGCGACGCCATCAGGACGCCGTACGCGTATCCGTGCTTCACGATCGAGCCTCTCGCCTGTGTCGGTTGGGGCACGAAGGGTGGCGCGTCGCGTGGTCGGTGGCAAGGGGCGGGTCGCCCGCCCGACCGGAGGACCACCGGTTGCTTCCGGGCCCGGCCGGCGACATCATCGGTTCAGTGACCGGCCCGCTCCCTTCCCCGCGTCGGACCCCGAGCCCCGAGCCTCGCCATGCGACATGCCAACGCGTCAGCCCCCACGCCGCTCCGAACCGGCCTGCTCCTGGCCGCCATCGCTCTGAGCGCGTGCGGCGGCGAGCCCCCGGAGGAGCTGGGCGGGTTCCGGCTCGACATGACCCAGGCCCGGGTCATGGACCTCGCCTACGACCGCCAGGGCTTCGTCTGCCGCCTGGTGGCGAGCCGACCCAAGCAGACGGTCTGCTCCGGCCCCTCCGAGCTGGGCCGGCTCGAGGCCGCGGTCGTCGGCGATTCCGGCACCGTCCGGATCACCGTCGAGATCGGCCGGGACGCCGCCGACCCAGCGGCGGCCGTCCGCGAGTTCGTGGACCCGTTCGGCGAGCCGGCGTGGCGCGACCGCCCGTACCCGCCCACGGCCGACCCGCCGGAGGGGTACCACACCCTCTGGCTCGATGACGACTCGACCCGGGCGGTCGCCATGATCTGCCGCGGCGAGGCGCTCGGCCCGCCGTGCAACGCGCGGCTGACGACCACGTCGCCCGCCGGGATCCGCGCGAAGCTGGACAGCCTCCTGAACATCCGGTAGCGGGACCCCGTGCGCCGTACGCCGCATCGTTCCGGCGGGGCGACCACGTGTACGCCCTGGGAACGCCGGCGACCCAGACGACCCACCCCATCTTCGCAGCGCGCTGGTCCGCCGAGGCCGTCCGCGCCGGCGACCTCGGGAGCCCGGAGTGGTGGGCCGGTCCGCGGCGCGGCTGGGTGCCCGCCGCGTCCACCGTGCCCCGGGCCCCGCTCTTCGAGCGCGCCCAGACCGAGCTGACCGTCCACTTCGACACGGTGTCCGATCGCTTCCTCGCCGTCCACACCCGTGGCTTCGGACCGGCCGACATCGTGATGCGGGCGGCCCCCGCCCTGACCGGTCCGTGGTCCGAACCGAGGCCGGTGTACCGCCCCCCGGAGTACCATCGCCCGGGCGTGATGATCTATGCCGGGAAGGCCCACCCCCGGCTGGCGGGGGCGGACCTCGTCCTCACGTACGCGACCAACACCTTCGACGCCCGGGACGCCGTCCGGGACCCGAACATCTATTTCCCCAGATTCGTCAGGCTCCAACGCTGCGAGGGCTGAACAGAATTTGCATCGCCAGAAGAGTGAGTCCGACGTGTTCCCCCTATCACACGGAGGCCATCATGGCCCGACTCTCTGGATTCCTGCTCGTTCTGATCGTTCCCCTCCTCTTCGCATGCGACGACGCGCCGACGACCCCGCCGGCGGATGACGCCCTGCAGGTGCAGGACGTCCGACAGTCGATGCACTCGCGCGGGGACGCAATGGCGAACCAGCAGCTCGCCGCGCTCCGTCGCGCCACCGCCCGGTACCACGACCCGGCGGCCGCCGAAGCCGCGGGCTACCACATGGAGCCCGAGTGCATCTCGGCCGCGAGCCTGGGCGCGCCCGCCGAGCTGGGCGCCATGGGCTACCACTTCGTGAACCCGCCCCTGATCGACGGCACCGTCGAGCTCGAGAAGCCGGAGGTGCTGGTGTACGAGAAGCGGGAAGACGGCGCGATGCACCTGGTGGCCGTGGAGTACCTGTTCGTCGGTGAGGAGGCACCGGAGCTCATGGGGCAGCACTTCCACGAGTTCCATCCGCCGTTCGCCGATTTCGAGCTCCACGCCTGGGTCTGGAAGGGCAATCCGAACGGCGTGTTCGCCGACTTCAACCCGACCGTGAGCTGCCCGACCAGCTAGACCTCCCCGTGCCGCGCCAGCGCGTGGGCCACGGCTGTGCGCCGCGGCTCATCGCGCGGGCCACGGCAGCGGAGCCCGGCTCATGACCCGTCGTGCTCGCTCGCCGTCCGCCGCCCCGCTTCGCGGGCGGACGGCCTCCCGCGCGAGCCGGCCCCGGGCCACCCGCTTCAGGTCCGCGTAGAGGATCGGCATCAGCGCGTCCAGCGCCGACCGGTCCCACCGCCGTACCGGACGAGCAGGCGCGTGACGTCGGTCCGGTCCGTTGTGTCCGGGGGGCGCGCGTCGCCCGCCGATCGACTCGTTCGCATGGGCTGGCTCGAGGCGGTCGGACGCCGGGGGGGCGTCGGACCTGGGGATCCGGGATTGGGGAAATGTGAGAGATCGGCGCCGTCGGGGTGAAGGAATTCGTGCTGTCGCGGATGTTCGCGCCCTTCCGGCGAGCGGCTTCACCAGGGTCCGCGCCGCACAGCGTCGTTCTTGACCCGGGAACAGCGGGTATGAACCTTTGACATCGTCCCCATCCCCTTCCCCGGCTTCCGTCTGGTGGGAGCACCCATGACGCTGTTCGAGCGGGTCCGCGACGCCCTCGCACCGGACTACGACGTCCGGCGGGAGCTCGGCAGCGGGGGTATGGGTGCCGTGTTCGAGGCCGTGGATCGCGGACTCGATCAGCGGGTGGCGATCAAGGTGCTTCGCCCGGAGCTGGCCACGGCGCGCGCCGTCGAGCGGTTCCGTCGCGAGGCCCGGTCCCTTGCGCTGGTGGACCACCCCCGGGTGCTGCGGGTCCACCGGGCCGGAGAGGCCGGCGGGCTCTTCTACTACGTCATGGAGTACGTCGACGGGGAGACGCTGGCCGACCGGCTGCGTCGCGGGTCCCTGTCGCCTGCAGAGCTCGACGCGCTGGTCTCCGACCTCGTCGACGCCCTCGTCGCGATCCACGATGCCGGGATCGTCCATCGCGACGTGAAGCCATCGAACATCTTCGTCGTGGGCGGGAGAGCGCGGCTCGGGGATTTCGGCATCATCTCCGACACGGCGGACGAGACGACGGCCCGGATCACGGCGACCGGCCAGTTCATGGGAACGCCGGCGTACGCGGCCCCCGAGCAGCGATCCGGGGACGCCACGGCAGCGAGCGACGTCTATGCGGCCGGACTGGCGCTCTACGAAGCGGCCACGGGCACGGCCTGGCGCGAGCGATCGGACCGGCCCTGGGGCGCAGTGCCCCGCGAGCTGCGCCGACCACTGAAACGCGCACTGGACCCGGAGCCGGGACGCCGCCCCGCGAACGCGGTGGTGTTCCGGGACGAGATCGCCCGTGCCCGCCGCCGGGGTCGGCGGCTGCGGGCCGCGGCGCTGGTCGGGTCGGTGCTGGCGGTGATCGGGCTCGTCGCCTGGCTCACCCGTCCCGACCCTCCGACCCCGCCGCCCCCGGGCGGTGCGGACCTGGCTGTGCTCCCGTTCGAGGTCGTGGGCTCGGCGGACGACCAGGAGCTCGCGCGCCACCTCTGGCACCTCACGACGCTGAACCTGCAGGGACTCGAGGGCCTCGAGATCATCCCTTCGGCCCAGGCCGCCCGCTACTCGGCGACGTCGGCCGGTGACCCCCCGAGCGCCGCGCCCGGAATGCCGAGCGCAGTGAGCATTGCCCGGGGCACGGTGGTGTCGCAGGGCGAGCGCCTCGTGCTCGGGCTGTCCGTCCAGGACTCGACCGGGCGACCCCTCGGTGAGCGGCGGGTCGGCGGGTCGTGGGACGACCTGTACGCAACGGCGGACTCCGCGGCGCTGGCTATCGTCACGATCCTTCTCCCGCACCTCGCCTCCTCGTACCGGAGGCTGGAGGCCGCCCACACCGACGACTTCAAGGCGATGCGGGCGCTGCTCCAGGGCGAGGACGCGTTCACCCGGAACGAGTGGAGACGGGCCGAGGAGCGGTACGGGACCGCGCTCCGGGAGGACTCGACGCTGGCGCTGGCGAAGTGGCGGCTCTGGTACGTGCACAACTGGGGGCTGACGGGCGAGGAAGAGATCGACCTGCAGCGGCTCTCCCGCGAGCACGCCGACGAGCTGGGCACCGTGGACGCGGCGCTGCTGAGGGCGAAGGCCCTGCCACCGGGGCCGGCGCGGATCGAGGCGCTGGAGAGCGTGGCCCGGCGCCTGGGGTACAGCAGCTACCCCTGGTTCATCCTGGGCGACGAGCACTATCACAGGGGCCCGCTGGGCGGGGGATCGCTGGAGGAGGCGGCGACGTACCTGGCGGAGGCGGCCGCCCGGGACCCGGACCACGCCCCGGCCCACGAGCACAGCGTCATGGTCCTCACCCGACTGGGTCGGAGGGACGGGGCGCTCGAGGCCCTCGATCGGCTCCTGGCGACCGCCGCGCCGCCGTCGCCGAGCGAGCCGCTGCACATCCCGACGTTCCTGGCCCAGGCCGTCCGGGAGCGGTTCCAGCCCGACCAGGCGGCCGAGTACCGCGACCGGCTCCTGGACCCGTCCGACCCCGCGCTCCAGCCGGTACTGATGTTCGTCGCACGGCTGGGGTTGGGGTTCGACGTGCCGGAGGGACAGCTGGATCTCGGCGTCCGCCTGACCCGGGCGGGACGGGGGACCGTGACACTGCAGGCCCAGGGGCACCGGGCGCAGGCGCAGGCGCTCCTGGTGCTCGGCCGGCCCCGTGCGGCGCTGGCGCACCTCGACTCGGCGGCGGCACTGGGGGCCCCTTCGGCCGACCTCGAGGCCGCCGAATGGCGACTGCTCGCGCGGGTTCTCGGTGTGGACGGGGTGCCCGCCGCCGACCGGGAGCGGGCCCGGGAATGGCTGCGCGGGCAGGTGGCCGGCGGCACGGACATGGCCGGCCGCGCCGCATGGGCACTGGCGCTGGACGCGTGGGACCGGGGCCAGCCCGAGTCGGCCCGGGCGTGGCGACGGACGCTCGACGGGCTGGACGCCGAGCCGGAGCGGTGGCGCCTCGTCCCGCTGCTGGCGGCGTTCGAGGCGCTGGCCGAGGGTTCCCACGAGGACGCCCTGGCGTCGACCGAGCCCATCCTCGCCGAGCAGTACTCCCCGGACCAGGGGTACCCGTTCACCCGCGCTGCGCTGCACCTGGTCCGGGCCCGCGCCCTGGAGGCGATGGGCGACACGTCCCGAGCCGCCACCGAGCGTGCGTGGGCGGACAACCAGGACGTGGCGAGTGAGCTCGTCGGTCCGCTCCAGGCCGTCGAGGTGGACTGGGCCGTGAGTCCCTACTCCGACCGGGTCCGCGCCCGCCTGGAGCTCGCGTCGGCCGATACGGCGACGGCGTGTCGGCTGCTCGAGCGCGTCCAGTGGCTATGGGCCCGGGCCGAGCCACCCCTCGATTCGCTGCGCGCTGCCGACGCCCGGCTCCATGGACGGGTCTGCCCGTGATCGAGCTCCGGCTGCTGGGACCGCCCAGCGCGACCGTCGACGGCGAGCCCGCACCGCCGGAGCTCCTGTGGCGGAAGCACCTGGCGCTCACGGCCTACCTCGCCCTGAGCCCGGATCGCCGGGCCAGCCGGAGCCGTCTGGCCGGGCTGCTGTGGGGCGACAAGCCCGAGAAGGCGGCCCGCGGCTCTCTCGCCGAAGCGCTCCGGATCCTCCGCGGCTGCACGGACGACGGCGTCGAGGACGCCGGCGCCGGGTTCATCCGCCTCGCGGACGGCACCATCGAGACGGATACCGACCGGTTCCTGACCCGGATCGAGGCGGACGACCCGGTCGCGGCCGCCGGGCTGGTCCGGGGCGAGCTGCTCGAGGGGCTGGCCATCCCGGACGCCTGGGAGTTCGAGGAGTGGCTGGCGGGCCAGCGGCGGAGCTGGCGCGCCCGGTCGGAGGAGGCGCTGGTCGCGGCTGCCGGGGCGGTGCTGGCCGCCGGCCGACCGGCCGACGCGTACCGGCTGGGGCAGCGGGCCCTCGATTTCGCTCCGACGTCGGAGGCGGCGTGCAGGGTCGGCATGAAGTGTCTCTGCCTCACCGACGACCGTGGCCGCGCGCTGGAGCTGTTCGAGCGCTTCGCCGAGCACCTCCGCGACGAGCTCGGGATCGAGCCGTCCGAAGAGACCGTCGCGCTCGCGGAGCGGGTCCGGGAGCAGCGAAGCTGGCAGCGGCCCGTCGCCGTCCCCGACAGGAGCGCCCGGGGCGCCGAGTCCCGTCGGACCCCGCTGATGGGCCGGGGCGCGGAGCTGGAAACGCTGGTCGGGGAGTGGCAGGCATGCCTCCGGACGGGCAGTGCCCGGATCGCGGTCATCGCCGGGGACCCCGGCACGGGCCGGACCCGGCTCCTGGAGGAGCTGCTGGCGCGGGCCCGGCTGGACGGGGCCGCCACGGCGGTGGTCCGGGCCGTGGCGGCCGACCATGATGCGGACGGTGCGGTGCTGGCGGCGCTGGTCCATGCCACGGAGCGCGACCCGGACGCCCGCGGCCCCGACCTCGACGACCAGCTCCGGGATGCGGCGAGCGGCTCGCCGCTGATGCTCGCCGTCGACGACGCCGACTGGGCGGACAGCGCGTCGCTGAACGAGCTCGAGCGGATCGCATCCCGGGTGACCGACGCTCCGATCCTGCTGGCGCTCGTGACCGGCCGTCGGCCGGGTCGGGAGGCGCTGACCCGGCTCTGCGCCGAGCTCGGCAGCGACATGCCCGGCGCGCTCGTGAGCCTCGACCGGCTGGGGTACGAGCCCATGCGGGAGCTCACGGCGTGGGCCGTGCCGGACTACGACGACGCGGGTGTCGAGCGGCTGACGCGCCGGGTCGCCGCCGACACGGCCGGCTACCCGCTCCTGGCCGTCGAGCTGCTGCACGCCGTGGCCCACGGCCTCTCGCCGGAGGACTCCGTCGGGTCCTGGCCGGAGACGGGTCGCACGCTGGATCAGACACTGCCGGGGGACCTGCCGGACACGCTGGTCGCCGCCATCCGGGTCGGGTTCCGGGTCCTGACCGATGCGGCACAGCAGGCCCTGTCCGCCGTGGCCGTCCTCGAGCCGCCGGCATCCCCCGAGCGCATCGCGCGGGCCACGGGGCTCGGGGAGGCCGCGCTGGCCGACGCGCTCGACGAGCTGGAGTGGGAGCACTGGCTCGTCGCCGACGCCCGCGGCTACACCTTCCTCGCCCCGCTGGTGCGGGACGTCGTGGCCCGGGACATGGTCACGGAGGGGCAGAAGCGCCGCATGCTCGAACGGACTTGATCATGGCTTGACGACCGGATGACAGCCTTCCTCCACGCGCAGAACCCGTTTCGATCGGAGGAAGAGCATGGCCTCGCACGCCCCGCCCAGACCGGACCCGTCGCTCCGGAGCTTCACCCACAGCCGGAGCCGGGACCTGCTCGAGAAGTGCGGACGATTCTCCGGCTACCTCGGAGAGCTGAGGGACCGAGGGGTCTACCAGTCCCAGTACCGGCTGGAGCTGAAGACGCCGCTGGACCACCACATCACCGTAGTCGACCCGTTCACCGGGGGCGACCACGAGATGATCTGTTTCGATTCCAACAGCTATCTCGGCCTGCACCTGCACCCGAGGGTGGTCGCCCGGGCCTGCGGGGCGGTGGAGACGGTGGGCTACGGGACGCCCAGCGCCCAGCTCCTGGGCGGCACCAGCGCGCACCTCCGGACGCTGGAGGACCGGCTCGCGTCGCTGTTCGACCGGGAGGCCGCCCTGGTCTACACCACCGGCTACCAGACGAATATCGGCGTCCTCACGGGACTGCTCGGCGCGGACGACCTGGTGCTGTACGACCAGTACGCGCACATGAGCATCCAGGACGGCGCCCGCTGGTCGGCGGCCCGGGCGATCCGGTACGCCCACGGCGACCTGGCGGACCTGCGCCGGCTCCTCGACGCCCACCGACACGCCGCCCACGGCGCCCTGATCGTCACGGACGGCGTCTTCAGCATGCACGGCACCGTGGCCGACCTCCCGGGGCTGCGGGAGCTGGCGGACGAGTTCGACGCCCACCTCATGATCGACGAGGCTCACGCCCTCGGTGTCGTGGGGCCCACGGGGCTGGGGCTGGAGGAGCACTTCGGCATGCCCGGCGCCATCGACATCCTCATGGGGACGTTCAGCAAGACGCCGGGCGCCATCGGCGGATACATCGTCGGCGACCGGGAGCTGATCGACTACCTCCGCTTCTTCTCCCACCCCAGCGTGTTCACGGCCGCGCTGCCGGCCCAGGTCTGCGCGGGGCTGATCGAGGCGTTGGACGTCATGCGGGACGAGCCGTGGCACCGGGAGCGGCTGTGGCGCAACGCCCGCGTCCTGTGGCAGGGCCTTCACGATGCCGGGCTGCGGGTGCCCCCGCTGGAGTCGCCGATCATCCCGGTCGCGGTAGGCGATGAGGCGGTCCTGGCCGCCCTCGGGATCGACCTGTTCCGGGCGGGGATCAAGTGCGGCGTCGTGCGGCAGCCCGCGGTTCCCCGGGGCGCGTCCATGCTGCGACTGACCGTGTGCTCACGCCACACCGACGACGATCTGGCCCGCACCGTCGAGGTGCTGTCCGCTTTGGGCCGGAAACACGGGATCGTACGGGCATGACCGCCCACACCGCGTACCGGCCCTGGTCGCCCGGCTTCTGGACCCGGTACTGGACCACGCTGCGCCCCTACCTGTTCCTGGTGTCCGGATCGGCCGGCCTGGTGGGTCTCGCCGCCGCTCCCGACCCCGGCCCCGTGGCCCTGGCGGGATCGCTCGTGGTCTTCATGCTGGGGTACGGCCTCGGCCAGGCCGTGACCGATGTCGACCAGGTGGATACGGACGCCCTCTCGGCGCCGTACCGACCGCTGGTCCGGGGAGAGGTCCGGGGTGGCGACATCCGCGCGGTCAGCCTGGCGGGGCTCGGGCTGGGACTCGCGTGGCTCGCCGCGCTGAACCCGTGGACGCTCGTGCCGACGGGGCTCATGGTCGCCGGCCTGATCACGTACACGCCGATGAAGCGACGGTGGTGGGCCGGCCCGGCGTGGAACAGCGCCATCGTCGCGCTGCTCCCGCTGACCGGCGCCCTGGTGGCCGGTGGCGACCCTCTGGACGCGCGGGGCACGACGGTCGTGCCGGCGGCCATGCTCTCGGCGTTCGGGACCTACGGCACGTTCGTGCTGCTGGGCTACCTGAAGGACGTGACGGCGGATCGGGCCACGGGGTACCGGACCATGCCCGTCCGGTTCGGGCGGAGGGCCACCGTGGCGCTCTCGGCCGTGTACTCCGCCGTGGGGCTGGCCGCGTCCGTCGCGCTCGTCCGCGGGCTCGGGGCCGGGCCGTGGATCCCGATCTGGGGCATCGGAACGGCGCTGCTGGTCGATGCCCACTGGCGCGCATGGTCGGTCCGCCGGGATGACGACGCGCACCCGGCCATCGTCCGGGCGGTCCTCGGGTTCGTCGGCGTCCACCTCGGCGAGGCCGTGGCGCTGCGCCCGGAGCTGGCCGGCCCGGCGGTGGCGCTCGCGGGCGTCGTGGTCCTCCTGATGGCGGCCCGGCCATCGAGGAGCCAGGTATGAGCCCCCGGGCGCTGATCGTGCTCAATCCAGCCGCCGGCGGCTGCACGGCCCGGTCGCGTTTCGCCGCGATCCGCCCGGAGCTGGACGCACGGTTTCCGCACCGCGTGGTCGAGCTCGGCACGGGCGGCGCGTGGAAGCGGGCGCTGCACGGAGCGCTGGACCGGGGGGCCCGGCTGGTGATCGCGGCCGGCGGCGACGGCACCGTCCACGCGGTCGCCAACGCGCTCCTCGAAGCGGGTGTCCCCCGGGACGTGGTGCTCGGCGCCATCGGCCTGGGCTCGAGCAACGACTTCCACAAGCCCGTCCGCGAGAGGATCGCCGGGGTGCCGGTCCGGCTGGACGCGGCCGGCGCCGCTCCCCGCGACGTGGTGATCGCCCACTGGACGCGGGCCGACGCGGGTCGGAGCGAGGCGGTGCTGGTGAGCGCGTCCGTGGGAATCGTGGCCCGGGCCAACGCCTTCTTCAACGACGGCGACTGGCTCCTGACCCGGCTGAAGCGCTGGTGGATGGCCGGCGCCATCACGTACGCGGCGCTGAACATTATCGCCCGGAGGCCACGGCTGGCCACCCGGATCGACCACCCCACGGGCCGGTGGGCCGGGGCCGTCGCCAGCCTCAGCGTCCTCGAGACACCGCACCTCTCGGGGTCGCTCCGCTACGACCTCCCCGCCCGCCCCGACGATGGCGCCGTGACCGTGGCCGTCATCGAGTCCAGCGGCCGGCTCATGCTCCTGGCCCGTCTCATCGGGCTCCAGCTCGGCCGATTCAGGGACAGGCGCCGGACCCGGCACTGGATCGTCCCCGAGGTGGTCGTGGAGCTCGGCGAGCCCGGCCCGCTGGAGCTGGACGGCGAGGTCCGCACGGCCGAGCGCGTCCGGTTCGAGGTGCTGAAAGAGAGGCTGCTCGCATGCCCGTGACCCACGCGACACCGGCACTGTCCGCGATCCGGGAGAACCGCCTCCTGACCGGCTGGGCCGCGCTCCTCGAGCGGGCGCCCGGCCAGCGTGGCGCGGTGCACGAGACCGATGCGGAGCTCCTCCCGCTCGGCGACGGCCGATTCCTGGCCCTGACCGTCGACTCCGTCGTCGAAGAGCTCGAGGTGGGGCTCTACTCGCCCCGGACCGCAGGGCGGGTGGCCGTCATCGCGTGTCTGTCCGACCTGGCGGCCGTCGGGGCCACGCCCCTGGGGATGCTCCTGTCCGTAACGCTGCCCCGCTCGGGGGCGGAGACGACGCAGGCGGCCGTCGCCGCCGGCGTGCGCGCGGCGTGCGGGGAGGCCGGGACCTTCGTCCTGGGCGGGGACACCAGCGAGGGCGACCGGCTGCACGTGACGGTCGTGGGCGCCGGGACCGTGCCGGCCGGGGCCGCCATGACCCGGCGGGGCTGCGCCCCGGGCGACCTCGTGTACGCGACGGGCCCCCTGGGGCTCGGCGGTGCGCACGCCGCCGCTGCGCTGATGGGGCTGGGCCCAGCGCCCCCGGAGTTCGAGCCTCCGATCCGGTCGCGCGCGGGCGTGACACTGCGCGGGGTGGCCACGGCGTGCATCGACTCGAGCGATGGGCTCGTCGCGGCCGTCGATCAGCTCGCGCGGCTGAACGGCGTCGCGATCCGGATCGCCGGGCCGCTCCATCGACTGCTGCACCCCGCCGCCCGTGCCATCGCCCGGTCCAGCGGGCTGCCGGCGTTCCCGTTCCTGGCCGGCCACCACGGCGAGTTCGAGCTCATCTTCACCGTCCCCGCCGGATCCGTATCGGCGCTCGCCGAGGCGGCCGAGCGCGGCGGGTTCCGACCGCTCCGGCTCGGCCGGGTGGAAGCTGGCGGCGGCGTGTGGATCGGAGCGTCGGAGCTCGACACCACCGGGATCCGGAACCTGGCGGAGGGGGCCGGCTCGGACGTCGAGGCCTACACCGCGGCCCTGATCGCCGCGAGCCCATCATGAGGACCGGGTTCGGGGCGCTGCTGCGGTCGGCGATGCGCGGCCCGATCGGGCGCGCGGCCCTTGCCGGCGCCGGGATCGCCGTGAGCGCGTTCCTCGTCATGACGCTGCTGGCCACGTACCGGAGCCTGGTCGCCGGGGTCTCGGCCTACACGGGGCAGGAGCAGGTCGACCTCTGGGTCGCGCCCCGGGGCACGGACAACCTGATCCGATCCTCCGGCCTCATCGATATGGCATCCGCCGAGAGGATCCGGCGAACGGAAGGGGTCGCCCGGTCCGGCACGCTGGTCCGGGGGTTCGCCCGGGTCACGGCCGGGGCCGACGACCGCGGCATCACGCTCCTCGTCCTCGCCTACCAGGCGCCAGGACTCGGCGGTCCGCCCCGGTGGGATGCGGGACGCCCGCCCCGGGCCTCCGACGAGATCGCCCTCGACCGGGTCGCCGCCTGGCGGCTGGACGCGGCCCTCGGAGACCGCGTGCACGTCAACGGGTCGGCGTTCCGGGTGGTGGGCCTCACCGCCGGCACGAACCTCATCGCGACCCAGCTCGGCTTCGTCGACCGGTCCGCGGTCGCCCGCCTGACCGGGTACACCGGCGCCGTCTCCTTCGTGATCCTCGAGGCTGACGACGCGCCCGCCGTGGCGGACCGGATCGAGCGGGCCGGCCTGGACGTGGACGCATTCGCGACTCGCGACTTCGTCCGGAACAACCTCGATGAGGTGGGGGCCGGGTTCCGACCGATGCAGCTCATGGTCTCCGTCATCGGGCTGGCGGCGGCCATGGTCATCGTGATGCTCCTGGTCCAGTCGCTGGTTGCCGACCGGAAAACGGACGTGGCCGTGCTCCTCGCCATGGGGGCCCCGCTCCACCGCGTCGGCGGCGTCATCGTCGGGCTCGTCGCCTCCCTCGCCGGACTCGGGTGCCTGGCCGGCGCCGGCGCCGTGACGGCCGTTGCCGTGGTCACCACCCGCTGGGCCCCGATCGTCGAGCTCTCGGTCCGGGGCCCGGACCTCCTCGGGGCGATCCTGCTGCTCACCGGCGGCGCCGTGGCCGCGGCCATCGTGCCGCTCCGGCGGCTCCGGCGGATCGACCCCGTCGCAGCGTTCCGGCCATGAGCGCCCTGGTCATGGACCGCGTGTCCGTCACCCGCGGCCGCGGACGGAACGCCGCCCGGGCGCTGCACGGCGCGAGCCTGGAGCTCCGGGCCGGCGATGTGCTCCTGGTCGAGGGCCCCAGCGGGTCCGGGAAGACCACCCTGCTCTGCGCCGCGGTCGGACTCCTGACCCCCGACAGGGGCGTCGTGCGGCTGGACGGCCACGACCTCGCGGCGCTGGACCCCGCGGCCCGACGGGCGCTCAGGGCCAGGCGCGTCGGCTTCGTCTTCCAGCGGAGCAACCTCCTGGCGGGCCTCGATGTGCGGGACAACGTCCGACTCGCGGCCGCGCTCGCCGGACTCGACCGGGCCGAGGGGGAGCGCCGGACCCGGCGTGTGCTCGAGCAGCTCGGCATCCTCGCACTGGCCGATCGCCGGCCCGACCAGCTCTCCGGCGGCGAGGAGCACCGGGTCGCCATCGCGCGGGCCGTGGTCCACGCCCCCGCCGTGGTGCTGGCCGACGAGCCCACCGGGAGCCTCGACGGCGTGACCGGGGGCGCGGTGGCCCGCCTCCTGGCCGGGGTGGCCCGCGAGACCGGCGCGGCGGTGATAGTGGCCACGCACGACCCCCGACTGCGGAAGATCGGGACACGCAGGCTCCGGATCGAGGACGGACGACTGGAGGAGGTGGGCCGTGCGCACGTCGTTTGACCGGTCGCTGAACTACTCCTCGGTCAACGAGGACTGGGACACGGAGCTGAGGGCGCTCGAGGCCGGGGCCGACGACGTGGTCCTCTGCGTCACCGGCAGCGGGGCCCGGCCGCTCGCGCTCGTGGCCCGGACGGACGCCACCGTAGTGGCCATCGATCGGAACCCGGCGCAGAACCACCTGCTCCGGCTGCTGCTCGCGGCGGCCGAGTGTCTGGAGCCCGGCGATGTCCTCGGCTGGGTGGGCGTCCGGACCGCGGACCGCCGGTGGCGTCTGGGCACGTACGATCGGACCCTCGCGCGCCGACTGCCGCCGGAGACCCGGGAGTGGTGGTCCCGCCGGACGCCGGCGCTGGCCGGCGGGGTGGTCTACGCCGGCCGCTGGGAGCGACATTTCCGGCGCGTGTCCAGGCTGGCCCGCCGGATCTGGCCGGTGGACACGCTCTTCTCGTTCGACGATCTCGAAGAGCAGCAGATCTGGCTCGAGCGGCACTGGGACGACTGGCGGTGGCAGGCCGCGTGGCGGATCGTCTGCGACCCCCGATTCAGCCGTCTCGTGTTCGGCGACCCCGCCTTCCACGGCCCTCTCAGCGTCGAGCCGGGCCTCTACATCCGGGACCGTATGCGACGCTGCCTCGAGACCCACCTGGCCCGGGACAGCTTTATGGTCTCCCTCGTGCTTCGCGGCGAGCTGTCGACGCGCGACCTGCCACCCCACCTGACCGAGGCGGGGCTCGAGGCCATCAAGGAGTGGAGCGATCGGCTCCGGATCGTGGACGATGACGTCGCCTCCCACCTGGCGGCTGGCCCGCAGCGGTACACCCGGTTCTCCCTGTCGGACGTCCCGTCCTACCTGGACGGCGAGGGCGCGGAGAGGCTGTGGCGGAGCGTGGTCGGTGCCGCGGAGCCCGGCGCACGGGTCGTGGTGCGGGAGTTCCTCCGTCGTCACCCGATCCCGCCCGGGCTGCCGCTCCGACGGGAGACCGGGCTCGAGGACGAGCTGGCCCGCATCGATCGGTCCTTCGCGTACGATTTCATGGTGGCCGTGACCGGCGAGGCCCCGTGAACGCCGGCGCCGTCCTCGAGATCGGCCGGTACTCGCCGGCGGACGAGGCAGAGCTGCTCGAGCTCGAGCGTCTCTGCCCTCAGGGGACCCGGTTCCGGCTGGGCTTCCGGCGACCCGCGTTCCGGCGCCGGGCAGAGAGCTTCGACGACTGGGCCATCTTCACGGGCCGGGTGAACGGACGGCTCATCGCCGTGTCGGCCGTCGCCACGAAGCCCGCCCGGCTCTTCGGCGCACCGGCCACGGTGGCGTTCGGGTTCGATCTCCGGGTCCACCCGGCGTTCCGGGGACACGGGATCGGGGAGCGGATGACCCGCGCGGGAGCCGAATGGGGTGCGCGACGGGCGGATCTCGTCTACTCCTGGATCGCCACGGGCAACGGGGCCTCCCGGACCGTCCTGGAGCGGGTCCGGGGCCGGCCGGGCGCCCGGTACCGGTACCTCGTGTGCCCCACGTACCGGGGCCGCGCCCCCGAGCTCCCGGTCCGCCCGGCCGACCCGGGTGAGGTCCACGAGACCCATGTCCGTCGGGCCGGACCGTTCGACGTCTACACGGACCCCGGAGTGGGCCGGGGCACGGAGGGGCACGTCGGGGCCTGGATCGCCCACCGCGGCCGCGTGGCAGCCGGCTGCAGCGCCTGGGACAACTCCCACATCCTGGCCGAGGTCGTTGAGCGGCTGCCGCGGCCCCTGCGCATCGCCGGGGCCGCACTCCGATCCTGGCCCCTCGACCGGCCGAGGCTGCCCTGCATCCCCGAGCCCGGAGAGCCGCTGCGGTCGTGGTACCTCCACGACTTCTTCGCCCGGGACCCGCGCGCCGCCCGGAGCCTCATCCGCCACGTGGCCCTCGAGGCCCGTACGGCCGGCATCGACTTCCTGCACCTCGTCCACCTGCCGGACCAGGCCCCCGCGGTGCGCGCCGTGAGAGCCGAATACCCGCGCTTCCTGGCGCCCGTCCTCCACTACCAGATGCTGACGGCTCGGGACACACGCCGGGGCGGCATCGGGCCGTCCGTCCGCACCGCATACGTCGACATACGCGACCTCTAGGCCATCGACCGGCGCCACGGCTCCACAACCGACGCCCGCTACGGCTCCGCGACCGGCCGCCTGCGTCTCCCTGTCCACGCCCGGCGACCGGCCGTATTATGCGTGCAATCCCCCTACCCGAGGATCGGCGCTCATGCCCTACCCGACCGCTGGCGCGCTGCGCGTGCCATCGTGCTTCGTCCTGCTTCTCGCCGCCACGCTGGCGTCCGGCCCGCTCACCGCCCAGGAGGCGGCCCCGAGCCATCACGAGGGCCTCGGCAGCCTGGTGTTCCCCACCTCCGGCTCGCGGGACGCCCGGCCGTATTTCGAGCGTGGTGTGCTCCTCATGCACAGCTTCGAGTACGACGAGGCCGCGGCCGCGTTCCGGGCGGCGCAGGCCGCCGACCCGGACTTCGCCATGGCGTACTGGGGCGAGGCCATGGCCCACAACCACCCGGTCTGGAACGAGCAGGACCGGGAAGCCGCCCGGGCCGTCCTGGCCCGGTACGCGCCGACGCCGGAGGCCCGATCCGAGCGCGCACCGACACAGCGGGAGCGGCTCTACCTCCAGGCCGCGGACGTCCTGTACGGCGAGGGCCCGAAGCCGACCCGGGACACGCTGTACGCCCGGGCCATGGACGCGCTGGTGGAGGCCCACCCCGACGACTACGAGGCCCGGGCGTTCCACGCCCTCTCGATCCTCGGGCTCAGCCAGGGCGCCCGGGACGTGCGGGCGTACATGCGGGCCGGCGCCATCGCGCTGGACCTGTTCGAGGCGAATCCCGACCACCCGGGGGCCGCCCACTACGCCATCCACTCCTTCGACGACCCGACCCACGCGCCGCTGGGGCTCGAGGCCGCCCTCGCCTACGCCGACATCGCGCCCGACGCGGCCCACGCCCAGCACATGACCAGCCATATCTTCCTCGCCCTGGGCATGTGGGACGACCTGGTGGCGGCGAACGAGCGGGCGGACGCGGTGGTCGACCGGGGTCGCGCGGACCGGGGGCTGCCGCCCACCGACTGCGGCCACTACAACGAGTGGCTCGCGTACGGGTACGAGCAGCAGGGCCGGACCGCCGACGCCACGGCGCTGGTGACCGGGTGCCTGGACCAGGCGGAGGATCGGCCCGGGCGGGCCACGTCCGCCACGGGGATGCGGGCGCTGTACCTGGCCGCCACCGGCGAGCTCGATGGGGCCGTGGCCCGGCGCGAGCTGCCGCTCGACTCGCTGCCGGACTCCGGCCGGAGCACCGTCCTCATGGTACAGCACTGGGCCAGCGGCTTCGCGGCCGCCGGACGCGGCGATGCCGACGACGCGCGCCGCCACCTCGCCGCCTTCGAGGAGCACCTCGCCACCGACCCTTACGTCATCGCCTACTGGGCCGGGTACGTGCCCGTCTGGCACGGCACGCTCCGGAGCGTGGTGGCCGCCGCCGAGGGCGACGTCGAGGTCGCCATCCGGCTCGCCCACGAGGCGGCCGGGCACGAGGCGGCGCTCCCGGTCGACTTCGGGCCGCCCATCGCCTTCAAGCCGCCCCGGGAGCTGGAGGGCGAGCTGCTGCTGCGGGCCGGCCGGGCCGAGGACGCCATCACGGCGTTCCGGACCGCCCTGTCGCGCACGCCCCGCCGGACCCGGACGCTGGAAGGACTGGTCGCCGCGACGGACGCGGTCGGCAGCG
>JBPRGE010000126.1:0-9596 GCA_051418035.1 Candidatus Longimicrobiales bacterium M2_2A_002
ATTCACCCCGCTGGTGGAGGCCGCGTCCATCGACGAGGCGTACCTGGACCTGACGGGGACGGAGGCGCTCTACCATGACGAGCCGCTGGCGGAGACCGCCCGGCGGATCCAGGCCGCGGTGAAGGAGGCGACGGAGATCACTGTCTCCATCGGCGGAGGCGCGACGCGGCTGGTGGCGAAGCTCGCGGCGGAGAAGGCGAAGCCGGCGGGCGTCCACGTCGTCGAGCCCGGCGATGCGGCGGAGTTCATGAAGCAGTTCGAGCTGCGGGACATCCCGGGCGTGGGCCCCGTGCTGGGCGAGCGGCTCCGGACCATGGGGCTGGTGCGGGTGACGGACGGGCTCCACCTCGAGGAATCGGAGCTGGAGGCCATGCTCGGCCAGGGCCGCGGCGCGTGGCTCTACCAGCGGATGCGCGGGCAGGGCAGCGACGTGGTCGAGCCGGACACGTCGGCCAAATCCATGTCCCGGGAGGAGACCTTCCCCGAGGATCTGCAGACCGACGAGGCGCTGGAGCGGGAGCTGATGGCGCTGGCCATCCGGGTCGCGTCGGACCTCCGGCGCCAGGGGCTCCGGGCCCGGACCGTCACGGTCAAGATCAAGGACGGCGACTTCCGGCAGCGGACCGCCAGCCGTACTGTCGACCACCCGCTCGAGTCGGATCGCGCGATCCTGGCGGTGGCCAGGGAGCTGCTCCACACGCTGCGGGACCGGCGACGGACCGGCGCGCGGCTCGTCGGCGTCGGCGTGTCCCACTTCACCACCGGCGAGGAGGGGACGCAGCTGGTCCTCTTCGATGCGGGCGACACCGCGCCCGCGCTGGAGACCGACCGGGACCGGCGGCTCTCCAGGGCCGCCGACGAGCTCCGGGAGCGGTTCGGCGACGACGCGATCCGTCCGGGCCGGCTGCTGTAGGGCACCGGAACAGCTCTTGCCCCTCCGGACCGCCACCAGCGCGGCCTCGGCGGACCCGGCGGCTGAGGCGGGCCGGGTCGGCTGTCAGGGCGTCCGCGGCGCGGCTGTCGCGGCGAGCGCCTGAAGCACGTCCTCGGGCAGCTGGGCCGTCAGCGTGAGCGACGCGGCATCCCGCACGACGGTCACCGTCACCGGGGCCGCGACGGTCGCGGCCGCCGAGTCGAGGTCGAGTCCCAGGAGCGTCGGCACGGCCTCGGCCGGCGCCATGGCATGGACGGCCCGTGCGACCGCCGTCTCCGAGTCTTCCTGGACGACCATGACCTCGACCCGTTCAGACACCCGCTGGCGGGAACGGACGGTGCCGTCGTCGGCCAGCTCCACGGCCGCGACGGCCGCGCCGGGCAGCACCAGCAGCGGCCCGACCCCGGCCTCGGCCTCCTCGACCGACACGGCCCGCCATTGCGCGTCCGCGGCGACACCCATCATGCCGACCTCGCCGCGCTCTGCCGCCGAGGGTGACGGTGCGACGGTGTTGGTCGCCTCGGCCTCGGGGGCCGCCTCCAGGGCTTCCGTCTGCCGCATCTTCGCGGCGCCCGCGCCCTCGTCGGTGGCGGGCGGACGCCCGGCCGCTGCCTCCGGCTGGGCCGCCTGCGCACGCGGCTCCGGGGCCTGATCCCGCAGATCGGCCCCGGCCTCGACGGCGGGGGTGGGCTCGGGCGCGGCGGGTTCACGGACCCGGTCGGCCGACTCCGTCGGAACGGCCCGGGGGACCGCACCGGTGGGGTCGGCCAGGTCGCGGACCAGGTACCCGGTACCCAGCGCGACGACGATGGTGGCGGCCCACGCCAGACCCCGGGTCCAGGCGAGACGGCGCCGGAGCCCCGGGGCCGGATCGGCCCCGCCGCGGTCAGCCTCGCCGCCCGTCCCGGCATCCGTGCCGGCCGATCCGGCCGCCCGGGCCAGAACGTCCTGGAAATCAGGGGCGGGCTCGCGGTCGGCGCTCGCGTCGTCGGCCGGTTCCGCGTCCAGGTCGGCCAGGACGTCCGCGGCCCGGTCGCGGAGCGCGGCGGCCTCCTCGAGGCGGGCCCGGCAGTCGGCGCACGCGTCCAGGTGGGCTTCCACACGGTCGGCCCGGTCGGGCTCGTGGGCCCGCAGCGCCCCGTCGAGCAGGGCGTGCAGCGTTCCGTCATCCACGTGCGGCATCGTCGGCCTCCTCCAGCTCCTCGTACGCGTCCACCAGCCGCTTCCGCGCCCGGGACAGCGTGGTCCCGATCGCGCCCACCGAGAGCCCCGTCTGCTCGGCGATCTGCCGGTAGCTCAGCCCGGCGTCCCACAGCAGAAGCGCCTCCCGGTCGCGCTCGCTCAGCCGGCTGAGCGCATCCCGGGCCCGGCCCGCCCGCTCCTTCCGCTCCAGTGCCTTCAGCGGGCCGGTCGGCCCCGGTGCGGCCTCCTCCTCCGCCTTCACCAGCGTGAGGTGCCGCTTCCGCCGGATATCGGTCCGGGCCTCGTCCCGTGCCAGGTTGGCGGCCACGGTGAAGACCCACGACCGGGGGTCCTCGGGGTCCCGGTCCAGCGACCGGGCGAACGCCTCCTGGGCCAGGTCCCGGGCCCGGTCCGGGTCCCAGACCTTGCGGCCCAGGTACCGGACCAGGTCCGGGAACGTCTCCCGATAAACGGCTTCCCAGTCGGTCATGCGCCCCTTTCGCTCGGGTGCGGCGGACGGGCTCCGTGCCGGAGCCCGCCCACCCCCTCTACACCCGTCCGTTCTACGTTAGCGGGTGCGGAACCGCTCCACGAGACGCCGTACCTCCCGCTCGGAGAGCGACGTGACGCCGTCGTCGCCGAACCGGAGCGCGACGGCCCGCCCTTTCACCACCACCGGCTGCAGCTCCGTGACCACCGCACGCAGCTCCGGCAGCTCGGCCAGCAGGTCGAAGAACGCGGCCGAGTAGAGCGCGATCTCACGGACCGGCCGATCGTCGTCGTCCGGGGTGACCTCGATCCACGCGCCCTCGTCCCGGCCGGCACCCGGCTCGTCCCGGCGGAACGTCCGGCCGGCGACCACCCGGACCGCCCGGACTCCACTGCCCGTCGCCGGCGCCATCGCCTCGGCGGCCTCGGCCTCGGCCCGGGCGAGATCCGCCGCGGACGTCACCGCCCGCTTGGCCCGGGCCCGCTCGGCGGCCTGCACGGCCACCTGCCCGCTGGGCGCCTGCATGGCGTCGGCCGCCACCGCCCGGAGCCGGACCGGGCCGCCGCCGGCCATGGTCGGCTCCTGGACCAGGTACGCCGTGTACTCGCTCAGCAGCCCGTACCGGAGCGCCGTGGTGCGGATGGCTTCCACCAGCTCGGGGTCGGGCCCGTTCAGCCGGACCTGCTGTGTCAGCTCGCCCAGCTTCCGGGACGCCCAGAGGCGCGGGATGTAGTCGTTGGCGCCGGTGTGCCCCGCGAGTTCGACATCGGCGCCGAACGTCTCCGTCCGGCCCGCCCGTCGTCCACGGATCCGGAGCTCGCCGGAGCCGCTGCCCCGGTAGCGGCCGAAGAGGACCAGCTCCTCGCCGGCGAACAGGTCCGGCAGCTCGCCGGGGTACAGCTGCACCAGGTCGACCGGCGCGCTGGCCACAACCAGGTCGGTCAGCACCGGCCGGGTGATCTTCCCGGCCAGCAGTGACACGACCCGCTCCACGTCCTCGCCCGGCTCCACGTACTCGGTGCTGCCCCGGCCCGCGGCGCTGAGCCGGTCGAGGAGATAGGTGTTCACGTCGTAGCCGACGCCGAAGGCGAAGACCCGGTGCCGGGCCCGGCGGGCATCGGCGGCGTCCGCGATGGCCTCGGGGTCCTGCTCGCCGACCGTGGGCAGCCCGTCGGTCAGGAAGACGACGATGGGCAGCCGGTCGTCCGGCGACTCCAGCCGCAGCGCCTCCTCCAGCGCGCCGGCGATGTTCGTCCCGCCGTCCGCCTCGAGGGCATCGACCCACCGGCGGGCGGCCTCCAGCTCGGGGCCGGTGGCCCGCGTCCAGCCGTCGTCGCTGGCCCGTACCCGGTTGCTGAACGCGACCAGCCGGAACCGGTCGTCGGGGCCCAGCGAGCCCAGCAGCTGACGGAGCGCCGCCTGCGTCTGGGCCAGCTTCGTCCCAGACATGGAGCCGGAGACATCCACGACGGCGGTGATGTCCCGGGGCGTGCCGGCGGCATCGGCGTCGCCGGGCGACAGCGTGAGCATGAAGTAGCCGTCCTCGCCGGCGGGCCGGTGGGTGGCCAGACTGATCCCGACGCCGGACCCGGCCACCGGCAGGAAGACGGTCAGGTCGCCCTGTACGGTGCCGGTGGGGCGCACGCGGAGCTCGCCACCGCGCCGCTCGACGTCGAGGGTGTGGGTGGGAGAGAACGCGTCGCGGTACGCATCGGTGTCGGCGGTGAGGGAGAGCCCCACGGGGGTGGCCGCGGCCCCGGCCGTCGGTCGCACGCCGGCGTACCGGAATTGGACCGCGTCGCCCGCCCGCTCCAGGACCTGCGTGTACCGGAGCGTGATCTTCCGGCTCTGGCCCGCCTCGATGGGGAAGACCCGTGCGCGGATCAGCCCGTGGCCCACGAGCTCGATGAGCGCCGGGTCGCGTCGCTTGCGGACGATCTCCTCGTAGATCCGGCGGGCGCGGTCGGCGTCCATGGTCTCGCCCCGGAGCTCCCGGTCGCCCTGGTACAGCGAGAAGTTCGAGAATACGGCCTCGCCTGGGAGCGGATAGACGTACACGCCCTCCGCCACCCGGCCGCCGCGGTTCTCGAACCACTCCTCGACGGTGACCCGGGCCACGCGTCCGGTGATCCGCACATCGACATCGGAGCGGACCCGGACCACGCCGGGGGCGGGCCGGTCGGGGAGCGGCTCGATCCACCCCTGGGCGTGGGCTGGCGCTGCGGGCGCGGCGAGGGCCGCGGCCACGAGCGCGAGGGTGATGGCGAAGGCGACGGCCTTCAACGCTGGCAGAATCTCGTGCGTCCTCATGGTGTCCTCCTCTGCGTGGTTCCGGTCTTCATGGGCAGGGGACGAACGAGCCTCCGGATCTTGCACACCGGTGGAACGCGGCCGGGGCTGGGGGGTGGCAATCAGGGCGGGAACACACGACGTTCAGGTGGGCTTTCGGGCACGGAAGAGCGGAGAGGGATGGGATGAGTCGACGCGCAGGAATTGGACAGCTGCTGGTGGCGGCCGTGGCGGCCCTCGGGTTCGCCCACGGGGCCGACGCCCAGGCGGATCGGGATTCCACGCCGAACAGCGAGGCCCGGCTCATCAGCGAGGTCGCGGCCGTGGAGCCGGGCCGGCCGTTCACGGTCGGCGTGCACATCACGCTGGACGAGGGCTGGCACACGTACTGGAAGAACGCCGGCGATGCCGGGACCGGTACCCTCATGGACTGGCGGCTGCCCGACGGCTTCACCGTCACCGAGCTCCGCTATCCCGTCCCGGAGCTGATCCCGTACCCGCCGCTCATGAGCTACGGGTACCACGACGAGGTGGTCCTCCTCGCCACCGTGACGCCGCCCGCCGAGCTCGAGGCCGACCGGGTCGCCATTGACGCCACCGCCGATTTCCTGGTCTGCGCCGATGTCTGTATCCCGGCCAGCGCCGGGATCGGCGTGGAGCTGCCCGTGGCCGCCGACGGAGCCGGTGCCGCCACGGCCGCGTCGGCGGACCCCGCCGTGGATGCCGGCCTGATCCGGACGTATCGCGACCGGCTGCCGGTGGTAAGCGACGCGTGGTCGCTCCGGGCCGCCCGCACCGACTCCGGGTTCGTCCTGGCCGCCGACCCGCCGGAGGGGTGGGACGGGTCGCTGGCCGGCGCGTACTTCTTCCCCGAGGACGGGACGCTGCTCCGGCACACCGAGGCCCAGGCGGGAGGACTGACCGGGGACGGCGAGCTGCGCCTCGAGCTGCCGGCTTCCGAGTACATGCTCGGCGAGCCGGAGGTCCTTGAGGGCATCCTGGTCCTGCCGGAAGGCCAGGCGGTCGACGACGAGGGCCACCGGGCGCTCGAGGTCCGGGTCCCGGTGCAGCGGGGCGACATCCCGTGGCTCGACGACGCGGTGACGGCGCTGGCCCAGCCAACGGGGTCGGCTGGGCCGGGGGGGCAGCCCGGGAGCGCGAGCCTCTCGCTCCTGGCCGCACTCTTCTTCGCGTTCGTCGGCGGGCTGATCCTGAACCTGATGCCGTGCGTCTTCCCGATCCTGTCGCTGAAGGCGCTCGGCTTCGCCAGCCGGGGCGGCGACCGGGCGGGGATGCGGCGCGACGGGCTGGCCTTCGGCGCTGGCGTGGTCCTCTCCTTCCTGGCGGTGGCCGGCGCGCTGATCGCCGTCCGGGCCGGCGGCGTGGAGGTCGGCTGGGGCTACCAGCTCCAGAGCCCGACCATCGTGGCGCTGCTGGCGGCGCTCATGTTCGGGATCGGGCTCTGGCTCGCGGGCGTGGTCGAGCTGGGCGCATCGCTGACGCGGCTCGGCGGCATCGGCGGCGGCGAGGGCCAGGGCTCGTCGTTCATGACCGGGGTGCTGGCCACGATCGTGGCGACGCCGTGCACGGCGCCGTTCATGGGCGCGGCCATTGGCGCGGCCATGGTCCGGCCGATCCCGGAGGCGCTGGCCGTCTTCGGCGGGCTCGGGGTCGGGATGGCCACACCGTTCGTGGTCCTCTCCTTCTGGCCGGCGCTGGCCGACCGGCTGCCGAAGCCCGGCCGGTGGATGGAGACGTTCAAGCAGGTGCTGGCGTTCCCGATGTTCGCCGTGGCCGTATGGCTGATCTGGGTCTTCGGGCTGCAGGTCGGGATCGGCGGGGCCGCGCAGCTCCTGTTCGGGCTGCTGCTCCTGTCCGTGGCGGCGTGGCTGATCGGCCGCTGGCCCGCGACGGTCGCCACCAGTCGCGTCCGGGTCGTGACCCGGGGCCTGGCCGCGCTGGCGCTGGCTCTGGCCGTGGCCGCGGGCGTCGGGGCCGTCCGGAGCGCCGAGCCGCTGCCCACCGACGGCGTGGCCGCGGAGCTCGCCTGGGAGCCGTTCACCCGGGAGAAGGTGGACGCCTACCGGCTCGAGGGTCGGCCCGTGTTCGTCGACTTCACCGCGGCGTGGTGCATCAGCTGCCAGGTGAACGAGCGGGTAGCGCTGGAGACCGGCCGGGTCCGGTCGGCGTTCCAGGGCTACGACGTGGCGCTCCTCAAGGCGGACTGGACCCGACGGGACCCGGTGATCACCCGGGCGCTGGCGGAGTTCGGCCGCGTGGGCGTGCCGCTCTACGTGCTCTACCCGCCCGACCTGTCGGCGGAGCCCCGGGTGCTCCCGGAGCTGCTCACGCCGGCCATCGTGCTGGAGGCGCTCCGGGACGAGCTCGGCCCGGAGCCGCCGACCCGGCAGGCCGACGCCGGCTCCGAAGGCTGAGCGGGAGGACGGAGCCGGAGCGTCGAGCCGCGGACCGAAGCTGCGGGGCCCCGCCGTCGCATGACAGGGGTCCGGTCCTTCCAACCTGATATCGGAGGCCCGAATGATCACCAGAGCTGCCCTTCTCCTCCTTCTGACCGCGGTGCCCCTGGCCAGTGCCGGTCCCGAGGTCGGCCAGCCGGCGCCGGACTTCACGCTCCCGGACACGGAAGGCGAGACGCATTCGCTCGAGGACTATCGGGGCGAGTGGGTCGTGCTGGAGTGGCTGAACTACGGGTGCCCATACGTCCGGAAGCACTACCGGACCGGCAATATCCCGTCCCAGCAGGAGAAGTGGCGCGACGAGGGCGTGGTCTGGCTGGCCATCGTCTCATCGGCGCCCGGCAAGCAGGGCTACTACGAGCCGGCGGCCATGAACGAGAAGTCCGCGGAATGGGGCAGCAATGCCACGGCGGTGCTGCTGGATCCGGAGGGCGATGTCGGCCGTGCGTACGAGGCACGGACCACCCCCCACATGTTCGTGATCGACCCCGAGGGCACCGTGGTCTACATGGGCGGGATCGACGATGTCCCCAGCGCCCGCGACGAGGATCTGGATCGGGCCACACAGCTGGTCGACCGGGCGCTGACCGAGGCGATGGCCGGTGAGCCGGTCTCCCGGCCGAAGTCCCGGCCGTACGGCTGCAGCGTGAAGTACGAGTAGCGAGGTTGAAGATCTTCGGGCGACAGCCGTCCACCAACGACTCCGACGCGAAGGGTCTGAGCACCTTCGGCGGCGTGTTCACGCCGTCGATCCTCACGATCCTCGGCGTCATCATGTACCTGCGGTTCGGGTGGGTCGTGGGGAACGTGGGGCTCATCGGCGCGCTGGCCATCGTCACGCTGGCCACGTCCATTACGTTCCTGACAGGGCTCAGCATCTCCATGATCGCCACCGACCGGCGCGTCCGGATCGGCGGCGCGTACTACATGATCAGCCGGGCGCTGGGGATCGAGACGGGCGGCGCCGTGGGGATCCCCCTCTACTTCGCCCAGGCGCTGAGCGTGGCGCTCTACACCGTCGGCTTCGCCGAGAGCGTGAACCGGACGTTCCCGGCCATGGACCAGCAGGCCGTGGCCATCGTGGTCACGATCCTGGTGGCGCTGCTGGCGTTGAAGTCGGCACAGGTGGCCGTCCGGGCGCAGTACGTGATCATGGGGGCCATCGCCATCTCCCTCATCTCGCTGGTCCTGGGGAAGCCGCTGGAGGCGACAGAGATCGAGATGTTCGGCGCGTCGGCCGCACGGTCCGAGTCGTTCTGGACGGTCTTCGCCGTTTTCTTCCCGGCCGTCACAGGGATCATGGCCGGGGTGAACATGTCCGGCGACCTGAAGGACCCGAGCCGGGCGATCCCCGTTGGAACGATGGCGGCCATCGGGGTGGGCTACGTGGTCTACATGCTCCTCCCGATCCTGCTGGCCGGGCGCGCCGACGCGGTCACGCTCATCGAGGACCCGCTCATCATGACCCGCCTCGCCTGGTGGGGCGACGCCATCCTCCTCGGCGTCTGGGGCGCGACGCTCTCCAGCGCGGTGGGCAGCATCCTGGCCGCACCTCGGGTCCTGCAGGCGCTGGCCCGGGACCGGGTCCTGCCCCGGTCGCTCTCGTTCCTGGGCGCCGGAAGCGGGCCGAACGACGAGCCACGGACCGGCACGGCCATCACGCTGGTCGTAGCCCTCGGTGCCGTCATGCTCGGCGACCTGAACGTGATCGCGCCGATCCTGACCATGTTCTTCCTGACCACGTACATGGTCCTGAACGTGGCCGCCGGGGTGGAGAAGTTCCTGGGCAGTCCGTCGTTCCGACCGGCGTTCCGCGTCCACTGGTCGCTCTCCCTGCTGGGCGCCATCGGGTGCCTGGCGGTCATGTTCCTGATCAACGCGCTGGCCACCGTGGTGGCGGCCGTGGTGATCCTGGCAATCTTCGCCTGGCTCGAGCGCCGGGAGCTGGAGGCCGCGTGGGGCGACGTCCGCAAGGGGCTGTGGATGGCCATGGTCCGGGCGGGCCTCTTCCGGATGACCGAGGGCGAGGACACCAAGAACTGGCGACCGCACGTGCTCTTACTCTCCGGCGCCCCCAGCCGGCGGTGGCACCTCATCGACCTGGCGACGTCCATCACCCACAGCCGGGGGCTCATCACCGTATCCAGCGTGCTCCCGGCCGGGTCCCGTGACGCGGCGCAGCAGGAGAAGCTGGAGGCCACGATCCACGAGTACCTGGGCCGTC
>JBPRGE010000127.1:0-15621 GCA_051418035.1 Candidatus Longimicrobiales bacterium M2_2A_002
GCCGAGAACCAGGCCCGGTTCTTCTATGAGCAGCTCAAGGACCGGATGCCCGACGCCATGAAGGACGCCCTCCTCTACACCAGGGTGTGGGAGACCCCCACCCAGTGGGCCCAGTACTCGGAGAAGACGCTGGCGTTCTGAAGCCGGCCGACTGCCCGGCGCCCCCGGGTCAGGCCGAGTCGGCGGGCCGGGTGTCCGATATATTGACAGTGTTCGCTTCTCGTACACTTCCCGGGCGGTGCCCGGGGCGAACCGTACGTACGGGAGCGCAGCGACGCCCCCGGGTGTCCGGAATCCATACAGCGCCACCCCGGACGCGGCGGTCGCCACAGATAGTATAAATCATTTCCTGGCAGGTACTTGCGCCATTCATGGAACGGCGGCATGCCTGTCGCATTTACAGTGGGCCGTACCTGAGCATTCCCCGGATCGGGAGACGGCAGCATGGGCCTCCGGGCCGTGACGGAGCGGACGATCGGACGTGTTCCAGGCGCGGCGCCTGGTCGGGGCGCCCGCTTTCCGCTGCTGCTCGCCGTTCTCATTCTGCTCCTGTCGGCCTCAACGGCCGCCGGGCAGCGGGCGGTCACCGCCCGGGCCGTGGTCCACGTCCCCACGGTCTCACAGCTGGACGTGGAGCCGGTGTCCACGGCACAGCCCCCGGTCAACGGCGCCCGGTCCGGGATGCTCCGGCTCCATGTCAGGGCGAACCACCGGTGGAAAGTGATGCTGACGGCGTCCAGCGGTGTTGATGCCGTCTGGGTTAGGCGGGCCGGTGCGGCGCGGTTCGAGCGCATCGAGCCGGGAACGACGATGGTGGTCGCGCGCGGGTTGAGCGGCTTTGAGACGGTGGCGCTCGAATATCGCTGCGAGGGTGCGTCGTCCCGGGAGGTTCTGCCCTTCCGCCCGACACTCGCCGCGGCGGAGCTGTAGCCCGCGTCAGGGGTTCCGAACGCGCGACGTGTCGGGCATCCGGATCTCGCGCAGCCGGACGGCCACGGGGAGGGTCCGCTGCACGGTCGCGCCCGGCTCGACGACGAGCGTACTCTCGATGGGAGCTCCGCCCGTCCGGCGTGTGCCGGGAGGGTGGACCCTGAGCGTGTAGCGGCCCGGAGAGAGAGCGCTGATCCGAACGCGTCCCTCGGCGTCCGCCGCCGCGTGGCGCGTGCGGCCGTCCTCCGCCATCAGGGATACCACCACGCCGGCCGCGGCCTCTTCGGCCTCGTCCCGCACGTCGTCTCCGTCCCGGTCGAGGAACATGATGAGCTCGAGCGCCGCGGTGCGCACCACGGGGATGGCTACGGCCCCCGAGTTCGGCAGGTAGGCGTCGGGCGGCACCATCAGTCCGAGCTCCAGCGTGCGGGTGTCGACGCGGAGCGATCCCTCGATGGCGTCCTCGAACCGGAACTCGCCCTCGCCGTCCGTCCGGGTCTCCAGGACCCCGAGGCGCACGGTGACCCCGGGAAGCGCGGGCTCGCCCGGGTCCCTGACCCCGTCGGCATCGAGGTCCTCGAAGACGATGCCCCGCACGGCCGGCTGGCTGCGGAACGGCAGGGGCAGGGCGAACCGTCGCGAGACCCCGATCGAGAGCGACCAGCGCTCGGTTCCGAAGTACGGGGTATAGTCCACTCCCAGAGTGGCGTCGGTGGATCGCGTCACGGGGAACCGGCCCGCCGTCCAGAAGGATGTGCCATCCTCGATGGACCTCTTCAGGTCGGCGTTGATCCCGCCCTCGACCTCCACACCACCCAGCCGGATCCGGCCTCCGACGTCCGCGAGCGCGAGGGCATCGGCGAGGCCGCTGTTCCGATAGGTCAGGCCGGCCCACGCCCAGTCCGGGCCGGAGCTCCAGTGCAGCGACAGGCGGGCCGACTCGTAGGGGTCGGTACCGGACACCGAGTCGGTCCACTCCTCCCGACCCCACTCGCCATCCAGTCGGACGGTGATCAGACCGACGGGCGCATCGATGGCGGCCCGGACCGTCCGCCGGGTGGCCGAGCGACCGAGATACGGGGTCTCCGAGTCCCGGAGGTGGCCGGTGAGCTGCAGCTGAGTCCCCGTCCCCCGGATGTTGTACCGGACCCCGGTGGCCAGGGCCGATGTGTGCCCCGGGTCGTCGATCCCGAGCAGCGGGGACCGCGTGACGAATCCCCAGCCCAGCAGCGAGAGTCCGTCGGTCAGCCCGGCGGTTCCGGACACGAGCAGCTCGTCGCCCGCGGCGGCCGTACCGGGCACGGTGGCGGGGACGTGGCGGAGTCGGGCGAGCAGGGAATAGCTGTCGCCGATCCTCTGGTAGTCGGCTTCGACGGCCGGGCCGGTGGCGGAGGCGCCGGCATCGGAATCGACGTGCATCAGCCCGGCCTGCACGGAGAGCTCGCCGATCCGGTCGCCGCCCACGTCGTAGCGGAGCCCCAGCGACCGCATGCCGAAGCCTCCGAGGAGCGCGGCGTCGCGCCGGATCTCGGAGAGCACTGCCGTCCATCGCCCGCTCGCGGTCTCGATGTATCCGGAGCCCCGGACCAGATGGCCGTCCTCCCGGCTGAATCCGCTGGACGGCATGGCGACCGTAACCGCCACCCCGCGTTCCCGGCCCGCCCACGCAGCGTCGATGCCCTGCGCGTGCACCGATGGCCCCGAGAACAGGTCGGAGCCGGTGTATACATCGCCCAGCGCGACGCGCCAGCTGCGGTGGTCGACGTCGAGGCGGAACTCCGGTCCGGTTAGACCGCCGCGCAGCGCCGGGGTCACCCACGGGTCGTCCGTATGACGGACCTGCAGACCGATGCGCGTGTCTGCCCGCACCTGGCCCGCGGCCTGGAGCGCCACGCCGCCGAGTCCGCTGCCGGTGGCGGATCCCACGAAGATCGTGGAGGGGACCGAGGCCAGATCCCCGAGCCAGCCCTGCTGCGAAACTCCGATATGGCGGACGGACGCCCTGGTCCGGGTGCCCCGTCCCCGGGCTTCCACGATCACGACGGTTTCGGTCCCGGACGTCGTCGTTTCGGGAGGGAGGAGCTGGATGGTACCGGCCGCAGTCTCGCCCGGGGCGATGGCGAGCAGATTCGGGACGGCTTCGGCATGCCAGGCTCCCGGGGCACGCACCGCCACGGCCACGGTGTCCACGGTGTTGCCCTCGTTGCGGAGGTAGTACGACACTTCCGCCGGACGGTCGAGCGCGCTCGTGATCACCTCGCGGCCCAGTCGGAGCTCGATCGCGTACCGGGTACGCACCCGGACCCGGAAGGCGGTCGCGGTCCGGGCCCCGCCCGCCCACTCGGCGATGACCCGACCGGCTTCGACCTCGCCGGCTCGCACCCCGGCGCCGGCGCCGAACGTGAGCGGTACCCGGAGCGGGCGTCCGTGAACGGACCGGGTCCCGGTCGGCGCCGCGAAGAGATCGAAGCCGTCCGCCATCCGGACCGTGTAGGCGACCGAGTCGCCCGCACCGCTGTCGGGGACGGCCAGCGTCGCTACCACGGTGGTCACGCCCCCCGGGTCCACCGTCCCCTGGGCCGCCCCGGCGGCCGGCAGGCACACCAGCACGAGCGCGAGGGGGCCGGCGAGGGTGCGCATGTCGGTTCAGAGGGTCCGGGCGAAGACCGCCATGTCGGCCGAGTAGCTGTCGGGCGGGTCGAGGGCATAGTCGAGGCGGAGGCGGAAGAAGAGAGTCACTTCCCGGGGCCCCGTACCCTGCAGGATCACCTGGGACGTCGTTGCGAGCGGGTTCCATGTCGTCGACCCCGCCCGTCGCCAGAGGATGTCGCCAACCGGCTTCCCGTATCCACCCATGTCCGGTGTCTCGGACTGGATCCTGAGCTCCCAGGGACCGGACTGGTTCCTGCGCGGTCGGACCGAGACCACCATGCCCGCCGCCTCGATGTACCCCGCGTCGAAATCGATGTACCGTGGCGTCCCGAAGGCCAGCGTCCTCTGGCTCAGATTCACGCGGACCCGGTCCCGCGCGGAGCCGCTCTGCCCCTGGGCGGCCGCATCACCGGACCCCAGCAGGGCCAGCATCGCCAGTACGGCGATGGCTCCGAGGCGACCGGCGCGGACACTCACGGCCGGCCGATCTCCAGGATGGCCTGCCCGCCGGCGAGGTAGTCACCGCCGAAGTCCAGGACGGGCACCAGCACGTAGATCCCGGTGTCGAGTACGAGGTCGAGCGGGACGCGCGTCTCGCGGGTCCGACCCGGCAGCACACTGAAGGGCTCCACCCGGACGACCTCGACCACTTCACCATCCAGTGTCCGGACTTCGATCTCGCCCTCCGGTCGGACCGGCGCGCGGCCCGGATTCATGAAGGCGATGACCAGTGCCCGGTCGCTGACGCTGTCCGTCACCTCGACGGAGCGGATCTCGCCCTCCGGCACCTCGCGGGTGGCGAGGCCGTACACCTTCACGCCGATCCTCTGGGAAACCCGAAGCCCGGTCATGGCAGGGCTCGCGCTCTCCACGAACAGCATGGACCAGCACGTGGAGTCGAGCGGCTCCATCAGCATCCGGATCTCCTGCACCTCCCCCGGCTCGAGCGCGGCACCGTCAGGATAGAACTGCAGCCGGTCCTCGCACGAGCGCTCGTGCTCACCGGCCTCCAGGAACCGATGGTCGCCGCGCCGGTCCTGATCGAAATCACCCGTGTAGAAGCGCAGCTGGAGCGGGTGAGAGGCCTCGTTGTGTACGGTCACCACCGCGGTCGCCGTCGTATCGCCCGTCGTGATCTGCACGATGGCCGGCTGCACGGAGAACTGGGCCGCGGCTCCAGCGGGCACGCTGATGGCGAGAGCGGCTGTACAGATGGCGCGCAGACGGTCCCCGGGAGTCCCGAGGACCGTCCACGCGCGGCTCGCCAGGGCGGAAACGCTCATGTCCCGTCCGATCTAGTTCGCGGTGATCGTGTACGTGAAGCCGAGGGTGTACTCACCCGGAGCGTCCTCGAGGTAGTCCAGCGCCACCCGGTAGTAGACCGTGGCCGCGCTGTTCACGCCCCGACTGAACGTCCCGAGGGCCTGCTGAGTCGTGCTGATCGGATTGAAGTTGGTCCCGTCCGTCGACCAGAGCAGGTCGCTGGCCGCCTTCGTGGGCGCCGGGGTCTCCGTCCCCGAATACGTGAAGGTCCCGTCGTCCGCCTCGATCGTCAGGTCGTGGGATACGTTGCCGCGGGTCTGGATGCCCGAGGCGCTCTCACCGGCCACGAAGCCCGCCGCGAAATTCGCCGCATTCGGATTGAACGCGATCGACGTATTCGTCACGTTGATCGCCAGCACGGATGGGATGGTGACCGTAGCCGTGGCCGACTGGGACGCTGTCGCCTGCGCTGCCACGTTCGTGGCGCCGAAGGCCAGCATTGCGAGGACTGTGATCGTCCGTTTCTTCATGGGGTTCTCCGTTATTCCGCGGGTCCATGTGTGGCGCTGCATGTCGTGTTGCCGCCGTTCCAGGAGGCAAGCCCGGTACCGAATTTCTGCACCGTCCGTAAGTGTATGTCATGAAGAGGCTTGTGGTATTCACGAGCCAGACAGGGAGGAACTTGATCCCGATACTTTTTTCATGCCTGTCGTGATTTCTAGTACCGGCCGGGCGGACGGGTTTTGCCCCGGGGATCGAGGACCGCGGAGCCGGCGGGTGTACGAATTCCGGACACCGGTTGCCCACGATGGCCGGCTTCGGCTAGCATGGGGCACCATGGATGTGGCGCTGAGCGATCTGCTGACCTGCCCGCGGTGCGGGCCGACGCACGGCCTGGTGCTCCTGCCGTACGACGTGTCGGACCGGAGGGTCCGGTCCGGCGTGCTGGGGTGTGCGAACTGCCGGGAGCGGTACCCGGTGGAGGACGGAGTAGCGGACCTGCGTGTCGGGTCGGACGTGGATACCGGGTCGCCGTCGACCGTCGACGCGGCCGGGCCGGAGGGCAGCCCCGCGGGGACCGGCGGGGCGGATCCCGCCGCGGGCGTCGTCGGGGAGATGCCTGAGGTCCGGCTGGCGGGGCTCATGGGGCTGGCGGAAGCGCGGGGCACGGTGCTGCTGGCGGGTCCGGCCGTGGCGCACGCGGCCGCGGTGGGCGCGCTGGTGGAGGGTGTGGAGGTCGTGGCGCGAGTCGAGGAGTCGGGGTCCGTGCCCCGGTCGCCGGCCGAGGCCCCGCGCGTGTCGCGGCTCCGGCTGGGCGCCGTGCTCCCGTTCCGCACCGGGTCGCTCCGCGGCGTGGCGCTGACGGGCGGGTCGGCCCGGCTGCTCGACGAGGGGGCCCGTGTGCTGGGGAGCGAGGGTCGGCTGGTGGTGGACCCGGCCCCGGAGGACGCGCGATCCCGGCTCGAGGGGGCGGGGCTGGAGGTGGTCGCCGAGGACGGTCGGGTGATGGTCGGGGCGCGCCGGCCGTGATTGCGTGGCCCGAGGGCCATTTCTATCTTTTGAGAGACCCCGTCAAAGCCCCGGACGGCCCCTTCCGCATCCGAGTCCCATGGACTTTCTGAAGAAGCTGTTCCACACGCCCGACCCCGAAGAAGAGGTCGACTACTACCGCGAGGGAGTCGAGCTGCTTCGAGCGGGTCGGTATCACGAGGCGCTGACGTCGTTCCGGCTGGCGCAGCGGAACGCGCCGGGCGACCTGGCCGTCCAGCAGCAGATCGCCATCACGTACACCCGGATCGGGATGACGGACGAGGCGATCAAGACGTACGAGACGGTGCTGCGGCGGGACCCGTCGGCGGTGAGCGCCCATTACGGGCTCGCCTTCCTGGAGCTGCGGGAGGGGAACCGGGCGGCCGCGGTCTCGCACCTGCGTCAGTTCCTGGCGTCGCCGCCCGACCGGCCGGAGGCGGCGGAGCACGTGGAGCACGCCCGCGAGACACTGGCGCGTCTCGACGGGGAAACGGTGGAGAACATGGGCTCATGAGCGATACGCTGGTGGAGGCCCGCTGGGATGGCGGCATGCGGTTCGAGGCCGCCGGCCGGAGCGGTGTGCCGGTGGTCGTGGACGGGGACACCGAGGACGGCCCGTCGCCGATGGAGTCGCTGCTGATCGGGCTCGCCACGTGCATGGGCGCCGACGTAGTGGACATCCTGACCAGGATGCGGGTGCCGTTCGACGGGCTGGCGGTGCGGGTGGAGGGCGACCGGCGGCCGGAGCCGCCCCGTCGCTATACCGCGATCCGGCTGACGTACGATGTGGAGGGGGTGGCCCCGGAGTCGGAGGACCGGCTCCAGCGGGCCGTGGATCTCTCGCGGGACAAGTACTGCAGCGTTCTGCACAGCCTCCGACCGGACATCGAGATCTCGATCCGGATCGACGTGAGCGAGGCTACGACACTCTGACGGAGCGGAGACAGACGAATGGCGACGGTTCCGGAAACCACGAGGCAGTACGCGGCCAACCCTGCCGATCTGCCGGTCGGCACGCTGGTGGAGATCTTTTTCGAGGCGGTGGAGAACGTCGACAGCGACGATGCGCTCCGGTACCGGGAGTCGGAGGGGGTCTGGCACTCCATCTCCCACGCGGACTTCCTGGACCGGGTCCGTCGCACATCGCTGGGGCTGGAGTCGCTGGGGCTGGAGGCGGGCCAGCGGGTGGCGATCCTGTCGGAGAACCGACCGGAGTGGGCGCAGGCGGACTTCGGCGCGCTGTGCGCCGGGGTCACGGACGTGCCGATCTATGACACGCTGCCGAGCAACCAGGTCGAGTACATCCTGAACGACGCGGAGATCCGCCTGGTCTTCGTGTCCAACCGGCAGCAGCTGGACAAGGTGCTCGCGGTCTGGGACGAGGTCCCGTCACTGGAGAAGGCGGTGCTGTTCGACGGGGCGATCGACGACGACCGGGTCCTGTCGCTGGCGGAGCTGATGGAGCGGGGCGCCGAGGCGGAGGCCGAGCGGGGCGCCGGGTTCAAGGAGCGGGCGCTCCGGGTCAAGCCGGACGACATCGCGACCATGCTCTACACCTCGGGGACGACGGGCCCGCCGAAGGGCGTGCTCCTGAGCCACTACAACATCTACAGCAACGTGATGGCGGTGCAGACCATGTTCTCGGCCGGCCCCGAGGACACGGCCGTGAGCTTCCTCCCGCTGTCGCACATCCTGGAGCGGATGGTCGACTACTGGATCTTCCTGAACGGTGTGACCATCGCGTACGTCCACGATATCGACCTGGTGGCCGACTCGCTGGTGGAGGTCCGGCCGACCATCGCCGTGTCCACGCCGCGGCTCTACGAGAAGGTGTACGACAAGGTCATGAGCCAGACCGGCGTGAAGGGGAAGCTGGTGGCGTGGGCGGGCCGGGTCGCGGCCGACTGGACGGACGCGAAGCTCGGAGGACGGTCGCCGGGGATCGCCACGTCCATCGAGCACGGGATCGCCGACCGACTGGTGTTCAAGAAGATCCGGGGGCGGATCGGTGGCCGGCTCCGCTTCTTCATCTCCGGTGGCGCGCCGCTGGCGCAGCACGTGGCCAAGTTCTTCTACGGCGCCGGTGTGCTGATCCTCGAGGGCTACGGCCTCACGGAGACGTCGCCGGTGACGAACGTGAACACCGAGGAGGACATGCGGCTCGGGACCGTCGGCAAGCCGGTGCCGGGGACGGAGATCTCCATCGCCGAGGACGGCGAGATCCTGGTCCGCGGTCCCCAGGTCATGCAGGGCTACTACAACCTCCCGGACGCCACGGCCGAGGCGATCGACGCCGATGGCTGGTTCCATACCGGCGACATCGGCGAGATCGATGAGGACGGCTACCTGAAGATCACGGATCGGAAGAAAGACCTGATCGTCACGGCGGGCGGGAAGAACATCGCGCCGCAGCCGATCGAGAACCGGGTGAAGGAGAGCCCGTTCATCGACGAGGCTGTGATGGTCGGGGACCGGCGGCCGTACGCGGTCCTGCTGCTGGTGCCGAACGACGAGAAGCTGTCCGAGTGGGCGGCAGCGGAAGGGATCGACAGGACGGGCGAGTCGCTCCTCGACGACGGGCGGGTGGAGGCGAAGATGGAGGAGGAGTCGCTGGGGAACCTCGAGGGCTTCGCCCGGTTCGAGCGACCGAAGAAGATCGCGCTGCTCTCGGCGGAGTTCACCGTAGAGGGTGGCGAGCTGACTCCGACGCAGAAGGTGAAGCGTCGCGTGGTCGAGGACCGCTACAGCGAGGTGATCGAGGGGCTGTATGACGAGTAACCGCGTGTTCCGGGCATGACGAACGACGAGGTCGCCCGGGTCGTGCTCGTGACGGCGCCGGACGCGGCGGTGGCCGAGTCGCTGGTCCGTCGGCTGGTCCAGGAGGGCGTGGTGGCGTGTGGGAACATCGTGTCCGGCGTCACGTCCATCTACCGGTGGAAGGACGCGGTGGAGCACGAGCAGGAGACGCTGATCGTGTTCAAGACCACGGTGAGCGGAGCGAGACGTCTGGTGGAGCGGGTGCCGGCCCTGCACCCGTACGAGGTCCCGGAAGTGCTGGTGCTCCCGGTGGAGGACGGTCACCCGCCGTACCTGGACTGGGTTGCCGGCAATGTGAGCAGCGATGAGTGAGCGTGTAACGGACGACACGGAGGAGGCCCGAGCCCGTGCGGCCGCCTCGCCCGAGGACGTGGACGCCCGTCTCGAGTTGGCGCGGCTGTACCGGGAGCGGGGCGACGTGGCGCTGGCGTTGACCCAGCTGGACGCCGCCCTCGAACGGGAGCCGGAGAACGTGGAGCTGCTGCTCGAGCGCGGGAGCGCGCTGGCGGCCGACTCCCGGCTGATGGAGGCGGAGCGGGAGCTGCGGAAGGCGCAGCGGCTCGATCCCGAGCATGGCCGCGTGGCCAGCCAGCTCGGGATCATACTCTTCAAGCGCGGCCTCTGTCGGCAGGCGGAGGTGGAGCTCCGGCGGGCACTGGAGCTGGATGACCAGAACGGCAGCGCCTACTTCTACCTGGGCGAGGTGCTGAACCAGCTCAGCCGTCTGGACGACGCGCTGGAGATGCTGGAGCGGGCCGTCCAGTACCAGCCGAAGAACGCCCGGGCGTACTACACGATGGGGATCCTGTACGACCGGAAGCACCTCCGTCAGGAGGCGGCCACGATGTACCGGAAGGCCCGGGAAGTGGGCGCCGCGTGATCGAGGTCCAGCTCGGCGAGCTGGCCGCGGTGGCCGCCGATGCGATCATCCGGCCGGTGGCCACCGACTTCACGGCGGTCACACCGGCCATGCGGGCGTTCGAGCGTGCGGCCGGCGATGCGGTGGCGGCCCAGTGCGAGCGGCTGGGCGAGATCCCGGTGGGCTCGGCGGTCATCACCGCCGGTGGCGCGCTGGATGTGGACCTGATCGTCCATGTGGCGGTCCGCTCCCGTACGGAGAACGCGAGCCGGCCGGTAGTCCGGCAGGGGATGGTGAACGCGCTCCGGCGCGTGGTCGACTGGGAGGCGGATACGGTGGCCATGGCGCCGCTGGGCACGGGCGCGGGCAACCTGGACGCCGAAACGGCGGCCGACATCATGATCGGGGTGCTGGCCGAGCACCTGGGCAACGGCGGTGCGCCCGGGCGCGTGATCATCGTCGTCGACGACACCTACCAGGAGGCCGCGTTCACGGCGGCCGTCCACCGGCACCTGGGCGACCGGGCGGGCAACGGGTCGTGAAGCTCCGGCACTGGATCGGCGGGGCGCTGCTCCTCCTCTGGATCGGCGCCGTGGGGTGGCACGTGCGTCGCGAGTATTTCCGCTCCGAGTCGCTCATCCTCGCCGAGGGCGCCCGGTCGCTGGCTCCCGGCACCTTCTTCTACACCGTCCGGATGAACGACCAGACGATCGGGCTGGCGTCCTCGCGGCTCGACACCGTCCCCGGGGGCGGGTTCCTGTTCGAGGACGTGCTCCGCCTCGAGCTGCCCGCCATGGCCACGCAGAGCCCGGCGGTCGTGCGGACCCGGGCCCGGCTCGGCGCGGCGCTCCAGCTGCTGGACTTCGAATTCGAGCTGGAGTCGGAGATCGGCGATTTCCGGGTCGCCGGCGAAGCCCGGAGCGACTCGGTGCTGCAGCTGCGGCTGGCCGCGGGCTCCGGCGACCAGGTCTCGAACGTCCCCATGGATCGGACGCTCACGCTCCCCGTGGCCATCCCGCTGCGCATGGCCGCGGCCGGCCGGCTGGACGTGGGGCAGAAGTACACGGCGCGGGTCTTCGATCCGTCATCGATGTCGGACCGGGAGGTCACTGTGGAGGTGACCGGCCGTGACATGCTCCCGGTGGTCGACAGCATCGTGTACAGCCAGCGCCGGGACGCGTGGTCGACGTGGGGCTACGACACGATCCCGGTCTGGGTGGTGGAGGAGCGGTATGGCGGCGTGGCCGTCACCAGCTGGCTGGACGAAGACGGACGGCTGGTGAAGGCGGAGAGCCCGATGGGGTTCACGCTGCAGCGGACGCCGTACGAGCTGGCCGACCAGGCGTGGCAGCGGAGCCGGGAGGACCCGGGCGCGGCGGCCGGCTATGGCGCCGTGATCGAGAACACGGCGATCGCGGCGAACGCGGACCTGGGCGGCACCGCGGGCGCCGCCCGGCTGGTCGTCCGGCTCCGCGACGTCGAGCTGGAGGGGTTCGACCTGGAGGGCGGTCGCCAGTCGCTCCGGGGCGATACGCTGGTGGTCACCCGGGAGACGGCGCCGTTCGGGGCGTCGTACACGCTGCCGTACCGCGTCCCGGAGCGCAGGGTTCGCGAGGACGACGCACCGCTCTTCGGCCCGCCGGGCCCGGAGGCGCTGGAGTCGACTCCGTTGATCCAGGCCGACGACCCCCGGATCGTGGAGGCCGCCCGGGAGGTCGCGGCCGGCGCGACGGACCCGGCCGTGGTCGCCAGTCGCCTGAACGACTGGGTCCACCAGCGGCTGGAGAAGGACATCACGCTGAGCATCCCGAGCGCCGTGCAGGTGCTGGAGATCGGGCAGGGCGACTGCAACGAGCACACGGTCCTCTACGTGGCGCTGGCCCGCGCGCTGGGGATCCCGACCCGCACGGCGGTGGGGCTGGTCCACCTGAACGGCCGGTTCTACTACCACGCGTGGCCCGAGGTCTGGCTCGACGGGTGGGTGGCGGTGGACCCGACGCTCGACCAGTTCCCGGCCGATGCCATGCACCTCCGGTTCCTGGTCGGCGGGCTGGCCCGGCAGGTGGAGCTGGTCCGACTGATCGGTCGCCTGGACCTCGACATCGTGGGCACGTCATGATCCGGATGGAAGGGCTGACCAAGACGTACGGCAGGTTCACCGCCGTGCACCCTCTGGACCTGGAGGTCCCGGCGGGTCAGCTGTTCGGGTTCCTGGGCCCGAACGGCGCAGGGAAGACGACGACGATCCGGATGCTCACCGGCGTGCTCCGGCCCACCGGCGGCCGCGTGCTCATCGGCGGCCACGACGTGGCCCGGGAGCCGGCGTCGGCGAAGCAGCAGCTGGGCTACATTCCCGACCGGCCGTTCCTCTACGACAAGCTCACGGGTCGGGAGTTCCTCCGGTTCGTGAGCGGGCTCTGGGGTCAGGACGGGGAGGCGGCCGAGCGGCGGGGCGAGGAGCTCATGGAGCTGTTCGAGCTCGGCGAGTGGAAAGACACGCTGGTCGAGAGCTACAGCCACGGGATGCGTCAGAAGCTGCTCATCAGCTCGGCGCTGATCCACGGCCCCCGGCTGATCGTGGTCGACGAGCCGATGGTCGGGCTCGACCCGAAGGCGGCCCGGCTCATCAAGGACCTGCTCCGCACGTTCGTGCGGGAGGGCGGGACCATCTTCCTGTCGACCCACACGCTCGAGGTGGCCGAGGCGCTCTGCGACCGGATCGCCATCATCCAGAGCGGCCGGATCCGGGCGGACGGGACCATGGAGGAGCTCCGGGCGGAGGCCGAGTCCGGCGCCGCCGGGCTGGAGGAGGTCTTCCTGAAGCTGACGGGCGGCGAGGACGTGGCGGAGCTGGTCGCGTCGCTGAAGAAGGTGGCGGAGGGGTAGGGCCGCCATGGCGACGAAGGCTCGGGACAGCGTACCGCTCTTCGGCGGGCCCGGCGAGGACGCCGTGTCCGGCGCCGGGTCCAGGATCGGGATCCTGCAGCTGCTGGCGCCCAAGTGGCGCGCGGTCCGGCGCCGGTCGGGCGGGGAGGGGGGCGGCGGTCGAGGGCTGATCCTCGGGTTCGTCGGGCTGGTCTTTTTCATGATGATGTTCGGCATCCTCTTCCGGATGCTGCTCTACTTCCGTCGGGCCGAGGGGATCGGCGAGGTGCTGGCGGTGAAGCTGCTGAGCCTGGTGCTGCTGAGCTTCATGGCGATCCTGCTGCTGTCGAACGTGATCGCGGCGCTCTCCAGCTTCTTCCTCGCCCGGGACCTGGAGCTCCTGATGGCGTCGCCCACCGACACGCTCAAGGTCTACGGCGCCCGGCTGCTGGAGACGCTGACCTACTCGTCGTGGATGGTGGCGCTGATGATGGTGCCGCTGCTCACCGCGTACGGCGTGGTCTACGGCGGCGGGGTCGTCTTCGTGGCCGTCTCGCTGGTGACACTGGCCGCGTTCTTCGTGATCCCGGCCGTGCTCGGCAGCGGGATCACGCTCCTGCTCGTGAACGTGTTCCCCGCGCGGCGGGCCCGGGACCTGCTGGCGCTGATCGGGCTGTTCGCCGCCGCCGGCGTCATCCTGCTGTTCCGGCTGCTGCGGCCCGAGCAGATCGTGAGCCCCGAAGGGTTCAACAGCCTGGTCGACTTCATCGCCGCGCTCCAGACGCCGGGCTCCGTATGGCTGCCGAGCGAGTGGGCGGCCGAGGCGATCATGGCGCCGCTCCGGTCGGGCCGGGCCGACTGGTTCCCGCTCTTCCTCCTGGTCAGCACCGCCGCCGGGCTCGTGGTGGTCGGCGCGTGGCTCCACGGCCGGCACTTCACCGAGGGGTTCAGCCGGGCCCAGGAGGGCGCGTCGCTGAAGGAGGCGACCGAGCACCGCAGCTCGCTCCTCGACCGCGCGTTCGGTCGGCTGGCGCCCGCCGGCCGGGCACTGGTGGTCAAGGACATCCGGACCTTCTTCCGCGACACGACCCAGTGGTCCCAGCTGATCCTGCTGGCCGTCCTGGTGGTGGTCTACGTCTACAACATCCAGGTGCTGCCGCTGTACACCGGTGTGGAGGTCGGCTTCTTCCTGGTCAATGTCGTCAGCTTCCTGAACCTGGGGCTGGCGGGCTTCGTCCTGGCCGCCATCGCCGCCCGGTTCCTCTTCCCGACGGTGAGCCTCGAGGGACGGACGCTCTGGCTCCTGCGCTCGTCGCCGCTCCAGCTCCGGCGTCTCGTGTGGAGCAAGTACTGGGTCAACGTCGTGCCGCTGCTGCTGGTGGCCGTCGCGCTGACTGCCGGGACGAACTACATCCTCGAGGTCGGGCCCTTCGTCATGGTGCTCTCCCTCGTCACCATCACCGTCATGACCTTCGCCATCGCCGCCCTGGCCCTCGGGTTCGGCGCCCTCTTCCCACGGTTCGACACGACGAACGCCGCCGACATCCCCACCGGCTTCGGCGGGCTCCTCTTCATGATGACCGCCATCGGCTACCTGGCGGCCGTGATCGTGCTGGAGGCGTGGCCGGTCTACGCCGTGCTCCAGGCCCGGCTCAACGACGAGCCGCTGACCACCGGTGCGGTGGTCTGGCTGGTGGCCGGGCTCACGGGCGCCGCGCTCCTCTCGGTGGCCGCGATCTGGCTCCCGCTCCGGGCCGCCGTCCGGCGGATCGCCACCCTGGAGGTGTGACGCGATGACGGGGGAAGCGCGGCGAGCCCGCCTCGTGCTGCCGGCGGCCGGGAGCACCGAGGCCCGGGTGACCGTCGAGCCGCGGCCGAAGGCGACGCGCACGACCCGGGCGGCGGTGATCCTGGTGATGACGCTGGTCCTCGCCCCCATCGCGTTCCTGGTCCCGCCGCACTTCCTGTGGCCGCTGGTGGTCCTGGCGGTGGGTGCGTACTTCGCGTACCGGGAGTGGACCGGCGAGTACATCGTGCACGGGTTCGAGGGCGCGTGCCCGCGGTGCGGCGAGCCGCTGGAGATCGAGCCCGGCACACGGGTCCGGGGTCGTCAGCGTGTGGAGTGCTACGGCTGCCACCGCGAGCCCGAGCTGGTCCTCGAAGAGGCGACGGGCGACGTGGCCGCGCCGCCCCGCTCCCCGGGCCCCGACGCGCCCGAGGCCTCGTGACGGCGCCGGACCGGGTCTGGATCGTGGGCCCCATCGACGGGACCCGCTCCTGCGTCGCGGGGTATCGAGAATTCGCGGGGTCGGTGGCGCTGGCGCCGTCGTCACGGACCTGGAGGGCCGCGCCATCGGGCTGAGCCGCTCCGAGCCGTACGTCCACGGTGTTGTCGCCGGTCGCGCCGACGTGCGCGCCCGGCTCCCGGGCCGGGCCCGGTCGCTGCCGTCGCCGCGACTTCACAGGGATGCATGGCAGGGTGGAGACGAGGTGAGGTGATGGTCTGGTACGTGATCGGAGGGATCGCAGCGCTGCTGCTGGGTATCTACATCGGGCTCGGGTTTCCCGGGCTCCCGGGCCGCGAGGACCGGGTGCTCCCGTCCGGGAAGCGCCGTCGCAAGAAGGACTACTTCACGCCGCTCGACCTGCTCCGCAGGGATGAGAAGGGGAGTGACCGGCGGCGGCGGGGCGGGTGACGCGGGAGC
>JBPRGE010000128.1:0-6776 GCA_051418035.1 Candidatus Longimicrobiales bacterium M2_2A_002
CCGCTTCACGCACGTCACCGGTACGGGCACCGACTACGGCGAGTACGACCCGGCGGACGTCATGGCCCCGGACCCGGAGGACCGGTTCCCGTACGTGATGCGCGGATCGCTCGACTACGACGCGGCCGACCGGAGCCTGGCCCCCGCTCTCCGGGGTACGTTCCGGATCGAGATGACCATGCCGTACCTGATGGCGGGGAACCTCGCTGAAGACCCGTGCCTCTCCCAGGAGGGTCCCGGCTGGCTGACCACGGTCATGGAGGGCGAGGGCGAGGCGACGCACATCGGCCCGTTCACGACGCACGCCGAGTACTGCACCAACCTCGAGCTCGGAGAGACGACCGACCGGATCCACGACGGGGTCACGGCCAGCGGCGCGACGTTCCGGCTGCACTGCGACGCTCTCGTCATGGACCTGCCGTTCTTCGTGCCCGGGCTGGACCGGGTGTACGCCGCCCGGTCGCACGAGGAGCTGACGGGACTGAGTGGTCGCCTGGAGGGCGCGACGGCCGACATCCAGAGCGTCGGCCACGGCTGGATCCGCTGGCAGGCCGTGGGCGACGACTGGGTGCCCGCGTTCCCGTGGGTGATCGAGCTGGAGATGGCCGGGAGCTACCAGCGCTGATCGGCGACCGGCCGCGAGTCGCCCGGCCCGTCAGTCCCGGGGCCGGGTGGGCGCCTGCCAGCGCAGCTGGCGGTCGTACTCGTACATGAAGTTGTCGATCACACCGTCGGCGTCGTAGCCCATGATCCCGTAGTTGCGGGCGCCCTCGTGGGTGTAGACCATGGCGCGGTGGTAGGTGTCCCGGTCGTCGTCCCTGAAGGTCAGCTCGGGGAAGGCGAAGCTGGCCTTGCGGAAGGTCCGGGCCTTCACGGCGTACCGGAACTCCTCCTCGTCGCCGTCGAAGACGGTGATCGATACCTCGTCGTCGTCGACCTCGAGCGCGGCCTCCCGATCGTGGCGTGCCAGCTCATCGGCCACCTGCTCCAGCGCCGGTGCGACGACCTCCCTCAGGAACCGCTGCACCTCCTCCCGGTCCCCGCGCCGGGGATGCTCCTGTCCGACCAGCTGCTTCAAGCGCTCCTTCCATGACATGGCTCTCTCCTCACTCATGGGCTGCGGGGGACGGGGACGCCGGGGCCGCCGTCCGCGCTTCGGGCGTCGGGGCCGCGGACGCCGTGGTCCGACGGGACTCACGCGACGAGCGCCGGCGCTGCGCCTTCAGAGCCTCCTTCCGCTCCCGTCGCAGCCCCTTCAGCAGGCCCCAGCAGATGAACAGCATGATCACGGTGAACGGCAGTGCCGAGCTGATGGCCGCGGTCTGCAGCGCCGTCAGGCCGCCGGCCACGAGCAGGATCCCCGCCACGAGCCCCTCGGTCACGGCCCAGAAGATACGCTGGGGTACGGGCGGGTCCGGGTCGCCGCCGGCGGTGATGATGTCGATTACCAGCGAGCCCGAGTCGGAGGAGGTCACGAAGAAGGTGATGACCACGAGGGTCGCGGCGAGGGAGCTGATGGCGGCGAACGGGAAGTTCTCCAGGAGGGCGTACAGCGACGTGGGGACGCTCTCCCGGACGGTGGCCAGGAGGCTCGTACCGGGGACGAAGTGCTCGAGGTAGAGGGCGCTGTTCCCGAACACGGTGAGCCAGAGGAACGTCAGCGCCACCGGGACCAGGAGTACGCCGCCGATGAACTCCCGGATCGTGCGGCCCCGTGAGATCCGGGCGATGAACATGCCCACGAAAGGCGACCACGCGATCCACCAGCCCCAGTAGAAGAGGGTCCAGTCGCCCAGCCATTCGGCGTCGCCGTACGCCGCGGTCCGGAACGTGTTCTCGACGAGCCCGCCCAGGTAGTGGCCCACGTTCCCCACCAGCGAGTTGAGGAGGTAGACTGTGGGGCCCGTGATGAAGACGAACAGCACCAGCAGGACCCCGAGCCCGATGTTGAACTCGCTCAGCCGCCGGATCCCCCGCTCCAGCCCGGTCACCACGGAGACGGTGGCCATGAGGGTGATCCCGGCGATCAGCGCCAGCTGGACCCAGAGCGTCTCCGGCACGCCGAACAGGTAGCCCAGCCCCGCGTTGACCTGCATGACCCCGAGTCCCAGCGACGTCGCCACGCCGAACATGGTGCCGAGCACGGCGAAGATATCGACAGTGTTCCCGATCGGGCCGTAGATCCGGTCGCCGAGCATCGGATAGAGGGCCGACCGGATGGTCAGCGGCAGGTCGTGGCGGAACGAGAAGTAGGCCAGCGACAGGCCGACCACGATGTAGATCGCCCAGGCGTGGACGCCCCAGTGGAAGAAGGTCACCTCCATGGCCTCCTGGACGGCGGCCGCCGTCCCTCCCCCGCCGCCCGGCGGGCTCGCGTAGTGGAGGACCGGCTCCGCCACGCTGAAGAAGAGGAGCCCGATCCCCATCCCGGCGCTGAAGAGCATGGCGAACCACGAGAGGTAGCTGAACTCGGGCTCCGCGTCGTCGGGGCCCAGCCGGACGGAGCCGTAGCGGCTGAAGAAGAGCCCGATGACGAACACCAGGAAGAAGGCGACGGCCAGCGTGTAGAACCACCCGGCGAAGGTCGCGATCCCGTCCTGCAGGACCGTCATGGCCGCGGCCACCGTCTCGGTGAACAGCGCGCCCATGAGGACGAACGCGATGATCAGCGACGCCGCGATGAAGAACACCGGCGCGTTGATCCTCAGGCCCAGCCGCTCCCAGTCCATGGGTCCTCTGGTGCTAGAAATAGTATCCGATATTCACGTTGAGCCGGGTGTCCCACCCCTCGCCGGCCGCCCCTTCGGCCAGCGCGGAGCCGTAGGCGGGCCCGAGCCACGGGTGGTTCCGGCCGCTGGCCACGTCGAGGTAGACGTACAGCGGTCCCGCGGCGACGGCGGCGCCCAGCACGTTCTGCTGGCTGTCCCGGTAGTCGGCGGGGCGCTTGGCCATGTAGGTGTAGTCGTCGTACAGCCGGACCGACGAGATCGGCCCCCAGCGCACCGGGATCGTGTAGGCCAGCCCCGCCAGATGCATCCACGCCGCGCCGGCCACCCGGTAGGGCGCGTCGTAGGCGCCCATCACGACGAACCCCGAGGGGCCGCCGGGTCCCGCGGGATCGATGCCGTAGCGGATCGACTCGGCGATCAGGTTCCAGCGGCCCCAGCTCCCGTCGACGTGGAGGCTCGCGGCCCAGTGGTCGCCCCGGGCGTCGGTCTCCGTGTTGCGGGTGCGGCCGGTCTGGATGGACGCGCCGACCTCGACGGTCGCGTCGGCCCCCGCGGGCAGGGCATAGGCGACGCGTCCGCTCAGCTGGCTGACCTCCTCGTTGAGCCGGTCCTCCTCGAGCCCCGCGTATCCGAGCTCATCGGTCGTGGCCGCGACCAGGTCGTAGGAGTAGCGGGCGCTGGCCACGCTGCTTCCGGTGAAGCTGCCCTCGGAGTTCTGGAAGTACGCGGCGCGGATGTCCCATCGGCCCTGGCGGTAGAGCATCACGAGCCCGGCGTCGTAGTCGTCCTCGAGGCCCACGTAGTACGGGAGCTGGAAGAACCAGTTGTGGGAGGCGTAGGGCAGGGGCCCGAACGGGACCTTGTGGACGCCGGCCCGGACGGTCAGCGACCCGGTGAAGTCGTATCCCACCCACCCGTGGTGGAGCATGTGGTACCCGGCGTAGATCCGGTACTCCGCCGAGAAGGCCAGACCCGCGTAGGTGCCGTCGGCGTTCAGCCGGAACGTGTCGAAGTCGAACGAGCCCCTGCCCGTGGTCTGCCCGGTCCGGACCCAGTCCCGGTACTGCGCGTTGAAGCGGAGCGCGCCGCCCAGCTCGAGCGTGGCGACGGGCTCGGCCTCGGCCTCGACCGTGTCCCGGCCACCGGCCACCGTCCCGGCCACGGCGCACGCCGGGCACGCGCCGCCGCCCGCGCCGAGCAGCAGCGCCCCGGTCGTCAGGATGATGCTCCAGGGAATGATGATCGTCGCGGTGCGGTGGAGTGGCCGATGGGACACCCCGCGGGAATGCAAGGTTCATGCGGGGGGAGCGCCGGTCGCTACCCGGCCCGGTCGAGCCAGCGGCGCGCCTCCCGGGCGCCCTCCCGGTCGACGGCCGGGCCGGTCAGCTCGGCCAGGGCGCGGTAGTACGGGCCCGCGTCCACCCCGTCCTGCCGGTCTGCCGCCCGGGCGGCGCCCAGCAGGCTGTGGTAGCGCCGGGGCCAGGTCTCCAGCGATCGGGTGTACGCCTCGAGCGCCTCGGCGGGCCGATCCGCTTCCAGGAGCAGGTCGCCCAGCAGCTCGCGAGCGGGCTGGAGGTTGCCGGGTGTGATGGGGCTCTTCTCCATCCCCGAGGCCAGCGACGCGGCCTCGTCCATCACCCGGACGGCCCTTTCCGTGCTGTCCAGGGCGAGCGCTCGCCACGCCGCGACGCTCAGCCGCTGGACCCGGATCCGGTCCGCCCAGTACGTGTCGTCGGCCGATCGGGCGGCCTCTTCCAGCTCCCGAAGCCGATGCTCCGCGATCGTGGCGGCGTCCGGGTCGCCGGAGCGGGCAGCGCCGAGCCCCCGGGCGAACCGCGTCATGGCCTCGGCGGCGGGGAACCGGTCCCACGGGAACGTCTCCGGGCTCCCCGGGGGCAACGCCGCGGCGCCGTCCCAGTCCCGCCGCTCGATGTGCCAGCGTGCGGGGATCGCGGCCATCGCGTAGGCGCTCGGGAAGGCGGGCTGGTACCGCTCCCGCGACCGGAGCTCCTCCAGAACGCCCTCGGCCTGCCGGTCCTGGCCGCGCTGGAGGTAGCCGTACATCAGGTAGTCCAGCGCGTGCGGGTAGTGGAGGCTGATGTGGTCGCCGGCGGGGTGCTCGAGAGCTGCCTCCGCCGAGCGGATGTTCCAGTCGATCACCTTGTCCCACTCGCCCAGCCGCACGTAGATATGGCTCGGCATGTGGAGGGCGTGGGGGACGCTGGGCGCGATCCGGTCGTAGACACGGGCGAACTCCCGGCCGGCCTCGGCCCGACCCTCCACGTCGTGGACGTGGATCGAGTAGTGGATGGCGCCGGGATGCCGGGGCATGGTCTCGTGGACGGCTCGCAGGAGCGAGTCGGCACGATCCTGCCGCGTCCGGTCCGCCGGATCCACCGCCAGGACGGCCAGGCCGTAGAGGCTCTGCGCCTCCGGGTCGCCGGGGCGCGCTCGATGGAGTGCCTCCATCGCCGCTTCCCAGCTGCGGATCCGCTCGTTCAACCGGAGATCCTCGCCCTCGAAGAAGGCGTGAGCCGCGCGGGCGTAGGCACGCTCCCGCTCGGTGGGCGCGTCCAGCGCCACCGCGCGCTCGGCCGGGTCGCGTCCCTCGTCGATCTGGGCGCTGCCCCACAGCGGCTGGAACCGGCTCATGGCCAGACCCCAGTACGCCATGGCGCAGTCGCTTTCCCGGCGTGTGGCCGCCTCGAACACGTCCCGGGCCTGCTCGTACATCATGTGGTGGAGGAGCGCCAGACCCCGCTCGAGGTCGGGCTGTACGGCGGCCGAGCACGAGGTGGGGAAGTCGACCGTCCCGAGCGCGGGCTCCGCCGCCTCCTCGCCGGGGGACTCGGCGCAGCCGGCCAGGGCCGCGACCGCGACGACGATCGCAGCGGCGATCCAGGGCGGCGACGGGGGCGGTGTCCGGTGACGCGCACGTCGACGACAGCGGGGCGAGGGGGGATGACGCAGCATGGACGGGCCTCCTCTCGATACGGGTGCGGGGCCCCTTCCGGATGTACTATGTTTCGCTCGGAATCTCACCGGTGTCCGCCGCAGCATTCATCCGGGGGGGCTTCGTACGGTCGGGACACCCGAGGTCTGTCACGATGTGTATGACCTGATGGCCCGGGAAGCAAGCGAAGGCCGGGCCCCGGACCCTGAGGTCGCGGCAGCGATCCTGCATCAGTAAATTGCGACCGTTGGAGCAGGAGACAGTAGAACCGACCACCCCTCAACGAGGAAGCAGGGATGAGGCACATGAGGAAGACAGCGGCAGTAATCGTGTTCGGCTCGTTCGTCCTGACCGGCTGCGCCACGAAGGGCGACATCGAGGACGCCATGCAGCAGCGGCAGGCGGCGCTCGAGGAAGCCATCGAGCAGGAGCGCTCCGAACGGATGGAGGCCGACGAGCAGCTGGCGAACGAGATCGACCAGCTCCGGAGCGACCTGGAGGCGATGCGTACGGACTTCAACGCCCGGATCGAGGCCGTGGCCGAGGGGCTCCAGTTCGTGCTGCCGGTGCACTTCGCGTTCGATGAGGCGCAGGTCCGGGAGACGGACCACGCGGTGCTGGAGCGGTTCGCATCGGTCGTCAACGAGCACTATGCGGGTGCGCTGGTCACCGTCGAGGGGTTCACGGACCCCGCGGGCTCCGAGGCGTACAACCGCAACCTGGCGCAGCGTCGTGCGGAAGCCGTGCGCGACCAGCTCATGGACATCGGCGTGGAAGCGCAGCTCCGGACCGTCGGGTACGGTGAGGACCGGCTCGTGGTCGAGGGCGCGGCCCACGACGATCAGGGCGCCGAGCTGAACCGCCGGGTCGTGTTCGTGATCGAGACCCCGTCGGCCGCCGTCGAGATGGGCGGCGGCTCGAGCGACTGATCGACCGGAGTCGTTTTCGATCGACGCAGCCGTCCCCGGCGCGCCCGCGACCCGGGCACGCTGACGCCGGGATAGCGCTGCAGTGATGAGGGCGGGGTCGCGGCGAACCGCGATCCCGCCCTTCATCGTTTCGGGGCGTACCGCGCGACGGCGCGGCTGTGCCGG
>JBPRGE010000129.1:0-20915 GCA_051418035.1 Candidatus Longimicrobiales bacterium M2_2A_002
GTGCCCCTCTACCACACGGCGTTCGAGACCGCCGGCGCCGTGGCGTCGGGCGTGCGGGCCGCCCTGGACGTCCGGGGCGACACCGAGACCACCGTCCTGGCCTGGGCCGGCGACGGCGGCACCTTCGATATCGGGCTCCAGGCGCTGTCGGGCGCCGCGGAGCGCAACGAGAACTTCCTCTCTGTCACGTACGACAACGAGGCGTACATGAACACGGGGATCCAGCGCAGCTCCGCCACGCCGTGGGGCGCCTGGACCACCACCACGCCGCACGACAACCCGCAGTCCACGAAGAAGAAGGACATCCTCTCCATCATGGCCGCCCACCGCGTCCCGTACGCCGCCACGGCGTCGACGGCGTACCCGGAGGACCTGCTGGAGAAGGTGCGGAAGGCGAAGTCGATCCGGGGGACGCGCTTCCTCCATATCCTGTCGCCGTGTCCGCCGGGGTGGAAGACCGCCGACGAAGAGACGGTGGAGCTCGGTCGGAGAGCCGTCCAGAACCGGGTCTTCCCGCTGCTGGAGGTCGAGAACGGCCAGCGGTGGCGCTTCACCATGGACAGCACCGGCGAGTCGGTGGAGCCGTATATCCGGGCCCAGGGGCGGTTCAAGCACCTGACCGATGAGGACATCACCCGGATCCAGGAGGACGTGGACGCCCGCTACGAGTACCTGACCCGGATGGTGGGGGCCGGCGGCTGAGGCCCGCGAGCCCGGGACCCGGAGGCCACGCCACCGCGGGTGGAGCTACCGCGTGCGCTCCCGCGCCGGCGTGGCCGCCTCCCGGGACGCGTAGTTGACCAGCGTGCGGTAGTCGTCCTCCGACAGCCGGGCATCCCGGTGGACGATCAGGTAGCTCCGGAGCGGCATCTCGCCCTCCTCCACCATCTCGGCCACCTCCTCCCACTTGTGCGACCGCTCCTCCGCGTCGTATCGGTTCCACAGCGAGAAGTTCAGCTCCGATCGGGCGTCCTCCACGTGCTCCCGGACCAGCCACTTGGCCGGCGCCACCCGGGCGTACCACGGCCACGCGGTCTCGTGGGAATGGCAGTCGTAGCACGACTGGCGCAGGATCCGAACGACCTCCTCCGGCGCTGTAACCTCTTTCTCGACGGGTGGATTGTCGGCCGCCGGTGACGGCACCAGCTGTACGACCAGGAACAGCACGACCACCCCGGCGATGATCTGCAGCCACTTCTTCTTGCCCATGGGCCTCCTTCTGCAATGCTCCACGCTCTCGACCCCGGTGCGAGCCGGCCCGGGGTCCTGCAACGTCCGAACAGGGCCGCCGGTTGCCCGGGGCCGACGTCCTCCGCTATGGTTGGTCCGTGACGCCCCGACGGGGACGATCTGACTCACCGACGCGAAGGAACCCCCGAAATGTACGAGCGGAGCCGGACCTGGGCCATCAGCACGCTCCTTGTCACCTTCGTCCTCGCAGGCTGTGGCGACGATACGGTAGAGGGTGTACCGGGGGCCTGCGGCGACCCCGTGGCCATCGCTGGCTCCGTCGACCGACTGCTCCGGCCCGCCGAGGAGGTCCGGAGCGCATCGACCGCGCTGCGCTCGGCCTTCGAGTTCCTCGTCGATCAGGGGGTCACGTTCGACAGGGCCTCGCCCGGGATCGCCGCGACCCGCGTCATCGCGGGCGCGGTCGAGATCCCGGCCGCGCTCCTCGGTGAGACGGTGATCTACGACGCGGCCGAGTCGGTCTGGGTCGTCGACCCGGAGCGCACCGGCGCGCCCGCCAACGGCGTCCGGATCATCTGGTACGAGGCGGACACCGCCGGCAACTTCATCGTGCCGCTCGTCGAGAAGGGCTACGTCGACCTCACGGACGAGGATGACGGCACCGGCAGCCGCATCGGGATCGTCATGGTCTCCACGGCGAACGGCGTCATCGCCGACTTCACCGAGCGCCTCGATTCCACCACTACCGCCACGACCGTCGAGACCGACTTCACCGCCGCGGGCTTCTTCAGCGGCGGCGACGAGACGATCGACTTCCAGGTGGACTACTCCGTATCCGCCAACACCGAGACCAGCGACAGCGTATTCACCATCGGCGTTACCCTCGAGGGCACCGAAGGCGTGTACACCCTGGCCATCGATGGGACCGCGTCCGGATCCGACAGCCCGTTCAGCCAGGACATAACGGCCGGGATGACGCAGGACGGGAGCACCACGACCCTGAACCTGGACATCACGGGCGACGCCGCCGGGGACCAGTCGGGGACGGGGAATATCGTGTGTGACGGTGAGGTGGCGGTCGAGATCGCCGTGGAGGGGAGCAACTTCCGCTACAGCGAGCCGGGTGGTGGGGCGCTCGGGAGCGGCGCGGCCGCCGATATCGACTACCTGGTCGGCAAGCTCTACGTGACCGGGCTCGACGCGCTCACCAGGCTTCCGCTCCTCTTCCTCGGTGCCGCTATCTGAACCGACCGTCAGCGGGCGGCCGGCTCCGTCTCCGCCAGCGCGGCCTCCAGGAGCTCGGTCGCCTCCAGCACCGTACGACGGTCGTCCTCGTCGATCGCCTCGAGGAAGCCGGCCACCCGGCTCACCCGCTGACGGCGGGCCTCGCTCAGCGCCCGCACGCCCTCCGCCGTCGCCACCACGCGAACCCGGCGACCGTCGTCCGTGTCGGTCTCCCGGCGCACATACCCCTCCCGCTCCAGCGCCGTGACCAGGCGGCTCATGGTGGGCGCGGTCACCTGGTCCGCCGCCGCCAGCTCGCCCACGGTCCTGGGGCCGCTGAACACGAGCACCGACAGCGCGGACAGCCGAGCCTCGCTCAGCGCCGACTCGAAGTCCGCCGCACGGACGCGTCTCAACAGCTGCATCGCCAGCGAATGAACCCGGTCGGCCAGCTCCTCACTCGACACTGCCATGCTCGTCGTGGTACGGTTCGCGGTCGTGTTCGTTAGCCAAGCTAATGAAAGGGCGCCCCGGCGACCACCCGCGGTGCGGTGCCGGTTGTTCGGTGCGGTGGCCGTGCGGTAGGTTCGGTGCGGCGGACGGGCAGACCGCGAGACGGGAGGGCAGGCAATGGAGTGGCTGACAGACCCCGAGATCTGGATCGCCTTTGCGACGCTGACGTCGCTGGAGATCGTGCTGGGGATCGACAACATCGTGTTCATCTCGATCGTGTCGAGCCGGCTGCCGGAGGCGCGTCAGGCGACGGCCCGGAACACGGGTCTGGCGCTGGCCATGATCACGCGGATCATGCTGCTGCTGGTGCTGGCGTGGGTCATCGGGTTGACGGCGCCGCTTTTCTCGATGCTGGGCGAGGAGATCAGCGGTCGTGACCTGATCCTGCTGATCGGCGGTCTGTTCCTGGTTGCGAAGAGCACGTACGAGATCCATCACAAGCTCGAGGGTGAGACGGGGGGCGGTCACCGGACGCAGGCGTACCCGACGTTCCGATCGGTGATCATCCAGATCCTCCTCCTGGACCTGGTCTTCTCGCTGGACTCGGTGATCACGGCCGTGGGCATGGTCGATGAGATCGGCGTGATGATCGCTGCCGTGGTCGTGGCGGTGATGGTGATGCTGGTCGCCGCGGGTCCCATCAGCCGATTCGTCGAGGATCATCCGACGATCAAGATGCTGGCGCTGTCGTTCCTGCTCCTCATCGGGGTGATGCTGATCGTGGAGAGCTTCGATCTGCACGTGCCGAAGGGGTACATCTACTTCGCCATGGCCTTCTCGCTCTTCGTGGAGCTGCTGAACCTGCGGCTGAAGAAGATCCGCGGCGAGCCGGAGCCGGTCCATCTGCGGGAGACGGAGTCGCTGGACGAGGATGCCACCCCGGCGGGGTGAGGCGGTCGTCTGCGACGCCACGCGACTGCCCGCCCGGCGTTTCCGCCCCCCGTCCCGGGCGCTCCGGCCGGCCCGAAAGAGGCTGGCCTACAGCACCGACATCATGGCGACGCCGGCCGCGAAGAGGAGCCCGGCCGTGAGCTGGAGCTGGATCGTCGCCGCGCACGCGGGCTTGAGCGCGGCGGGCACCCGGGTCGAGTAGAGGATCCGGGCGGCCCTGATGGCGAGGGGCGCGGCCAGGAGCGCGGCGAAGGCCCAGATCGGGGCCATGCCGGCGGCGTAGAGGCCGATGATGGCCGCCAGCGCCATCACGAGCAGCGCGATGTAGCCGCCCCGGGCGGTCTCCCACCCGAGCGTGGCAACCAGGTTCATCTTCCCGCCGGCCCGGTCGCCCTCGATGTCCGGGAACTCGTTGATCCAGAGGATGGCGGCCGTGAGGATTCCCGGTGGGAGCCCGTAGAGCGCGTCGGTCAAGATCAGCTCACCCCGGAGAACGGTGGTCACGCCCAGGACGAGGAACGGGCCGAACACGAGCCCGACGAAGAGCTCACCGAGCCCCTTCCGGGCGGCGAGCCGGAGCGGCGGTGCCGTGTAGAAGTAGGAGATCACGGCGCCGACCAGCCCGAGGATCGCGATGTCCGTCGCGGCCCCGGGCTGGAGCGCCATCAGCAGCCCGCCGATGGCCGCTGCGGCCAGGAGCAGCCCGATGGATAGGGCCGCGAGCCCCTTCGGTGAGACCAGCCCCAGCTCGATGGACCGGCTCCCGCCCGTGAACGGGACGATGTAGTCGGTGTTGGCCTGGTCCGTCCCGCTCCGCCAGTCGAAGTAGTCGTTCGCCGTGTTGGCGAACATGTGGAGGAGCGACGTGCCCAGCAGCGTGAGCAGGAAGAGCCCCCACGGCACGGAGCCGGTGGTGGCGAATACGGCGGCCGCGCCGGTGACCACACCCACGGCCGTGGCGGTCAGGAACGGCGCCCGGGTCACCACCAGCCATTTGAAGATCTTCGTGGCCATGGAGATGTCGGGCGCCACCGCGGCCGCCTCGGCGCCCTCGAGCGGGACCGTCACGCCGCAGTAGCCGATCTGCTCCCGCTCGCCCGTGTCCGGGTTGTTCGCGAAGGTAGGGGTGATCCTGATGTGGGCGGGGAACCGGGTGCCGTCCCTGCGGACGAAGACGGTGTCCGTCTCGAACTCGCCCTCCTCCTCCGCGGCGGCCAGCCACCCGCCGACGTGGCCCAGCACCACCTCGCCGGGCGAGAAGGCGGAGACCCGCAGCCTCCCCACGGCCTCGTCCTCGGTGTACCCGAACAGCTCCTGTGCGCCCTCGTTGAACGTCTCGATCTTCCCGTCGAGGTCGCACGTGATCACGCTCTTCACCGGCTTGCTCATCGCTCGTTACCTGGTAAGGGGCCTCCATGATCGAACACACAAAGGTGGACGACGATCCCGGAATCGTCAACGCGCGGGCGGCTCGTCCGGCCGATCGACCGGGGTGGACGGATGGACGGTGGTCCGGGTCCGGGTCGTGAAGATGTCGTCGCCGAACTCCGCCGCGTCATGGTTGGCTGCGTTCGCCGGGCCGGCCCCGCAGAAGCACCGATCGCGCCCCTCCGCAGCCGGCGCCGGGGCCGCTCCTTCGCGTGTCGTACGGAGGCTCCGGGACTTGCTTTCACGGCGACCCGCTCCGCAGGTTGCCAGATCATGAGCGCGATCGTACTCCTGGTCATCGGCCTCACGGCGTTCCTTACGGGCTACCAGCTCTACTCCCGCTACCTCGCCCGCCACGTCTACCGGCTCGACCCCGACTACGAGACGCCGGCCCACCAGTTCGAGGACGGTGTCGACTACGTGCCGACGAACCGGCACGTCCTGTTCGGTCACCACTTCACCTCGGTGGCGGGCGCGGCCCCGATCGTCGGCCCGGCCATCGCCGTGATCTGGGGGTGGCTGCCGGCGTTCCTCTGGGTGGTCCTCGGGACGATCTTCGCCGGCGCCGTCCACGACTTCGGCGCGCTCTGGCTCAGCGTGCGGAACAAGGGGCAGTCCATCGGCACGCTCACGGAGGGGATCATCGGCTCCCGGGCCCGGGTCCTGTTCCTGCTGATCATCTTCTTCCTGCTCCTGATGGTGAACGCGGTGTTCGCCGTGGTCATCGCGAACCTCTTCATCGCGAACCCGGGCGCCATCTTCCCGGTCTGGATGGAGGTGCCCACCGCCATTCTGATCGGCGTGCTGGTCTACCGGACCCGGTCGGGGATCCTGATCCCGAGCCTGGTGGGGCTGCTGCTCCTCTACGTCTACATCTGGCTCGGCCAGTACATCCAGCCGCAGCTGCCGGACTTCTTCAGCTTCGCGCCCACCGTCGCCCAGATCGAGGCGGCCGGTGGCGACATGGCCGCGGCCCAGGCGGCGGCCGTGACCGACGGGGTCCGCGCGGGGTGGGTCATCGTGATGCTGCTGTACGGACTGGTCGCGTCCAGTCTGCCCGTCTGGGTGCTGCTCCAGCCCCGCGACTACATCAACAGCCACCAGCTCTTCGTGGCGCTGGCCGTGATCTTCGCGGGCGTGATCGCCGTGAACCCGGAGGTCGTGGCGCCGGCCGTGAACACCCACCTGCCCGCGGACTCGCCCTCCTGGTTCCCGCTGCTCTTCATAACCATCGCGTGCGGCGCGATCTCCGGGTTCCATGGGCTGGTGGCGTCGGGGACCACGTCGAAGCAGCTGGACAAGGAGACCGATGCCCGGTACGTGGGCTATGGCGGGATGACCGGGGAGGGGACACTGGCGCTGACCTCGATCCTGGCCACCACCGCCGGCTTCGCCGTCTACGCCGGGATCGACGGGTGGCGGGAGCACTACGGCTCCTTCGCCCAGGCCTCGTCCGGCGGTGTCCACGCCTTCGTGAGCGGGGTAGGCGCGCTGGCCGAAGGGATCGCCATCCCCCACGAAGTGGCGGTCATCTTCGCGGCCGTCGTGGTCATCTCCTTCGCCGCCACCACCATGGACACCGGCGTCCGGCTCCAGCGCTACATCATCGAGGAGCTGGGCAGCCAGTATCGGGTCAAGGTGCTGCAGAACGGGTTCATCGCGTCGCTCGTGGCGGTGATCACCGTGGCGGCGCTGGCGCTCGGTGTGGACCGGGGCGCCGGAGGGATGCGGATCTGGCCGCTCTTCGGTACCACCAACCAGCTCACCGGCGCACTCACCCTCCTGGTCATCACCACCGTGCTCCTCGCCAGGCGGCGCAACGCCTGGGTCACCGGCATCCCGATGGTCTTCCTCTTCTTCATGACCACGTGGGCCATGATCGACCAGCTCGGTCAGCACTTCCGGAGCCAGTGGACGCTGTTCGGCGCCGGTGCCCTGATCTTCGCCCTGGAGATCTGGCTCATCCTCGAGGCCGTGGTCGTTGTCCGGAGGACGATCTCGCGGGGCCGGGCCGGGGGCGGGGAGCCGGCGTCCGGGGCGTAGCGCACCCCTTCTCACCGCTGAATGCGCGGGACGCGCTGAAGCTCCTCGCCGGCGAGACTCCCGGCTGGTTACAGCTCGACCCGGGTACGTCATGCACCGTGGCAGGAGGTGGGATCTGCTACACCATCCGCGCGTTCGCCGGCTCCGAAATGGGCGCTCGGCTCGCTGCGATTTCGAGCCCGGTTCCGGTGCGCCCGACGTCTCGTTCCCGCGGTCCGGAACTTGCTCCTGAAAGGGGGTGGAGTCGGAAGGAAACCAGCAACTGAAAGAGGATGATATGGCGACCATGACGAAGACGCCGAAGCGGGGCGTTCTGGCCGAGGAGAATACCGAGAAGCGCGAGCAGCTCATCGAGATGCTCAAGAAGGCCTACTGGATGGAGATGGAGACGGTCATGAGCTACACGGCCAACTCCGTGAACCCGGACGGCGTCCGGGCCCAGGAGGTCATCGAGGCACTCGAAGAGGACATCGATGAGGAGCTCGGCCACGCGCAGGAGTTCGCGCAGCGGATCAAGGAGCTGTGGGGCACGGTTCCCGGCTCCATGGACTTCGAGGCCGAGCAGACGTTCCTGCAGCCGCCCGAGGAGTCCACGGACATCGTGGGCGTCATCAAGGGCGTGATCGAGGCGGAGAAGGGTGCCATCGAGCACTACTCGGATATCATCGAGTTCACCGATGGCTTCGACTTCACGACGCAGGACATGGTCATCGCGATCATGCGCGACGAGGAGGGCCACCTGCGGCTCTTCGAGGGCTTCCTGCGGGAGTTCGAGCAGGCCTGAGTACCGCGGATCGCGCGGATTGAGCAGCGCGGACTGCGCGGATTACAGCCCGCGGCAGGAAGCGGGCAGGGGGCTCGCGACGAGGCTTCAGGCTTTGTCGCGGGCCTTTTTTTGTCTGGCTGCCACGGATACGGTGGGTGCGGGCTATTGTCCCGACCCACGGCGGCGCCTAGCGTTGTACGGGAGAAGGCCCGGGGCGGGGCGATCGGCAAACCGACCGGCATTCTGGAGGAGCACCGTGGAATCCGAGATGATGTGGCTGTGGGCAGTGGCGTCGGGCATCGCGCTCTGGTTCGCCCGGGACGCCTTCCGGTGGGTCCGCGCTGGACTCCACGGCGCCCCGGACTGCGGGGGTCGGGAGATCGAGCCCGGTACTGCCTACCGACGCGCCGCGATCAAGGTGGCTGCAGCGCTGACGGAGCGGGAGTGGTATCGCTCCCTGGGACAGCCGTCCACGTAGCCGGGCCGCTTCCCATGGACTGGTGGAGAGCATTCCGTCGGAGGCTGAAGGCCGCCGCGGAGATCTACGAAGGGATCGCGCTGGCGCCGTACCGCGCCGAGGTCCAGCGGCGCTACGCCCGACAGCGCGACGCGTTCCTCCTGGCCACCTTCTCCGACGCGCTGGGCGTACCGAACCCCACCGAGTTCTACACGCTGGAGCTCATGCCGTACCTGATGGAGGAGCTCCACGAGTGGCACCGGCGGATCGGGATGGACCACCCTCCCGACGGAGGATGGCGGTGCTGCTGAGCCCCGCCTCCCGCGCAGGCCCAGACCAGGCGACGACGTCGCCGGGAGGGCTGCCGGCGTGAGCCTCCCGATCCGGCCCGTCACGTTCGTGGGCGGGAAGGGGGGCGTGGGCAAGACGACCATCGCCGCCGCCCTCGCCGTCGCGTCCGCGGACGACGGCGCGCGGACGCTGCTCGTGTCGACGGACCCGGCCCACTCCACCGGCGATGTTCTGGGCGCGGAGCTCGGCCCGGAGCCCACGTCGGTGATCGACCGGCTCGACGCGCTGGAGATCGACCCGCGCCTGGAGGCCGACGGCTACATCGCCGACGTGAAGGACCGGATCCGGGAGGTCGCCTCGCCACGGATGCTGAAGGAGGTGGAGCGGGAGGTGGACGTGGCGCGGGTCTCCCCCGGCGCCGAGGAGGCGGCGCTGTTCGACCGGTTCGCCCGCCTCATGCCGCTGGCGGGCGACGCGTACGACCGGGTGATCTTCGACACCGCGCCCACCGGGCACACGCTGCGGCTGCTGGGGCTGCCCGAAGCCATGGAGGGGTGGATGGACGGCCTGGTGGCCCGGCGCCGGAAGCTGCGGTCGCTGGGTCGCATGTGGCGGAACGTGACGGGCGCGGCCGCGGGGAGCGAGCGGGAGGAGTCGGCCGACCCCGTCCTCGAGGCACTGGAGCGACGGCAGGCCCGCTTCCGTGAGGCCCGCGGGATCGTGACCGACCGGGACCGCGCCGGTTTCCTCTTCGTGGTGATCCCCGAGCGGCTCCCGATCCTGGAGACCCGCCGCGCCGTGGACGCCCTCGAGCGATACAGGATCCCGGTGACCGGCCTGGTGGTCAACCGCGTCCTGCCTCCCGAGGCCGACGGCGAGTTCCTGGCCCGGCGACGGGACAGGGAGGCGGAGTACCTGGCCATGATCGAGGACCGGCTCGGCGGGCTCCGGCAGTGGACGGTGCCGCTCCGGGAAGAGGACGTGGTGGGGGTGGCGGCACTCCGAGGGCTGTGTACCGAGCTGGACCGGCGGGAGCGGAAGCGTACGGCGGGCACCCGACCGGAGGCCGACAGCATCCTCCGTCATCGGGACGCGGACCGGCGTCGCCAACGCTCCGCCGACCCCGGGCGTCGTATCGAATGAGCACCGTGGCACACAAACCCTTTTCCGGACCATCCATGAGAAAGCCAACCTCGCTGTTGTCCCTCGTCCTCATTCTGCTGCTCCTGCCGGGCGCGGCGCTGGCGCAGGAGAGCCTCTCGGAGACGTCGCTCCCGGGCCTGCGCCTCCGGTCCATCGGGCCGGCCATCAACGGCGGTCGGATCGCGGACATCGACATCCACCCGCGGAACGAGAACATCATGTACGTGGCCGTCGGCTCCGGCGGCGTGTGGAAGACGGAGAACGCGGGCACCACGTGGGACCCGATCTTCGACGACCAGGGCTCGTACTCCATCGGCGACCTGGCCATCGACCCGAGCGCCCCGGACATCATCTGGGTCGGCACCGGCGAGAACGTCGGCGGGCGTCACGCCGGCTTCGGGGACGGCATCTACCGGAGCGAGGACGGGGGTCGCACGTGGCAGAACATGGGGCTCGAGGAGTCGGAGCACCTGTCCACGATCGTCGTGCACCCGGAGGACTCGGACATCGTGTGGGTGGCGGCCCAGGGCCCGCTCTGGAGCCCGGGCGGCCAGCGGGGTCTGTACAGGACCACCGATGGCGGCGAGACGTGGAGCAAGGTGCTGGGCGAGGGTGAGTGGACGGGCGCCACGGACGTCGTGATCGACCCGCGCAACCCGGACCGGCTGTACGCGGCCACGTGGGACCGGCACCGGACGGTGGCGGCCTACATGGGCGGTGGCCCCGGCTCGGGGATCTGGAAGAGCGAGGACGGCGGCGACACATGGGAGCGGCTCCGGACGGGGCTGCCCGACGGCCCGCTCGGCAAGATCGGGCTGGCCCTCTCGCCCCAGCGGCCGGACTACGTGTACGCGGCCATCGAGACGATCCGGACCGAGGGCGGTGTCTGGATGTCGGAGGACCGGGGCGAGTCGTGGCGGAAGATGAGCGATGCCGTCGCCGGCGGCACCGGCCCCCACTACTACCAGGAGCTGTACGCGTCGCCGCACCGGTTCGGTCGGCTCTTCCTGGTGAGCAACACCACGCTGTACAGCGATGACCACTTCGCGACCTACCAGGGGATCGACAACACGGCCAAGCACGTGGACGACCACGCCATAGCGTTCCGGAAGAGCGACCCGAACTACATCATCTTCGGCAGCGACGGCGGGCTGTACGAGACGTTCGACGACATGGAGAGCTGGCGGTTCGTGAGCAACCTGCCGGTCATGCAGTACTACAAGATCTCGGTGGACGACGCGCTGCCCTTCTACAACGTGTACGGCGGCACGCAGGACAACGGCTCGAACGGCGGTCCGACGCGCACGGCGTACGACCACGGGATCCGGAACGCCGACTGGTTCAAGACGCTGGGCGCCGATGGGCACGAGTCGGCCACCGAGCCCGGGAACCCGGACATCGTCTACGCGTCGACGCAGCAGGGCGGGATCCACCGGATCGACCGGATCACCGGCGAGCAGGTCTTCATCCAGCCGCAGGCCGGGGAGGGCGAGCCGTTCGAGCGGTTCAACTGGGACGCGCCGCTGGAGGTGAGCTTCCACAGCCCCACGCGGCTGTACCACGCGAGCTACCGGGTCTGGCGGAGCGACGATCGGGGCAACCGCTGGACCCCGATCTCCGGCGACCTGACCCGGAGCCAGGAGCGGATCGAGCTCCCGATCATGGGCCGGACCCAGTCGTGGGATGCCGCGTGGGACGTGGACGCCATGTCGAACTACAACACCATCACCTCGCTGGGCGAGAGCCCGCTGGACGAGGACCTCATCTACGCGGGCACCGACGACGGGCTGCTCTGGGTCACCGGGGACGGCGGCGAGAGCTGGCGCCGGATCGAGGTCGGGAGCATCGACGGCGTCCCGGCGACCGCGTTCGTGAACGACATCAAGGCCGATCACCACGACCCGAGCACCGTCTACGTCGCGCTCGACAACCACAAGTACGGCGACTACTCGCCGTACCTCGTCAAGAGCACCGATCGGGGTCAGTCGTGGACGTCCATGGCCGGCAACCTCCCGGACCGCCACCTGGTCTGGCGGGTGGTGCAGGACCACGTGGACCCGGACCTCCTGTTCGCGGCCACCGAGTTCGGGCTCTTCTTCACCGTCGACGGCGGCGGGGAGTGGACCGAGATCGGCGGCGCGCCGACCATCTCGTTCCGCGATGTCGTGATCCAGCGCGACCGGGAGGACGTCGTGGCGGCGTCGTTCGGCCGCGGGATCTTCGTTCTGGACGACTACACGCCGCTCCGGGAGGCCGCCGACGGCCTGACCGGCGAGGCCGTGCTGTTCGACACGCGGCCGGCGCTCTGGTACGACGAGAAGGACGTCCAGGACTCCCAGGGCCGGAGCCAGTACACGGCGGACAATCCGCCGTTCGGTGCGGTCTTCAGCTACTGGCTGCGGGACGGCTACCGGTCGCTGGAGGCGGAGCGGCAGCAGCGGGAGGCGGGCATCGAGGCCGGTGAGGACGTGCCGTTCCCGGGGTGGGACGCGCTGGAGGCCGAGATGCGGGAGCAGGGGCCCCGGGTCCAGGTCGTGATCCGTGACGCGGCCGGCAACGTGGTCAACCGCGTGAACGGCCCCACCTCGGCCGGGCTGCACCGGGTGGCGTGGGACCTGGAGGTGGCGTCCAGCGCCCAGATCGCGCTTGAGGAGCGCGACGGGTTCCCCGGCGGCGGGTTCTGGGCGATGCCGGGGACGTACACGGCATCGCTGGTGAAGGTCGACGCCGGCGAGGTGACGGGGCTGGCCGGTCCGGTGGAGCTCGAGGTCGCACCGCTCTACCAGGGCGCGCTCGAGCGGGCATCACCCGCCGAGGTGGCATCGTTCCGGGAGGAGCTGGAGGCGTTCCGGCTCGCCGCGACCCGTACGTCGAACACGCTCCGGGAGCAGATCGACAAGGTCGAGGCGATGCAGACGGCGCTCAGCCGGGCGGACGATCCCGAGCCGTCGCTGTACGACCGGCTCTATCAGGCCCGGCTCGAGCTGCTGGAGCTGCGCGAGCGGCTGCAGGGCAGCGAGGCGAAGCGCGAGGTCGGCGAGCGGGGCCCGCCCACGCCGATGAGCCGCCTGTTCGTCGGGTTCCGGGGGCTGAGCACGACGTACGGTCCGACGGAGATGCACCGGCAGACCGTCGCCGCGGGACAGGCCGAGCTGGCCCCGATCCGGGCCGAGATCCGGCGGTACGCCGATGAGGTGGTGCCGGAGCTCATGCGCGCCGTGGAGGCCACGGGCGCCCCGCCCATCGAGGGCGGCGGCTGAGCCAACAGAGTCGTGGTGCCGTTACCGGTCCCGCGCCTCCCGGTATGCGGCCGTCAGCGCGGGATCCTCCGCGACCTCGTAGAGCAGCGAGTCGAGCGTCGCCCGCGTCATCTCGTGGGCCTCGAGGATCGAGTCCACGGCGGAGGGTCGTGCCTCGATGGCGTTCGCCACCACCGCGACCTCGCCGACCCATGCGGGGACCGGCTGCGTTTCCGTCGCACCCGGCTCGCCGTAGGCGTCGGACTCCGCCTGCTCGGGCGCATCGCCGCACGCCGCCAGGCCCAGAGTGAGCACCACCGCGAGACCGGCTCTCGTGAACGCACTCATCGCGAACCTCCCGTCTGCTGACCGCTGATCTGACCGCCGCCCTGGCCCTGACCGCCGCCCTGGCCCTGGCCGCCGCCCTTGCCCTGGCCGCCGCCCCGGGCGGGCATGGAGTCCGGCCGTCGGCCGCGCTGCCCCCGCTCCATCGGCGGGCCCCGGCGCCCCGAGTCGGCCCTCATGCTGTCGGGGCCCATGCCGTCGGGGCCCATGCTGTCGGGGCCCATGCCGCTTCGCCCGGCCCGACCCGGAGGTCCGCCGGACATGCCCTGCCCGCGCCCCCTGGACTCGAGCATCCGTCCCTGACCGATCCCGCGACGGGCGTGCTCCGCCCGGATGGCCTCCGCCAGCTCCCGGCCGCGCAGGCCCTCGGCCAGCCGCGCCTCGACGAACGCACCGAAGTTCTCGATCGGCCCGGTCTCATCGACCGTTTCGGCCGTCTCCTCCAGGATCCCGGCCATGTCGGCAGGCGGCACGCCCTCCTTCCGGCCGCTCTGCATGGCCGCCTCGATCTCTTCGGTAGGGACGCCCCGCTCCCGGAGGACCTCCGCAACGTTGGGGAGCTGGATGGCCCGGAGGATCTCCGGGGCGGCCGCGTCCTCCTGCTGAGTCGTCGCCTGTTCCCGGGGTTCCTGCTCCCGGGCTTCCTGCGCCTGGGCTTCCTGCGCCTGGGGCTCCTCTTCCTGCGCCGCGAGCGGTGTCGCTGCGACGAGGATTCCGAGGAGTGCCCCGACCGATCTGGCGTTCATCTCGGGTGACCTCCGATTGCGGTGAGGGTCGAAACAGGGTCATTGAGAGACCCGGTGCAAGGGGGCTGCAAGGAAGCGGCCAGCGTGGTGAAGACAGTACCGGCCGGCCGGCCCGCGTCGGGCGCCTACCCCGTGTGCGCGACGGTCAGCAGGAACGCCGCACCCTCCTCCGACCGTACCGCATGAGAAACGCCGGCTCCGAACGTGAGGAGGCCGCCCGGGGCGACCGCGTGGGTCTCGTCTTCGACGGTGACCTCGAGGCTGCCCCGGAGCGGGTGCACCGTGACGGGTCCCTGGGCCGTGTGCTCCGGGATCCCGCCACCCGGACCGAGCACGATGAGCGTCACCCGGAGCGCGCCGTCCTTCAGGAGGGTCCGGCTGCTGCGCCCGTCCCGCTCGAGGGTCTCGGGGTGGATCGCGGCCTTCTCCTCGGCGGCGAGGTCGAAGTGGAGCACGTCGGCGCTGAGCGGTCGGTCGATGGATGACATGGGCGGTGGTCCTTGTGTCTGTGCGCTGGTTCGGTCGACATGTCGACGTGGCTGCAAAGGGCGTGCGGTGGGCGATGATGGGGGGATCGACCCGGGGTTGCAGGACGCGGGCGTGGTTCGAACGTTCACGGGTGGAGCCCACGACCCCCGCGAACCGGACGGAGCCCCATGGAGCACGCGACGATGCGCTCGCTTTCCTCGCGCGCCGTGCCCCTGCTCATTGCAGCGGTGATCGCCTGGCCCCGGAGGACGAGCCCGGGAGCCGCTGACCATCACCGGGACGGTGTACGACGCGGACGGGGAGCCGGCGTCGGGCATCGTCGGCGCTCTGCAAGGGTCCTGTCGCCGACCGGGGCTAGTCCTCCGGTGTCGGCTCCGGGCCCAGCTCCGCGTCGAGCTCACGGATCCGGTAGGCCAGGTCCTCCTGGCACTCCATCAATCGCTGCCGGCGGGGATCGGTGCTGGAGACGAACAGCTTGTTCCGCAGCTCCAGCAGGACCTGCTCGCGTTCGTCGCGGGCGTTCTGGAGGGCGATGAGAATCGCGATGTCGCGGGCCGCCCGTTCGCGGGCCGCCGGGGAAGGCGAGGCGTCAGACATGTCGTTGGATAGGGGCTAGAGACAGCGGAAACGTAACGTCATCCCCGGCACGTGCAAATTCCCCGGAGGCCGGTCCCTTCGGATCGTCCGCCCGTCGAGCCCTGTACGCGTGCCCGGATCGCCGCTACCTTCGGCGCCGATGCGAAGCCCCGAAACCCACCTCCGCGGTCTCAATCCCGAGCAGCGCCGAGCGGTCCTCCAGACGGACGGCCCGGTGCTGGTCCTGGCCGGTGCCGGATCCGGGAAGACGAAGATGCTGGTCCACCGGATCGTGCACCTGATCCGGTCCGGGAAGGCCGAGCCCCGCCAGATCCTGGCGGTGACCTTCACCAACAAGGCCGCCGACGAGATGAAGGAGCGGGTGGCGAGCTTCGCCGGCGACGCGGCCCGCGACGTCGTCCTCTCGACCTTCCACTCGCTGGGCGTCCGCATCCTCCGGGAGCACGGCGACCGGCTGGAGCTGCCGAAGCGGTTCGCCATCTACGACACCCGGGACCAGCTGGGCGCGCTGAAGCAGGCGGCGGCCGAGGTGCACGTGGACGACGACGCGTTCGACCTCCAGCGCGTCCTCCGCCGGATCTCGGACTGGAAGACCCGGGGCCTCTCGCCCGCCGCCGCCCGCCGCGAGGTCATGGCCGACCCGGGGCAGGGGACCCGCGCCGACGACTACGCCATCCTCTGCGCCGACGTGTACCCGAAGTACCGGGACGTGCTCCGGGCGTGCGGCGCCGTCGATTTCGACGACCTGCTCCTCCTGCCGACGAAGCTCATGGCGGAGGACGAGGAGGTCCGGCGCGCCGTCTGGAAGCGGTGGAAGTACGTCATGATCGACGAGTACCAGGACACGAACTCCGTCCAGCTCGACATGGCCCGGCACCTCGCGGGCGGGCGTCGGAACCTGTGCGTGGTGGGTGACGACGACCAGTCGATCTACGCGTTCCGCGGCGCCGACGTCCGGAACATCCTCGAGTTCGAGCGCCATTTCCCGGGCGCCGAGGTCATCCAGCTGGAGCAGAACTACCGGAGCACGAAGCGGATCCTGGCGGTGGCCAGTGCCGTGATCGCCGAGAACCCGCACCGTCACGAGAAGACGCTCCGTACCGAAAACCCGATCGGCGAGCCGGTCGATCTGTACGAGCACGAGAACGAGACGAAGGAGGCCGAGACCGTCGCGAAGGAGATCGGCCTTCGTCGCTACCGCCACGCCACCGACTGGAAGGACTACGCGGTCCTCTATCGCACGAACCTGCAGGGCCGGCCGCTGGAGGAGGCCATGCGGGAGCGGGACATCCCCTACCGGGTGGTCGGCAGCACCGGGTTCTTCGACCGGAAGGAGATCGCCGACGGCGTCGCGTACCTCCGGGCCATCGCCCACCCCAACGACGAGATCGCGGTCCGCCGGATCATCAACGTACCGACCCGGGGCATAGGCCGGACCACGGTCATGCGCCTGGCCGACCTCGCCCGGCAGCGCGGCCAGGGGTTCTGCGCCACCCTCCGCACGGTGGCGGACAGCGACGGGGCCTCAGCGAGCGACATCGGCGCCGCCCAGCTCCGGGCGATCCGGGACTTCCAGACGATCCTGAACCATGCCCGCCGGAAGCTCGAGAAGGCCGAGGAGCACACGGCCACGTACCCGCCGGGCTCGAAGCTGACACCGATCGCCGCGTGGGCGCTCGATCTGTTCCGGGACGGGACCGGGCTCATCGACAGCGTGGCCGACGACGAGCACCGGGTCCACAACCTCAAGGACCTGGTCGGCGCCCTCGCCCGCTACGAGCGGAAACGGTGGGCCGACCGGCCGGACGCCGGGGAGGCCTACCAGGGACGGCCGGCACCGGCGCCCGAGGGCTGGGACCCGCCCACGCTGCACGACGCGCTGGTGAGGTTGAAGCTGGAACAGGACGAGGACGACGAGACGGACGACGAGCTGGATGCCGTCGTCCTCATGACGCTGCACAGCGCGAAGGGGCTCGAGTTCGACGAGGTCTTCCTCGTGGGGCTCGAGGAGGGGATCCTCCCGCACTCCCGGTCGATCAACGAGGCGCCGGCCGGCGACCCGCTGGCGGAGGAGCGGCGCCTCCTGTACGTCGGGCTCACCCGGGCGAGGAAGCGAGTCACGCTGTCGCGGTGCCTGACCCGGCAGCGGGGCGGCGAGGAGGTCGAGACACAGCCGAGCCGGTACCTCGAGAACCTCCCCGACGAGCACCTGAACGTGAAGTCCGACGAGCAGATCCTGACGCCGGAGGAGTCGAAGGAGCTGAGGGAGAACTTCTTCAAGAACATGAAGGAGATGCTGGGGTAGAGACGGGGGACCCGCCGGGTGGGGATCAGTGGTTGCCGAGCCCGGCCCGCTGTCACATGTATGCGCTTCGCCAGGTGCGAAGCCCCACTCGGAAGTCATGATATGCGTGCCGCCCTGCCGACCCTGCTCCTGACGATTCCCCTGGCGCTGGCGGGCGTCAGTGCCTGCGCGAGCAACGCCGGCCCCGACGACACCGAACCACCGACCGGCTGGACGCTCGTGTGGTCCGACGAGTTCGACGGGAACGCCCTGGATGCGACGAAATGGTCCGTCCAGACCGGGGACGGCTGCGACATCGATCTCTGCGGGTGGGGCAACAACGAGCTCCAGTGGTACCAGGCCGACAACGTGACGGTGGCCGACGGGCTCCTCACCATCACGGCGCGACGGGAGACGGTGAACGGGCGCAACTTCACGTCGGCGCGCATCCGGACTCTGGACAAGGGCGACTGGACGTACGGACGCTTCGAGATCCGGGCGCGGCTCCTCCAGGGCCAGGGGCTCTGGCCCGCCATCTGGATGCTGCCCTCCGACAATGTGTACGGAGGATGGGCCGCCAGCGGCGAGATCGACATCATGGAGCTCGTCGGACACCAGCCGGCCCGCGTCCATGGCACCCTCCACTACGGCGGAGAGGCTCCGGCCAACGAGCACAGCGGGGACTGGTATCAGCTGGACTCCGGGACCTTCGCCGACGACTTCCACGTCTTCGCACTGGAGTGGGAGGAGGGGGAGATCCGCTGGTACGTGGACGGCGAGCGCTACCAGACCCAGACCGACTGGTACTCCACGGGCGGTCCGTACCCGGCGCCCTTCGATCAGAGGTTCCACCTGGTCATGAACGTCGCTGTCGGCGGGAACTGGCCCGGCAGCCCCGACCTGACCACGCCGTTCCCCCAGTCCATGGAAGTCGACTGGGTCCGGGTCTATACCGCCGACTGACCGAACACGACCTGCTTGACAATCGGGGTCCACCCCACGCACTTTGTTCGGTAAGCGAACAAAGATGTTGGCACGGGTCCGCCATCGGGTGTGCCTAGCCGACCCAAACGGGAGTGAAGGGATGATCTCGAGAAGCCTGGCCGGACTCGCACTGGCCGTCACCGTGCTCGTCGCCGCACCCGCCTGCCAGCGGGATCTGACGGATCTCGAAGAAGCCGAGTTCCCGGGGAACGCGGAGATCTTCATCGACGGGTTCGCGGACGGCGTGACGTACCAGGCGTTCGCCGGTTCGAAGTTCGATGCCGTCGTCGTCGATCAGAGCGTGTTCTACCAGGGCAGCTCCGCGCTGCGGATCGACGTTCCCGTGCCCACGAACCCGGGGGGCAGCTACGCCGGTGGCGCGTTCACGTCCAACACGCTCCGTGACCTGACCGAGTACAACGCGGTGACGTTCTGGGCGCGGGCGAGCATGCCGGCGGAGCTGAACGTGGCCGGGCTGGGGAACAACAACACGGGCGAGTCGCTGTACATGGCCGAGACGTACAACCTCCAGCTGACCACCGACTGGCAGCAGTACGCGATCCCCTTCCCGCTGCCCGGCAAGCTGGACCAGGAGGACGGTCTGTTCTACTTCGCCGAGGGCGCGGAGGACGGGAACGGCTACACCTTCTGGATCGACGAGCTGCAGTTCGCGGACCTGAGCACCATTTCGAATCCCCGGCCGGTGATCGCCGACTCGCTGGCGAACGTCGAGGTCGGCGATACCGTCATGGTGGCTGGGGGCTCCGTGACGTACGAGGTCAGCGGCCAGGACATCACGGTGACCGCCATGCCGGCGTACTTCGACTACACGTCATCCGACGAGTCGGTGGCCACCGTGGACGAGCTCGGCCAGATCGTCATCGTGGGCGAGGGCACCGCCGACATCACGGGCTCACTGGGCAGCGTGCCGGCCACGGGGACGGTGACGGTGACGACGGAGGGTGGTGGCGACGCGATCCCGCCGTCGGCGCCGGCGCCGGCCCCGACGCAGGACGCAGCGGACGTGATCTCGATCTACAGCGACAGCTACACGGACGTGCCGAACTCCGGCTTCGCCAACTACGGTGCGGCTCAGTTCACCGAGGTGGACGTGGCCGGGTCGGGGAACACTGCGCTGAACTACGTCTTCGTCGACGGTCAGGACGGCAACTTCCAGGTCATCGAGCTGGGCGGCGCGAACCAGATCGATCTGGACGCGGCGGGGATGACGAACTTCCGATTTGACGCCTACTTCCCGAACCCGGTGGACGCGAGCACCGAGTTCCTGCTGAAGGTGGTGGACATCGGGGCGACCACCACGGAGGCCGCGATCACCGTGGATGGATCGAGCGATCCGGCGATCGCACAGGGGGAGTGGCTGTCCTTCGACTTCACGCTGACCGAGCTGGCGGCCCTCGGGCTGGATGGCACCAGCAATATCCAGCAGGTGGTGGTGGACCTGGTGACCTCGGGCGAGGTCTACCTGGACAACATCTTCTTCTACGACGCCGGGGGCACCGGCGGCGCGCAGGTCGACCTGCCCATCACCTTCGATGATCCGGCGGTGGACTACGTGCTCACCGACTTCGGGGGCACCGCGTCCACGCTGGTGGCGGATCCGACGGATGCGTCGAACACGGTGGCCCAAACGGTCAAGACTGCGAGCGCGGAAACCTGGGCCGGGACGACCATGAGCGACTCGACAGGCCTGGCGTCGCCGATCCCGTTCACGGCGAGCGCCACGACGATGACGGTCCGGGTCTACTCGCCCGACGCCGGCATCCCGGTGCGGCTGAAGGTCGAGAACGCCGGGGACCCGACGCAGAGCGTGGAGACCGAGACCCTGACCACGGCGGCAGATACCTGGGAGACGCTGACCTTCGACTTCAGCAACGAGGCGACGGGCACGGCCGCGCTGAACCTGTCGTACACCTACGACAAGGCCTCGATCTTCTTCAACTTCGGCACAGACGGCGCCACGGCCGGCGAGAAGACCTACCTGTGGGATGACGTCGAGTTCGCAGGTGGCGGTGGCGGGGCCACGGCTCCGACGGCGGCGGCGCCTGCGCCGACGCAGGATCCGGCGGACGTGATCAGCATGTTCAGCGACACCTACACGGACGTCACGGTGGACACGTGGCGGACGGACTGGAGCTCGGCGACGCTGGAGGACGTGACCATCGATGGCAGCGCCATGAAGAAGTACTCGGCGCTGGACTTCGTGGGGATCGAGACGGTGGCCAGCCAGATCGACGCGTCGGCCATGACCGATCTGCACCTGGAC